>CAZUVM010000099.1:0-43022 GCA_964623885.1 uncultured Verrucomicrobiota bacterium
TTCCCGTGGTACTGGCCGAAGCATTGGAACTGACCAAAGGTGAAGAATGGGAGTGGTCGGTGGAGGACAAAAACACTCTCGTGCTGACCCGAAAAACCAAGAAACCACGCCGTAAATTACGTGCCTCTTAGGTTGACGCGTTATGCGCTGAAGCGGGGTGTTAATGAGAGGTTGTCGCAGCGCGCTCATCGCCACTGTCAGATATTCATTCCAAGCCTGCTGATTGCTGTCTTTGGCTTGGCCGGAGCGTCATTGCTCGCCTCCGAACCCGCGCCGACTTCACCTCGCCAGCGAATCCTGATAAATGACGATTGGCGATTTACCAAGGGGGACCCAGAGGGCAACACGGTCAATTTGGCATACGATGTGACCCATCGAGAAAGCGATCGTAGTTCATCGACGAACTCGACCGCCGCCGCTCCCTCTCCAGGCATTAGAGAATGGGTTCTGCCGACCGGAAATGAGTTCATCCAAGACCCCGCGCGCCGATTCTTCCGACCAGAAGGCAATTTCGGAGAGGGCACTGCGTACGCGCAGCCGGAATTCGATGACAGTTCGTGGCAACGCGTGAATCTGCCGCACGACTGGGCCATCGAGGGCCCATTCACCACAAAAGGCGGGGGTGGGATGGGCCGCCTGCCTACTGGTGGGGTCGGATGGTACCGAAAAAAACTGGCCCTGTCGGCGTCCGACGCAGGCAAGTCTCTCTTCCTGGACGTGGATGGAGCGATGTCGTATGCCGTTGTCTGGTTGAATGGGAATTTAGTCGGCGGGTGGCCTTACGGTTATTCGTCATGGCGGCTGAATCTGACGCCCTACGCTAAGCCGGGAGGAGTCAACGAACTGGCGGTGCGGTTGGACAACCCGACTAATTCTTCGCGCTGGTATCCTGGAGCCGGGATCTACCGAAATGTTTGGCTGGTCAAGACGCGTCCGGTGCATATCGCTCATTGGGGCACTTTCGTGACCACGCCAGAGGTTTCGCAGTCGGCCGCAACGGTGAGCCTAAAGGTGCTGGTGGACAACGATTCTCAGCAGGCAGCCAACGTAAGTGTTTCTACACGCATTTGTTCACTGGATGCGGCCGGCCACCAAACTGGTCCTGCCCTCGCCAACATCTCGCCGACACAACTCCAGGTCGAGCCTGGCGCCAGCGGTTTGGCCACAGGCTCCGTAACTATTCCCAATCCAAAACTATGGGGTCCGCCTCCACAGCAACATCCCAATCGATACGTTGCAGTCACCACCGTGCTCGAAGGTGGCCATGCGGTTGACGCCTGCGAAACCACTTTTGGCATTCGCACACTGAAATTCGATTCCAACGCCGGCTTTTTTGTTAACGGACAGCATGTGCCCCTCAATGGCGTCTGCAATCACCATGATTTGGGAGCGCTCGGTGCGGCGGTGAATTATCGCGCGCTGCAGCGCCAACTGCAGATGCTGCAGGAGATGGGTTGCAATGCCATTCGCACAAGCCACAACCCGCCTGCGCCTGAGTTGCTGGAACTCACAGACCAGATGGGCTTTCTGGTCATGGACGAAACCTTCGACTGCTGGCAACGGCGAAAAACGCCGAATGATTACCATCTCCTGTATGATGATTGGCACGAGCAGGACCTGCGCGCTCACTTGCGGCGGGATCGGAATCACCCGTCAGTTGTCCTCTGGAGCATCGGCAATGAGGTTGGCGAACAATTTCGCGGCGCGGCAGGCGCAACCGTTGCACAGGAGCTCGACAAAATCGTCCGGGAGGAGGATCTCACGCGCCTTACCACTACCGCCATGAATTGGTCCCAACCTACCAATCCGTTCAGCGCTTCGGTCGATGTGATCGGCTTGAACTATCAGGGCGCGGGCATTCGCGGCGCGCCCAGACAATACCCTGCATTCCACGAGAAATTCCCTGATAAACCTATCGTCGGCAGCGAAACCGCCTCCGCGCTCAGCAGCCGCGGTGAATATTTGTTCCCGGTTCCGCCTGGATTCGGCGAAGCAGCGAGTGCTAAGTCCGGCGAAGACCGGGTCAGGCGTCAAGTGAGCGCCTATGAGCTTTATTCCGCATTCTTTGGCGCATCCGCCGATAAGGTGTTTGCCTCACAGGAGCAGCACCCGTATGTGGCGGGTGAATTTGTTTGGACCGGCTGGGATTATCTCGGCGAGCCAACTCCATTCGATTCTTCGCGCAGTTCCTATTCCGGGATTATTGATCTGGCCGGATTCAAAAAAGATCGCTTCTATCTCTATCAGGCACACTGGCGTCCTGAGTTGCCCATGGCCCATATTCTGCCGCATTGGACCTGGCCGGAACGCCGCGGCGAGGTTACCCCGGTTCACGTTTTTACCTCCGGCGACGAGGCGGAACTGTTCCTTAATGGCAAATCGCTCGGCCGTCGAAAAAAAGGACCTTACGAATATCGGTTGCGCTGGGACGATGTAGTCTACGAATCAGGCACGCTCAAGGTCATCGCCTACCGAAGGGGCAAACGCTCGGCCGAGGATATGGTGAAAACCGCAGGCGAACCGGCTCGCCTGAAGCTGGGACCTGATCGAAAGACGATTCGCGCTGATGGGTGCGACCTGTCATTCGTGACCGTGACGATCGTGGACCAGGTCGGACTTACTGTGCCTCGCGCCGATCAACGCATCCATTTCGAGCTTGAAGGTCCGGGCGAGATCGTTGCCACGGACAATGGCGATCCGACCAACCTGGAGGCTTTTCCGTCACGCGATCGAAAAGCATTCAACGGCCTGTGCCTCGTAATTGTTCGCGGGAAAATTAACCAACCGGGACAGCTCAAACTCACCGCCAAAGCTGACGGATTGAAGCCGGGGCAGACCTTGATCAAAACACGCGAATCGAGTGCGTCCGAAAATTCAGGAAGCTAATCGAATCTTCTTCTCACATTTCTTCCGCTTCAAACTTTCATTTCTACTAAAGTCTTAGTTGACAGCCTTGCGCGTTGCGCTAAAGTCGAACTACTAAAGATTTAATAGCTATCGACCACATATGCCGCGGAAAAAAACCAGCATGCTCACCAACGCCGAGCTTCGCATCATGGAGATCATCTGGGCCCGGGGGTCTGCCACCGTCGCCGAGGTAGTCGAGGCGCTCAAGGGCGTTGACGCGTATACGACGATCCTTACTTTGATGCGCATCCTCAAAGCGAAAGGCTATCTTTCTACACGCAAAGAAGGCAGGGCGTTCGTGTTCGTGCCCAAAGTGGATCGGGACACCGTGGCGCGTAAGGCCGCGCGGCAGCTCGTATCGAGATTTTTTGGCGGTTCGCCGGGAGAATTGGTACTGTCCTTTCTGCGTGATGAGGAGATCACGCCGGAAGAATTGGACGAAATTAAACGCAAAATCCTGGAGTCGGGGGACGAAAGGCATGAACAAGGAAATTCTTGAAGCCTGTGATCAAATTGTGGCCGCTGCCGCTAATGGCATTTACCAGGGCGTTATTCTCGCGTTGGTAGTCGGTCTATGTCTGCGATTCAGCCGCGGCTTGAACGCGGCAACGCGGCACGCCATTTGGTTCGCCACGCTCCTGCTGGTGGTGGCATTGATTCCCGCCCATTTGCTCGTGAACCGGTTGTCGCCCGTGAGCGCCAGCCAGTTTCCCGTCCAGGCGCCTCCCCCGACTCTGAAGACCAGCCCAACGCTGGCTCCTCCAGTGCGAAACACGGTAGTAACGCCGGTTCCCAATTCGCCGTCGGAAAGCGACTCACAATTCGAAAACTTCCGTGTTCACCTGGCCGAGTTGTCTTCGGTCGGCCCGTCACCTGTGGAAGATCTGCTCATGGCCGCGCCTCCTTTTGTGACCACGCCGAACGCCGCCTCTGAGCGCGCATCCTCGTCCGTTCAAACCGCTCCGTCAACCGTTTCTGCCGGATCCGCTCCGCGTCACAATGCCGTTGCGCAGTTTGTGGCTCGGTTTCTCCAGCCGCTTTCCTTGAACATCGCGGCAGATTCGGGATTGGTCCGCAACTTGGGCCTGTGGCTCCTTGGCACCTGGATGTTAGTGGCCATCACGCGAATGCTTTGCCTGCTTTGGCATCTCTACCGGCTCTGGCGCTTGAAAAGGCAGGCAACGCCGGCGGCCGGTCCTGTTGACCAACTTTTCCAAAGCCTGTGCACGGAGCTCAACGTGAATCGGCCCGTCGCTCTAGGATTATCAACCAGCCAACGGTCGCCCATTTTGCTGGGCTTTGTCCATCCCGTCATCATCTTGCCGCATAGCGCTGAGTCCTCTGACCTGAATGAGACCGAGCATCTTCTGCGGCATGAACTCGCTCATGTTCTCCGCCGCGATGATTGGGCCAACCTCGCACAGCATTTCCTTCACGCCGCAGTGTTCTTTCATCCGGCGGTGTGCTGGATCTCGCGGCAATTATCCCTCGAGCGGGAAATAGCCTGTGATGATTTTGTCCTGCAGCCAGGCGGCTCCCGGCGCGCTTACGCGCTGCTCCTGGCCGATTTCGCCGGTCGCATCCGGAGTGCGCCTGCGTTGCTTGCTCCCGGAGTTTCTGCCAACCAAAGCCAGTTAAAACAAAGGATAACTATGATACTGAACACGCACCGAAATACCTCACCTCGCCTGGCCAAGACCAGGCTCGGATTCATTCTCTCGACGGCGCTCATCGCCGCCATCCTTGCTCTGAGCGCCGGGCCGCGGCTTGTCCTGGCGCAGAGTCCTGCGGCTTCCTCTAGTGCCGCTGCCGCTATCTCCGGAGATACCCGCTCGCCCGACATGGCTCCAACCGCCGCTGCATTGCCTCCGGCACCGCCGCTGGCAGGGGTATTAGCTCGGGCCGATGTTCCCAATCAGCCCGGCGTAAGCATTTCTCCCGGTCCGAAGCCAAAGCCGGAAAGCGATGACGATGCTCCTCCCGGCGCGTTGCCTTTGATTGTGGGTCCCGCTCGTCCGATGCCTCCAGTAGCGGTTGCTCCCCTGGTCGCTGAGTGCCCTCCCACCGACGTGGTGAAACCGGCGCGTCCAGGCCGCCGCGACGCCACAAGCGCGAGTTCCAAGGATGGTGATTCGGTCGAGCGGCGGCTCGAACGCGTCGAGCGCATGCTCAACTCGTTGATGGCGCAACAGAATTCCTCCAAGAACAGTTTTGCCTACAGTTGGTCGTCGCCGGACGGACGCAATTTCAAATTCGATTCGGAGAAGCTTGAAGCCGATATCAAGCGCCAGGTCGCGCAGGCCAACGAACAGGCGAAACGCGCCATGGACCAGGCCAAACGTGCCGCCGAGCAGTACCACCATGATGCCGAAGGGCAGGAAGCTGACGCTCAATCCCAAAAGCAACACGCCGAAACCATGCGCAAGGAAGCTCTCCAGAGCCAACTCGAAGCCGTGCGCAAAGCACGCGAAAGCCTGCAACGCGAAGTGGAACGCCTCGACCGCCAAATCGAACGCCTGCAACAGAACCAGGATCGCAAGGAAAGCCGCCAGAGCAGCGCCGAGCCCGGCCAATTGCACATGGATATTCCGGTCGGTGTCACCGTCGATACCGAAACGGCTGTTAACACGCGCTAGCCCTTTCAAGGGAGGTTCAGCCCAGAATGTTCCCAGCGTGGACTGCATCCTATTCTGTATTAGGTAAACTATTCACATCGATTAGCAATTAGCGGTTGAACCTGTTATGAGCTCACCTGAAACCAAAGCGACCGCCGGGAACATTACCCCGGCGGTGCACCTGGAGTTTATCCAGAATCACATCGAGAGCGCCACCACTGCCGGTCCGGAGGAAATCGAGCAGTATCACCGCGCGCTGTTCCTGCATCACCACGCGCTGGAATGGGAAAAGCACCGGCAACAGGCCAAAACGCACGAGGAGCGCCTGGCTTTTCTCGAGGGCCGGCTCCGTGGGGCGGAGCTCGAGCTCAGCCAGCGGCCGCAGCTCGTTCCCGTTACGATCGACGGTCAGCAGGATTCCAAGCCGACTTCCCCGTGGAATGCCTGGGACATCGCCATGCTGGTGGTTTGTTCGCTGGGCATCATTTGCCTTATCGCTTTCGGCGTGTTGAACATTTCCTTCAACCTCCTCGAATCGGGTTTTGTTACGTTCCGCGAAAATCCGTTTCGTTCGTATCTCTGGGCAGCCCTGTTGCCGGTTGGCGCCCTGGCCGTGAAAGTCGGCTGGGATTTGCTCCAGGAACGCCGCACCCGAAACGTCTATCTATGGAGCTGCCTTGCTCTTGGTTTGCTCGGCGTAGTCGTTTGGGTCGCAGCCTATGCTTGCGTCTATCCCACCCTTTCCAAAGGCATCAACGAGCAAATCGCGTCCATGACAGTTTTTGATTCGCCAAGCTCACATCCAACTCCTGGCATCAATTTCGCCGGTGCGAAATGGGTCGATGTCATCACTGTCGGCGGACAGGCCGTGGCCGAGATCTTTCTCTCCGCGGTGCTCGGCATGTATCTCACTACTTTGTGCGCGAAACATCGCTCGGTTCGTCTGGCGCAAGATCCGGCCTTCCTGCAGTTGGACCGTGAACGTCGTGAACTCGAAGACAGTATCCGACGAGAACGCGCCGGCTTGGGCGAGTCCAACGGGCACCTGTTGCGACTGGAGAACCAGCTCTCCGCCTTAATCGCGTACAGCAACTCGATGTTCCATCGCGAAGCCGCTCGGCGCCAGGACCAGTCGGTTAAGCGCCAGGTCATCCTCGATCAGCTTTCGGATCACTTGCGTCATCATATCGAAGGCGCCGACCCAGCCAGCCGCCTGGCTGCCGCCGCGCCCGGCAATGGCCAAACCCGATCCAACGGTGGCTAACGTGTGCAAACAGGTAGCGCAGACCTCCGAGTCTGCTGTATCGCAGGCTTCCAGCCTGCGTGCTTTCCGTCGCCATGAATCATTCAATTTCACAAAACATGAAAACCCTTAGGGCTTCTAGTGTGCTTCTCGGCCTGCTGTTTCCCTTGCTTGCGGCCTGCTCCGTTTCCGCCGCTGAACGCCAGCCGGAAAGCTCTTCGCCGCGTATTTTTGTTATCGGTCTCTCTCCGTACTTGGATAAATCCGTTAAGGACGACGTCTACCGTGGCATTGTGCGGTTGCTGGTCGAAGGCCTGCCTCTCGACAGCCGGCTCGACATCTACGACGCGTTCGATCTCAAGACCATCACCCAAGTTACAGTGCCGAACCAGCGCGCCTTTAACAGCCCCAAGACCCGCGCCAATCAATTCGCCACCGCAATCGGCGATCTCAAGCAGTTCCTTGCGGCCGAGCATTCCCGGCCCGCCGACCCGAACCTGAGGTTCGACGCAGCCCTGCGCCTGCCCCAATTCTACGAATTCCTCGCCGCGAAATCGCCCGGTGGCAGTTCACGCGTGCTCTTGCTGGGAAGTCCTTTGTACCAGGACGCCAGGGAACCTGGCTTCTCAATGGTGAACGGCTATTTCCCTTCTGACGGACACCTGCTCGCAACGAAACAGGAATCGGTTTACGGCCTGGGCGAAAACACCAATGCCCAGTTGTCCGTCGATTGGGTCTATTTCGGCGACCCGTGGGTGAACGATTTATACAAGGAACGCGTCACCCGTTTCTGGACCCTTTACCTCGCCCGGCGCAGCGCGCGACTGGTCTCCTTTTCGAGCGACCTTCCCACCGGCCTCGAAAGCTTCCGCGCGGAGAATCCGACTGCTCCCGCCGTCAACTGGTCGATCGCCGCCGGCGACACTAAAGTGGAAATGCTGCGCATCAGCCGCTCCGTCGACGCCGTCGACTGGCTAACGCGCAGTGCCCTGGCCGAAACCTCCCAGCGTCCGCCCGCGGTTATGGTCGGCCCATTGAAAATCGGCATCCGCTGGCAGGACAATATCGACCTCGATCTCTACTCTACGCCTCGGCCCGGCGCCGAGACGCTCTTCTTCCAGCACCCGCGCTCTCCCGAAGGTTACTACTACAAGGACCATCGCTCGTCGCCCGGCAAGGAATTCGAGTTCATCGAGTTCGAAACGCCGGTGGACATCCGCGAAGTCGAAGCTTATGTGAACTTTTACAAGGGATCCTCCCCGGGCGGTCCCCATGGCGAAGTGCGCATCGAATTCGACGGCCAAATCTACGGCGGCACATTCTCCCTCGACGCCCCGCGCGGTAACCGCGGCCGCACCGGCGATGACCAGCGCGACTACTGGACCCGCATCCCCGTTCAGGAAATTCTGAAGATCCATCCTGCCCTCAGTGCCAGATGATTTCCCGCATAGGGAGCGGAACTGTGGGCGACGACCTATGAGTCGCGTAAGTGCCCTCCCATTTTAGCACTAACGCGCCTTGACGTTCCGGCGCAAAGGCCTAGGTTTCATTTCGTGGGCGACTCAATTCCAATCCCTCCCGCAGTGTCACAGTTCACAACTCATTCCCGGATCACTTCAGCAAAGACACAGCGGCGCTTCTGTAAATTACTGAAGATTTTGATCGCTGCCGCCGCTTGCCTTACTTTGGTGAGTTTAGCCAATGGAGCCATCCAATCCTGCACCTACCAAACAATTGCCGGCGCTACCGCGCTGGAAAGGGGAGACAATGTAACGAACGGTTCCCGCAGCGTTTCCCTTACCGCCGATCTCAGCTTCGATTTGACGGGTGCCCAGCCTTCCCTCTCGGGGGTGATATACGATGCCGTCCTCGAGGGAAGTAGCCTCTACGCTAACACCTGGACCGGAGGCAGGCCGCAGCCGTTCCAACTTGCTGTCCACAGTTCATCAGGCACACAACTTGCAGACGGTTCCTATCGCTTTACAGGAGATTATCTGAAGGACATCTATCCGTCGGGAACTCAATACACCTTTGACTGGCAATTCTCCGCCGCACCTGGCGGAAACCTTTCCTGGAGCGGCGACTCCTATTGGGCTGGGGGCACATCTGGGACGAACGGATTTCCAGCGTTACTCTCGTTCCAGAACCAGGCACGTTAACCCTCGCTTGTACGAGCGCGCCGATATATTGCGTGTTCGTTCGCTTAGGAAGGTCCCGACGCTTAGCGAAATAGCGGATTGCGCAGGCACCCGGGTTCATGCTAGCTCTTTGGTGAAACAGTCACCACTTAACCTATGCGCGCGGGTCTTTGGAATCCGCCGGGGAAGGTATCATTTTGCATCAAACCCGGCATGGGGGCTTTTACACTCATCGAACTGCTAATCGTCATCGCTATTATTGCCATTCTCGCGGCGTTGTTGTTGCCCGCGCTGTCGCGGGCGAAGGTCTCGGCCGAGTCGGCCGTGTGCAAGAGCAATCTGCGGCAGTGGGGACTGGGTTTGAGCATGTATGTCGAAGACATGCATGTCTATCCACCGGTGCCGATGAGCGACAGCGCCACCGGCCCGGCGCGGTATTGGTACACGCGCCTGACCAATTACACCGGCGAGCGCTTCGCGTCCGGCACCAATGGCGTGATGCCAACCCCAGGTATCAAGGGTTGCCCGGCTTTTGGGCATTTCACGTCCTGGCTAATGGCAGGCGGCGAGAGTGCGACGGAAAGTGTCCGCGGTTACGCCTATAACGATATTGGCTTTAACCCCGTGTCTCGTCAGGAATCGGGTTTGGGAGGAATCATCACGCGTCCTGGGTCTCCGCCGGACAATATCATCCGCCCAGGCGGAGTTACTCCGATTCGCGAGCAGGAAGTGGTTTGCCCAAGCGATATGATCGTCCTTGGCGACAGCCAGATCGACGCCATGGACCTGACCGGGCTGGGAACACTCGTGTGGACCTCTACTCGGTTCGTGGACATGATTCTCTTTGATAGCGCGCTTTTGGAAATGGGCTTGCCGACGGCTTCGAACATTGGGAACCCGCAGGCAGGCGTAGGCTTCGTTCAAAGGCGCCACGCGGCAAGATGGAACGTGCAGTTCTGCGATGCGCACGTGCAGTCGTTCAAAACGAAAGAGCTATTCGATTACCACTCCGAGACCGTGCTGAAGCGCTGGAGCCGCGATCACCTGGCGCACCCCGAAAGTATCCGCGGGCTGCCCTAAAATGATGGCTCTGTCATTGTGGTTGAGCTCGGGTTAGCAGAGACAGGTAGTTACGTATGGGATGGTTTGGCGGGGCAAAGTTTTCGACCGCCGCTTTCAGGTCAAAATGTCGATCCAGAGAAGTCCACGGGATGATCGTCTTTTCGCCGGATTCCTTGACCAGCCGCAGAGATCGAATATTCAGAATCCTTACCGGCCGAACTTCTTTTATTTCGTCCCAGAGAATAAGACTATGCCCTTTATGCAAATGAATCCCCAGCGGACTGAGCCCTACGGCCCGCTCGGTTGCCCTTTGCAAAATCCACGAAAATATCAGCCCGGCCAAAAAGAAAGGCACGGTCCAGACCACATGTTGCCAATCGAACATGCGCGAGGAGTTGCCTTCAGTCAGACCAAGCATCAAAAAGAACCACATGCCAACAAAGGAGATTTCGCCGTATAGGGCGATCTGCCAAAAAGCGACTTTAAATTCGGCAGGTCTAACCCGCTCGGCGGTCGCCACTGAGAGAACGATTGGCCGCAGATTAGCGACGTGCGTTTCACCCAGCGGCTCGCCCGTTTCGGCCGATCGTAGCAACGCTTCCAGTTGTGCTTCGAGGGGAACAAGCTGGCTGGACCGCGCCCACTGATTGACCCAGTAAACCAGTGCATACACGGCAATGAATACCAGCGTACAAGGGATTTTAGCATGGAGATTGATCCGCATGCCCCACGTGGCAACCAACAAGCCGATCCCTGGCGGAAGCAAGTACCACCACAGCACCGACTGCAACAAACGCGACTGCGCGCGCACCGAATTCAGCTCTGCCCGCAACGATTCGACTAGAGTAGCGCCGGGCTGCGCCGGCGGAGTAGTCCGGCGGGTGTGTAGCAGCTTCCAGGCGATGAAAATCGCGCTCCCGATAACAATCAGCCAGCCGACGCGCGCAATCGGCGCGCCTTCATGAAAAAAGAAATATCCAAAAACGAGGATGATGAATCCGCAGGCCACCAGTTCGCGCAGGTCGCGCGCGCGCAGATCGCGGCGAAGCCGAGTTGATTTATTTTGCATGGCGGAAATAAGTTGCGCCGCCGACGGAGGATCTTTCAACGGTTGTTGTTGCCAGAGATTCTTTAACTCGTCGTCGTTCACTTGAGCGTCTCCTCTTTCATCAGGCCGGAGAGTTTTTTCTTTGCGCGGTGCAACATGACCCCGACGTTATTGGCCGTCATGCCGGTGGCTTCAGCAATTTGCTGGTAGGTGAGGTCTTCCAGAAAAAGGGTGACCAGCGCCTTTTCAAGCGGGTCCAGTTTATAGATGGCGGCGCAAAGGGTGGCGAGGCGGTCGTCTGCGCGGACTTCAGTTGCCTGGCGTGATTCAATCGTGCGCGCGAGGTCCGCGGGTCCGAAATGAATTATGCGCTCGGAGCCGGAGGCCCGCTTTCGGACGAACGAAATGGCGGTGTTGATGGCCACGCGATAAAGCCAGGTGTTGGCGAATTGGTTCTCTTTCAGGCCCGGCAGGCTGCGCCAGATTTGGAACAGGATTTCCTGATACAAATCGTCCTGGTCAGCCGAGTTCCACGCATAAACGCGGCAGACCCTGAGAATCCTGTTTCGATTCTCATTCACCAGTCCCAGGAACTTGTGTTCGTCTGCTGGCGTCGAATTCAATCTCGGACCTTTATTTGATTAGTCGCGGCGGAAGAGAGAATTATTACCGCCGGGAAAAGTTTTTCGACCTTGTTTTTAAGCTGTCTTGAATCCCGCTAAAATTCCTTTCACACTGCCGCCCATGAAACTCGCCACCGGCAACCCTCATATTCGCTGCATCGTATCAGCAGCGATGTCAATTGGCATCCTTTCCGTTCCCCCCGCAGTCAATGCGCAAACCGATTCCGCGAAACCCGATGCCCCAAAGGTATTCACTGTGCTGCCCTTGGAAGAGTCGGCGAGCCGCGGCATCACTACCCGCGATCCTTCCAGTATCGTGAAATGCAAAGAAGAATACTGGGTCTTCTACACTGGCCGGGGCGTGCCTTCGTATCATTCGCGCGACCTGGTGAAATGGGAACGCGGGCCGGCCGTTTTTAAGGCCGCGCCGGAATGGATCGCCAAGATCGTTCCCGAAAACTGTCGCATGCAGTATTGGGCGCCTGACATCATCAAGCTGGGCGACCGGTATCTGCTTTATTACGCAGTCTCGTCGTTCGGGAAAATGACCTCGGCTATCGGCCTGGCCACCAGTCGCACGCTGGACCCGGACGATCCCGCCTATCATTGGACCGATGAAGGGTTCGTGGTTCGGACGCAGGACGGCGACGGCTACAACGCCATTGACGCCTCCGTGTTTCAGGATCGGGATGGAAGCTTGTGGCTGGCTTTTGGTTCTTATTGGTCCGGCATCAAACTGATTCAATTAGACCCTCAGACCGGCAAACGATTGGCGTCAAATTCAAAGCTCTTTTCTCTCGCTTACAATGAGTCCATCGAAGCTTCATGCCTGTGCCGGCATGATGACTATTACTACCTGTTTGTGAACTGGGGCAGCTGTTGTCGCGGCCCCAGGAGCACTTACAACATTCGCATCGGGCGGAGTAAGTCCGTCACCGGGCCCTATCTGGACAAGGCCGGTGTCGACTTGCTGCACAGCGGCGGCAGTCTGTTTCTCGCGACGACCAACGGCCCGTTGATCGGCCCTGGACACGCGGCGATTTTGAACGCGAACGGAAAGGAATGGTTCACGTCAGACTTCGAAGGTGACGTTCGCATGGATGGCAGAGCCACGCTGGCCATCATGCCACTGCGTTGGAACGCAGACGGCTGGCCCGAGGCGACTGTGAATGATGTGAAGAATGCAAGGGCGGCGGATCCGGCAAAGTAAGCTTAACCAATATTCAACCCTAATTGGCCCCCAACACGCCGCCGCGTCCGCAGCAGCTTGGGTATTTGTGTTGCCGGAGCCAGTAAGCTTCCACGGAGCGCACGAACTCGCGCATGCCGTCCATGCCGTTGGGTTTGACCGCATAGCCGTTGCAACCTAACTCGTGCGCCCGGTCGATATCGTGAGACAGAATTGAAGAGCTGAGCATCAACACCGGCAGCGTGTTAAGTGGCGCGGGCTGACTCCGGATCCAATGTAAGAGCTCCAGTCCGTTCATGCCCGGCATTTTGATATCCAGGATCGTCAGCATTGGCACGGTCCGGGTGGCATGGCCGCCTTTGCCCAGCAAATAGTCCATCGCTCCGAAGCCGCTCGATACGAACTCCAGCCGCGCGTTGACGCCGATATCCGCGAACGCGCGCTTCAGAAAGTACAAATCATGCTCGCTGTCGTCGCAAACCAAAATTCCGATATGCCGATACATAATTTAATGCTCCCTTATCTCTCCCGCTATGGTGGTTAATCGGCTGAGAGTCTATCAGTTGCACGGGTTCCCTCAAAACAAAAAGGAACCGGAACGACCCCTTTGGCCCTCGACTTTTTGCCTCTGGGAGCGACCTTCAGCCAAGGAAAAGACGCGTCCGCCATGAAACGCCTGGCCTACACTGCCCTTTCCTGTTCCTAAGCAACAGGCTTTTTCGATTACTGACCTATCTCGAGAGTTATATCCGTCCAAACCACCCCCGCGTCCGGTTGCACACATTGCAAACCGAAAGCATGACGGGTACCTCCACCAGTACACCAACCACGGTCGCCAGCGCCGCAGGTGAATCCGCGCCGAACAACGTGATGGCGACTGCTACCGCCAGTTCGAAAAAGTTGCTCGCTCCGATCAATGCTCCCGGCGCTGCCACACTGTGTTCTACTCTTAGCCACTTCATCAGCAGGTAGGTCAATCCCGAGTTGAAATAGACCTGCAGGATAATGGGCACCGCGATGAGTAGCACCGCCACCCACCGACTCGTCAGGTTTTTCGACTGGAACGCAAAAATCAGCACTAGCGTGAGTAGCAGCGATCCGATCATGATCGGATGGAATTTGGGCAGGAACTTCGCTTCGAACCATTCCTTGCCCTGCGACTTCAGCAGCGCGGTCCGCGTCAGCCATCCCGCCGTCAGCGGAATCACGATGAAAACAACCACCGACGTAATCAGTACCTTGGCCGGGACTACGACATGCGCTACACCGCAGAGAAACATTACTATGGGGGCGAACGCCACCAGCATGATTAGATCGTTGGCGGCCACTTGGACCAACGTGTATGCCGGGTCACCCTCCGTCAAATATGACCATACGAACACCATGGCCGTGCAGGGGGCAGCGGCCAAAATAATGAGCCCGGCCGTGTAGCCTTTCGCCGTCTCTGGCTCAATCCACGACGCAAACACGTGCTGCATGAACACCCATGCCAGGAACGCCATTCCGAAGGGTTTTACCAGCCAGTTGACGAACAGGGTCACCATCAGCCCCTTGGGCTTGCGCGCAATCCCGCCAATGGCGCTGAAGTCCACTTTCAGCATCATCGGATAGATCATCAGCCACAGCAGCACCCCGATCGGCACATTCACCTGCGAGCCGCGCCCGAACTCCAGGCCGCTCAGAGTTGCCGTGGCTCCCGGCAGCGCCTTGCCCAGCGCTACGCCGACCACCATGCACAGGAACACCCAAAGAGTTAGGTAACGTTCGAAAAACGCCAACCGCTTCCGCTCCGACAGTGGTTTGCCAAGCTCGGCTGTGACGGTGTTGCCCATCGCGTCCTCTTCAGCCGCAGCATTTCGGTGCCTTGCGCGCTGTTACTTCGAGGCTGGTGATGTACTCGGCCGGTCCACTCCCGGCGGGCAGATAGTCGATGATCTTTTTATAAAGCGGGTCGTTCCAGTCGGTCATCGCCGTCACGTAATCCGCTTTCGGATTCAGCCGGATCGCCGTCAGTCCCGCGTCGCGCGCCATGCGTTCCGTCTCGCTGACGAGCACCGCGCCCGCCACACAGCCCACGAGCGCTTCGACCATTTTCAGAATTTCCGGCGGAAGCGGCCGCAGCAGAGCGAGATCGGAGACTGCCACGCGGCCTCCCGGCTTCAGGACCCGCGCAATCTCACGCCAGACCTGCGGTTTGTCCGGCGAAAGATTGATCACGCAGTTCGAAATCACGGCGTCAACGGTATTGTCGCCCAGTGGGAGATGCTCGATTTCACCCAGTCTGAACTCCACGTTGTTCAACCCGGACCGCTCACGATAAGCCGCGATATTCTTACGCGCTTTGGCCAGCATCTCCGGTGTCATATCGACACCAATGGCCCGGCCGGCCGCGCCGACCTTACGAGCCGCAATGAACACATCGAACCCGCCGCCGCTCCCCAGGTCCAACACCACTTCCCCGGGCTTCAGCGCGGCGAGAGCGTTCGGGTTCCCACAGGATAGCCCCATGTTTGAGCCTTCAGGCAAAGTCGCCAATTCCTCCGCGCTATAGCCGACGTATTTGGCCAACTGCGCCGAATCTTCCGCGCTCGACCCGCAACAGCTTACGCCCGAACAGCACGACCCACCCTTCTCCGCGATTTTGCCATAACCTTCCCGCACGGATTGCCTCACGCTCTCTGAATCAGTTGTTATATTCATATATTTCTGTTTCCTTCCGGATTCACTTTCCGTGTTTTTGGTGTATTTCGTGGTTCAAAGTTCCCGGCATCCCATCCACAAAGGCCTTTATCTCGTCTCTCACGCGACGGTACACCGCCAGCTTCTGTTCGCCGTCCGGCAAATGCTTCGTAAGCTTTGGCGGATCCTCAAATCCCACGTGCACGATCTTGGTTTTGCCTGGGAACACCGGGCAGTTCTCATCCGCATGACCGCACACCGTTATGACATAATCAAATTCCACCGGCCCAAGCTCTGCCGGGGTCTTCGAATAATGTTTTGAAATGTCCACTCCCGCTTCCGCCATTACTTTAATCGCGTGCGGGTTCAGGCCGTGTTTCTCGATGCCCGCCGAATACGGTTCGAGGCTGTCGCCCTTGCGTGAGCGCGCCCAGCCTTCGGCCATCTGGCTCCGGCACGAATTGCCCGTGCAAAGGAAAAGCACCTTCAGTTTGCGCATTGCCGCTTGCATAGTTCGCTCACATCCATTGCCATAACCTTTTTCAACTGCTTCGCGTCCGTGGAAATCCGCTCATTCCCGTTCAGTGAACGGCGCACCCACGCCGCGGCATCCCTCGCCGCCGTCGGGGCTCCTTTTCCGGGCAGTGAATAGTACATCCACCGGCCTTCCTTGCGGGCATTGACCAGCCCGGCCTGGTACAGAATGGACAGGTGCTTGGATACCGTGGACATAGCCAACCCCAATAATTCGGTGATCTGGCACACGCACAACTCGCCACTCTGAAGCGCCATCAGCATCCGCAGCCGGTTCTCGTCCGCCAAAGCCTTGGTGATGTTCAGGAATTCCTTCATTTACTTTCTCATTTCGCCAATAAACGAAATATGTGCGGGCTGGGTGACTTTGTCAAACTGTTTCATTTCGGCCGAACGTTGAGCCGTTTCAACCTCTTCTCGCCCTGTCATACAAACTGTTGAAACAGTTTGCCGGGTAAACCTGCCACTGCACCGGGCTGAAGCCCGGTGTTAATGAGGAGGCAGTATGGAATGCGAAATACTGAGCAGGTTTCCAACTTGAGCTGCTCGCTCCTTTCAAGCCAAACTCGCAACGGCTTCGATGGGTTAAACCTTACCGCATGAAACCGACAAGTCTAATCGCCAGCTTTTGTCTGGCTTTCACCATGCACGCCGCCGACACCGCCCCGTTGAACCTGGTGCAAACCATCCCCATGCCAAAGGTCGATGGACGCATCGACCACATGGCCGCCGACGTGGCCGGTCGGCGTCTGTTCGTTGCCGCCCTCGGCAACAATACGGTCGAGGTCGTTGACCTAAAAGCCGGCAAACTCATCCAAAGCCTTCCCGGCTTCGCCGAACCTCAGGGTATCGCCTATGTCCCCGAGCTGGATCGGCTATTCGTTGCCAATGGCGCTGACGGTACCTGCCGGATTGTTGACGGCCACTCCTTCAAGACCATCGCTTCAATTCAGTGCGGCGACGATGCGGACAACGTCCGCTACGACGAAAAAGCCAGGCGGATCTATGTTGGCTACGGCTGCGGCGCGCTCATGGTCCTCGACGCCAAAAGCGGCGACAAGCTCGCCGATATTAAGCTCGCCGGCCACCCCGAATCTTTCCGCCTCGAATCCGGGGGACCCCGAATTTTCGTCAACGTACCTAACGCCGAACAAATTGCTGTCATCGATCGCGAAAAAGCCGAGGTCACCGGCACCTGGCCCATCAAAGAAGCCAAATCCAACTTCCCGCTGATTCTCGATGAAGCCAACCACCACCTCTTCGCCGGCTGCCGCAACCCGGCTCGCCTCCTGGTGTACGATTACAGCGCAAGCCCCGGCCGCCTCATTGCTTCTGTCCCCATTTCTCGCGACACGGATGATCTCTTTTACGACGTTGCCAACAAATCTCTCTACGTGTCCTGCGGCCAGGGCACGATCGATGTGATCCGGCAAAGTGACGCCGATCATTATACGGTCGAAAAGACCATTGCCACCTCCGCCGGCGTTCGGACCTCTCTTTTTGTGCCCGAACTCAAAAGCCTGTGCCTCGCTGTGCCTCACCGCGGTAGCCAGCTCGCGGAAATCCGCGTTTACCAGACTCACTGAGGACTTCGTCCGCTGGTGGTGCCTCCAATTACGGTCAGCTACCCGCAAGTTTTTCGTTGAATTGACATAATCCATCGCGGAAATACATTCTTTCCAAGTCTCAGGCGAAAAAACACATCCCGCTAACTGGCGGAGCAATCCACATATCTATGAAAAAGAACTTCATCATTTTTCTGCTGGGCCTGGTGATCGGCTCGGGCAGCTACTGGACCTTTCGTGACGGGCCGCTGGCGACCAAGGTGCGAGAGAACCGGTTTGTGCAGAAAGTTTCCGAGGCGTTCGACGAGCGCGCCACGAGCAAGTTGAAGGACGAGATGGAGAAAGAGGGCAAAATCGTCGTGAACAAACCAGCCAGCTCAAACATAGCCGACCTGGATGATGGGAAGCTGAACGACCTGGTGAAGGCGAAGATCGCCGCTGAGCCGTCGCTTTCGGACGCCAGCATCAAGCCCGAAGCAAAAAGCGGCGAAGTGACGCTGCGTGGCACGGCGAATTCTTACGATCAAGTTGCCCGAGCAATTCGGGTGTCGCTGGAATGCGGCGCCACGAAATCGGTCGTTTCGACTGTTGAAGTAAAAGCGAAGTAATGCGCCTTTTCAGGGCACGCTTTATAAGATCAATCGGGGTTTAGCTGGTTGGCCCGGCTTCACTTGCGCAACTCAAGCGGGCGCTCCTCATCGCGTTTGGCCTGTTGAGCTCCGGGCGGCCAGCCCGTGATGATGCGCGCCCCAAGCCGGTACGTGAAATAGGAATAGGTCCACGAGATCAAAACTGCCAACTTGTTGCGAAAGCCAATCAGAAACACCAGGTGCACCACCAGCCACGCAAACCACGCTGGAAAACCTGTCAATTTGATTTTTCCAACCTGAGCAATGCCCGCCGAACGACCGATTGTTGCGAGCGTCCCCTTGTCGACGTATCGAAATGCCGGTCGATCTTTCGTCTTTGCCGGGTCATCCAGTTCCGCCTCGAGCACGCGCGCCACATGCCTGGCCATTTGCATCGCCGCCGGCGCCACTCCCGGCACCGGTTTGCCGCTCGGTTGAAGCAGCGACACGATATCACCCAACGCGAACACTTCCGGATGTTCCGGCAGGCTCAGGTCCGGCTTTACTTTGATGCGTCCAGCTCGATCCAGCTCGACCCCAAGGTGCTGCGTCAACGGATGCGCCATGACCCCGGCGCCCCAAACGATGTTTTCCGCCGCAATGACTTCATCGTTGGCCAGAGTTATCGTCCCTTGTCCGATCGATTTCACCGGGCACGACGTCCGGACCTCCACGCCGAGTCGTTCCAGTTGGCTCCGTGCCTTGGCCGACAGATCTTCGCTGAACTGCGTCAGAATGCGCGGCAGCGCTTCCACCAGAATAATGCGCGCCCTCCTTGGATCGATATGCTCGAAATCCCGCCGCAACACGCGGTGCGCCAGCTCCGCGCACGCGCCCGCGAGCTCGACGCCCGTCGGCCCGCCGCCGACCACCACGATCGTCATCAACCGCCTCTGTTCGTCCGGATCGCGCGTGTTTTCCGCCCGCTCGAAGCCCAGCAGCACGTTGCGGCGAATTAGCATCGCGTCTTCCAGCGTTTTCAGACCCGGGGCGTAATGCGCCCACTCTGGATGTCCGAAGTAGCTGGTGATTCCGCCAAACGCCAGGATCAGGTAATCGTATTCGAATTGGTTTGCTCGCCCAATGACCCTGCGGTTGGCCAGATCGATTCGCTCCACTTCATCCATCAAAACTGTCAGGCGAGGCTTGTGGGCAAGAATCGACCGCACCGGCTGGGCAATGTCCGGCGCCGCGAGCCCAGCCATCGCGACCTGGTACAACAGCGGCTGAAACAAGTAGTGGTTGGTCCGATCCACAACGGTGACGCTCGCATTCAAATGCTCGAAACATTGGCAAAACGTCAGGCCGCCGAACCCGGCTCCCACGACTACCACCCGCGCCTGTGTCCCGTTCACGCGATACTCTCGCGTCGGATTTCAAGAACGCAACTGCCTGATTCAGGTATTCCGACACGGCTTCTCTTAATCGTAATCGTAATCTTAATCCTTCTCCTCCTGCTGCCTCGGGTCTTATCTTAATCTTGCTCGTAATCGTAATCGTAATCCTGCTCGTTCTCTTAGAGCGTGTTGGTAAAATGCTGACGGAGCGCGAGCGGTCCCCGCTCGCAGCGGCCGGAACGGTACCCACGAGGAAACTGCGACCTGGCTGTGCGGCACTCCGGCTCAACTTCAGCATTTTCCCAACCACGCTCTCACCAAAAAAACGTGACTCCCAACATTCCCTGGATTCCATTGAGCCCAAGGTTCGGTTTGTGGAGCCCCGCGCAGGACCAGTGCACGTAGCGTGCCTCGAGCGTCAGCGCCACGTTATCTTTGAAGAACCAATGAACGCCTCCGCCTGCTTGAAGATTGAATTCGAATGTCCCGCTCAGATCGGGCGGACCAATGCTGGTTGCGGTGACTCCCGCCCCAATGTCGCCAAACGGAATCAAGCGTGTTCCCGTGGCGAAGTTGTACCGTATATGCGGTGTGAGTCCCACGAAACTCTCCGTGCTGGGAGAAAACTGCGCCCCGGTAAAAAGTTCCGCCCGGAATTCAGGGTTTCCCTGATACCAATGTCCCTTCCCCACAACACCACTGAGCATGTGCCCATAGCTGAAACTGAACAGCGCCAAATCGTGCTCCTCCCTGCTCCCGAAAATTGCCATTCCGTAAGTCGCGCCGACGCTGAGAGTAATGGTTTCAACCTCGCGCCGGAAACCTTCGCCGACGCCGTTCTCCCAAATTCCGGCGGAGCCGTTGGTCAGTCCCAACGGCTCAGTTTGTGCCTGTACGCAATCGGTCATGAGAGCGACCGCGGTAAGGCTCAGCGCGAACACGCCCTTGAAGTTCATCGTGCTACAGCCCTCGTGTGCGCGATTACTCTAGGGTCACTGCCTTTCCTGGGCCATGGGGTGATTATCTAGTCGGTTGTAACAAGTTACACTCTTACAAATGGGCGGCAGGCGATCTCCCTGGCCTCCTCTGCAGGAGAGGGGTTGGGGGAGTGGAGGCTTTTTTGAAACATCTCTGATACACCCACACTAGCGAAGTCGTAAACAGGCATCTGTTAAGGGAAGCTTCGGATAGCTTCTCCCTCTCCCCGTTCGATGGGGGCGGTGTTAGGTGGCCATTATTTCTTCTGAATGTTAATCCGAACGATGCGGTTAGCGTCGGGGAGCGCGCCCGCCTCGGGCGCTGCCAACCGGCGCCCTCGCCGGTTGGCTCGTATTAGCCCAACCTCACCAAATAGTGAGTAGAATTGGCGAAGCGCGGAATGCGGGTGGCGAGGGCGCCAACCGCTGCGCCCGCGGCGGGCGCGGTCCCTTCCCCTGAATCGTTCCGGCTTAATCGTAATCCTTCCCCAAAGCGCCCCACACGTGCCTTGTGCCTATGAAACCAACCCGGGTGTAAAGCTTCACCTCACCAACCCGAAGGGTTGAAGACGGTAGCCGGAGTGTCGGAGCGCAGCGGAGACCTCCGGTAACCTTCGCAAAAAGCAAGCACCCCGAATAGGGGTGCCAGAATTCAACCACAGCTACCTCTAGTTGTCCGGACCACGGGACATCTTCAGTCCGCACATCCTTTCATCCCGGCCATCCGTTTTCCCGGACCGCAGGACATACCGGCCGCGGGCTGAGGAGTCGATTACTCCCGGCGGTTCAAGGAAATGGTCCCTTCCTTTCCGCTTCATGCTGGCCATTTGGTGAAAACGGAGTAAACTAACCCCGTTACCACTATGAACGCTTCCAGTCGTGTACCTCGACGCCGGTTTATGGGCGGTCTCGCCGCGTTCGCCGGCTATTGCGGATTGTGGCCTGAGCTTGGACTGGCCGCCTCATCGGGCGGCGGACCGGCAGATGTCATTGAACGCGGCCGTGTGCCCGCCGACGAATACGATTCTTTCGCGAAGCTTTCGTTTAATGAGAATCCTTTCGGACCCTCCGCCTCTGTGCTCGAGTCCGTGACCAGCGCATTCAAGTACGCCAACCGCTACGGCTACCCGGATGGCGGCATCGTCCAGGCCATTGCCGCCCATCACGGCGTGTCGTCCGACCACATTCTGCTCGGTGCGGGTTCAACGGAGATCCTGGAAGTGGCTGCTACCGCCTTCCTGCGCTCACACAAGAAACCCCTCGGCGTCGAACCGACGTTCAGCACCGTTTACGAGTTTGCCACCGGCCTGGACACCGAAGCCATCCGCCTGCCTTTGGGTCCCGGTTTTCGCCAGGACATTCCCGCGCTCATCAAATCCGCCTGCGCCAATCGCAGCGAGGTCGGCTTAGTCTATGTCTGCAATCCGAACAACCCAACCGGCGTTGTCGTTCGCAAACAAGAGGTGAAGGAGCTCCTCGACGGCATTCCCGAAGGCATCCCCGTTCTCATCGATGAAGCGTATCATCACTTTGTCCAGGACCCCGATTACGCGACCAGTGTTTCTTACGTGCTGGAAGGACGACCGGTGATCATTGCCCGCACCTTTTCCAAAATCGCTGCCCTGGCAGGACTGCGACTCGGTTATGCCGTCGCTTCACCGTCGCTGATCGCTCAGATGCGCGAGCATATCGGAAGCAACCATGTCAACGTGCTGGCCAAATGGGCCGGTGTCGCCGCCCTCAAGGACACGGCTGGTCAAGCCACCGTCCGGAGTAGCATTATCGATACGCGCAAAAAAACCGTCGCCGCTTTGACCTCGCTAGGTTTCCAGGTGATTCCTTCAGAAACTAATTTCTTCATGGTCGACATCAAACAACCTGTTGGACCTATGATTCGCGAATTCCGTCAGCGGAAGGTCCTCGTCGGTCGACCGTTTCCACCCATGGTGCAGCATCTCCGAGTTTCGGTCGGCACCTCGGACGAAATGGAGCGTTTCCTTGTGGCCTTCAAAGAGATCATTAAAACCTAAGCCACCGTTCAGCATGGTCGGCAGCGAAGCAAAACGGAATTAACCCGGTTCACATCGGAACAGGGTTCCCGTAAAACCTGTGCGTTCGAGCGATGATCCGACTCATTTACTGCCTCCTTCTCTTCATCGCTTTTATCGGGTGCAAATCCAGGCCGCTCGGTCCTTATACATCGCCACGAGTTACGGGCCAGGTACTGGCTTCCGATACCCGCCAACCCCTGCCCGGCGTCAACGTCATTCGCGGTTCGGCTGACATTCCACGCAGGGGTTCACAGCCTAAAGGCGGCGAGCTCATGATGCGCAAGGTTCCCACGTTAACCAATGGTGATGGCCGCTTCGAATTGGCCAGTGAACGTGTGCTCTCGGTCTTTCGCGGATCGAGCTGGAGCATGGTGTCGCTTTCATTCGAGCACACAGGCTATTTTCTTTTTCACACGAATTGCCCGACCGGCTCCGCCACCAATGCAAATGGAGGAGAACCGGTTTTGGACCTCGGTCCGATCCTGCTTCAGCCGATGAAATAAATTTCTGCGAACGGCTGAGCCGCCACGAACAAGTGTGGGTCCTTAGGACACTCATCTGGGACCACATGAGAAAGCCCCAATTCGCTGAAAGCCACTGCCGCAACATAGCAGCACAGCGTTCACTGGAACGATCGAATGGACCCGTAACCTGTCCTCGAACCAATAGAGCCTTCACTTCTGCAGGAGAGCTAAGTCAGCACAGGCTCGTGAACTCACGTTAGATCACGACCCATCACAGAGGCCGCAAAGGAAGCTAAATGTTTGACAATATTCGGGTAGCAGTCGGCGGTGATCAGGTTTTGGATAGCAAACTGGAGCGGCGATCAATTCGGAACGTTATGACGCCGTACCCGTCAGCAAATCGAACTTTGACACAAGAATAGGAGCGTATATGAAAACCAGCACGCAAAGAACTTCCGGAGCCGTTGCGCTGGCACTGGCACTCCTTGCCGCTGCCGGAACCTATTCAACTGCGCAACCGCAGCTACAGGACCTTCGGCCTTAAAGCGTACGCCGGAACAGGAGTGTGGCGGCGGCCATGGCAATGGCTGAAAAAACTGTCAGGTAGACCAAATCGGGAACAATCGCCACCAGACCCGTGTTCTTCAAGAGCAGCGCCTTGAATCCATGAACCGCATAAGTAAACGGATCGACTGCCGAGATTGCCTTCATCCAAGCGGGAAAGGCCTGGACGGGATACACAGCGCCGCTGGGAAAAAAGAGCACCGTATTGAGCACGCCGAAAATCGCTCGTGGCACCAGGGGATCGGTCACGCGAACCATGAGCAGAAACATCATGCTGATCAACGCCAGAGCGGTAACGAGGACCATGACCAGCAAGCGGACGAGGCGGACGATCGCAAACGGGTTGGGAATGCCGGCGATGATCGAGCCGCAACTGACCAGGACGAGGCCCGCGAGAATGGCCTTTATGGCGCCGGACAGGTTGAAACCCATAATCAGCTCGAACTTGCTGATGGGCGTCACCAGGTAGCCCTCGTGCAGCCCGCGTGCCTTGTCATCAATGTAAATGATGCCGCCACCGATCATCGCGGACACGAAGATGGCCAGCACGATGGAACCAGGCAGCAAATACTGAATGTAAGGCACGTACGGATAAACTTCGACTACCGCCAAGGTCGCATTCGAAGTCAAAGCCGGAGCGGGATCTTTGGCGTTATAAGCCACCAGCATCGAACTGAAGGAGCCTTCGAGTGCTGAAGCAACAAACTGATCCGTGTTGTCTTCAATCAACGCCACACGCGGGTTGGCGCCGGCCAGGACCTTGCGCGAAAACTCCGGTGGAATATTCAAGAGCCCGTTAATACGGCCATTGCGCAAGTCGCGTACGGCCGCGCTCATGTCGGTATAGCCCACGGTGTCAAACGTGCGCGCATTAGCCCCAACGGCGCCGCACATCTCCCTGAGCTTCACCGCCGGCACGTGATGGTCCTGGTCGACTACCCCCACGGTGAGGTGTTTGACCTTGCCACCGAAGGCGTAGCCGAGCACAACCAATTGGACTAGCGGCAGGATCATGGACACAATCACCAGGGTCGGGCTGCGCTTAAAGCGGCGCAGGTCGCGCTCGATGATGGCGAGAATGCGGTTCATCGACGCTCGTACATGAAAGCGCTGCTGTAAGCGGCCGGCGCCTGGAGCGTGTCGCGCAACTGATGGCCGGTAAAATGCATAAACACATCGTCCAACGTCGTGCTTTGAACCGACAATGAGGTGACCGCAACCCCGGCCTGGCGTGCAGCTTCAACCAGCGCCACAGTTGTGCGGGGACCGTTGTGGGAAGAGAGGCGGAAAACATGATCTTCCGATCGGACCTCGGCCACCTCGGGCAGCGCCTGCAAGCGCTCAACCCAGTTAGGAGGGATTTCGGAAAAACTGACTTCCAGGATGTTTTTGCCGGGGATGGAGGCTTTGAGTTTCAGGGGGGAGTCCAGTGCCACGAGTTTACCGTGATCGATAATCGCGATCCGATCGCAGAGCTTGTCCGCTTCGTCCATGTAGTGCGTGGTGACCAAAATGGTCAAATCGCGCTCGCGCCGGAGCTTCTCAAGCATCTCCCACACGGCCACCCGCGACACCGGGTCCAGGCCGGTGGTGGGTTCGTCGAGGAAAAATATTTTCGGTTCATGAACCAAACCACGGGCAATTTCGAGCCGTCGCCGCATGCCGCCGGAGAACATTTTGACCGGTTTCTCGGCCCATTGCTCGAGGTCGACCGCCTTGAGCAATTCCGCGATTGTGCGCCGCCGGCGTTCACGGGGAATGCCATACAGTTTTGCGAAGATGCTCATGTTTTCCTCGGCGCTCAGATCGAGGTCAGAGGTCATCGCCTGCGGGATCACGCCGATCGTTTTCCGAACCTGATTCGGGGATCCGACGATGTCATAACCATGGACGCGCGCGGTGCCTGAAGTTGGCGGCACCAGCGTGGTGAGCATGCGAATCAGCGTCGATTTGCCGGCGCCGTTGGGTCCGAGCAAACCAAACAGTTCGCCATGCTCGACTGCGAAATTGAGCGAATCCACTGCCGTGAAGTCGCCGAAACGCTTGGTCAGATTTTCGACTTCAACGTCGAACATGATTGCTCGCCAGAGGCAGCGTTACATAGGCCGTCATCCCCACCGCAAGAGCGTGGTCATCACAGCGCAATCTGATCTCGAACGTTTTGATGTCCCGTTTGGCGCGGCTCACATCACGTTGGGTCGCATAGTCCGCATCCGCAGCCCGATAAAACACGGTTCCCGGCAGCTCGCGGCCGGACGGCAGACGGATATTCAATTGATCGCCGATCTTGATCCGGTCGATATACGTTTCCTCAATATCCGCGCGCACCCAAAGGTCGTCCGGGTTAATGATGGTGACGATGGCTTGTCCGGGATTGACCACCTCTCCCTGCAAGGCCGCGCGCAAATCGATGATCCCATTAGTCGGCGCATAGATTTGGGTGTAACCGAGCCTAACGTCGGCGCGCTGCTTCTGGGCTTCGGCGGCAGCGGCTTGCTCGATGTTCATCCGCAGCGCGGCTCGACTCGCCGCCACCTGGTCCTGGTTGGCCCTGGCCAAACCCACGCCCGCTTGCGCGGCAACGACTTGTTTTTCCAGGGAAGCGACGCGGGCCTGAGCAGCTTCGCGAGTAGTCCGGGCCTGATCATAACTTTGCACCGGCTCGACTCGTTTCTCGTACAAGTCCCTCAGACGCTCGAAATTCAGGTTGGCATTCTCGAAATCTGCCTTGGCCTGGACCACCTGTGCTTCAACGGCAGCCAGGTTGGCCTCGGCCTGGCTGATCTGGTTGCTGGTTTGAGCCTCCGAAAAGCGCAAATCAGCGTCTGCGCGGGCGACTTGGGCCGTAGACTGCGCGGCGCTGCTGGCGTAGAATGCGAAATCGGCTTTCCATTCCTGCGGCTGCAGTACGGCCAATAATTGCCCATTGGTAACCTTATCCCCCTGATTAACGAGGAGTTGCTGTAACCGGCCCTGGATCTCGGGACTGACAATCACTTCATCGGTAGTGATGATGCCGGTAAGGACGACCGCGCTGGCCGGACGTAGCAAGGCATAAAGTGCCAGCCCAATCGCGAGAATCGCGACGCCAATCAACACCGGGAGCTTGCGCTTCATGCCGCGGGAACCTAACGGACCAAACGCACCGAGCGAAGGAAATTATGGGGGTATCAGTCATGACGGGAGCGCGCATCTCATCCTCGAGAATTGTCTCAAATAAGAAATTCCCCTATGTACCGGGAGAGCTTTCCTGCATGTGCCTCCAAACGCACATTTCGCTAATATCAACGAGATGGCATTATTCAATCCGTTGATGTTCCCTGCAAAAGTCAAGGGTTTTGACTCGACATCCTGAGTGGTTCATGATTCAATATGGTTGCAGTTCGGGAATTGAGTTCCGGCGCAGCCGGCTTCCCGTAAAGAGAAAGGTTGTCTATGAAAGCAGCTCATCTCCTGCTGGTATTTACCGTCTCATCGTTTTTGGCATCCATCGGACGTACCTCAGCTCAAAGCACAGGTTGTGTCCCCGCACCGGCGGGGATCATCGGGTGGTGGCCCGGCGAGACCAACGTCGATGATTTCGCCGGAACCAACAACGGGTTTGTCGTTAATGGTGCCTCTTTTGCCCTCGGCGAAGTCGGCCAGGCGTTGAGCTTCAACGGCGTTGCCGCTTCAGCAAATATCCCTGGCAGTCCGAGCCTCAACCCAGGCAACCAGGTCACGATTGAATTCTGGATGAAGGCGGATCCGATCAACGCCATGAACACTTACCAAGGCCTGGTGACCAGCGATTTCTACGGCATCGAGATCGCCAACGGGTACTCCCTCAATATGGGCCTGAACTTCTTTGTCAGTAGCGACGGCGGCGCTTCCGTCAGCCTCAGTTCGTACCCCGACACTGCCGACGCCAACGGCGGCGGCTGGCCTGTTTCCGCTGGCCAATGGCACCACGTGGCGGGCACTTACGACGGTCTCCACCTCCAGCTTTACGTCGATGGCCAGCTAGCCGGCAATCCATACCCCCATTCAGGCGCCATCTCACCTATGCTCACCAACAGCCTGCTTTGCATCGGATCCGAAGACGGCCGCACCATCTGTCCTTTCTGCATAGGCGCCCGTCATTTTAGCGGCCTCATTGACGAACCCGCTATCTACAACCGCGCGCTTTCGGTCGCTGAAATTCAAGCCATCTATAATGCAGGGGCTGCCGGCAAATGTCCGCCGGCTGGACCCGCGACGATTGCTACTCAACCTGCTGACCTTACTGTTGCGGCTGGCAATACGGCCACGTTCACCGTCCTTGCCGGAGGCGCCCTGCCCCTCTTTTATCAATGGTTCTTCAACTCGAACCTTCTGACTGGCGCTACCGGCCCCAACCTCGTCCTTTCCAATGTTCAGCCCATCCAAGCCGGCTATTACTCGGTCCTCGTCTCAAATCAGTTCGGCGCCTTATTCAGCTCCAACGCGCTCTTGAGCGTGCTCACTTATCCGGCGGCGATTGTTTCTCAACCTCATGGCACCAATTGCTACGCGGGCACAGAAATCGATTTCAATGTCACTGCCACCGGTTCTCCACCCTTGGCCTTCCAATGGTTCAAAGACGGCAACGCTCTGCCCGGGATCTCCAGCTCGGGCTGGTCGATCACGCATGGCGATCCCACGAACTCAGGCAACTACTTTGTTATTGTCACAAATCTCTACGGCTCGGCCACGAGCTCAGTAGCCGTTGTAACTGTAGTGCCCCGGCCACCTTGCGCGCCTATCTCTTCCGGCCTTATAAGTTGGTGGCAGGGCGAGCTCAATCTCCTCGATTCATTCGATGGGCACGATGGCCTTGTGCCTTACCCGTCCACTATCTCCTACACACCGGGCAAGGTCGGTAACGCGTTCAGCTTCTCTGGTGTCAACCTGATTCTTGTCCCTGACTCCCCCGCGCTTCACGCCGCCTCGTCCTTTTCACTTGAGGCCTGGATTAATCCCAGTCCCACCAGCGCTTCCGTTGCCCGCACGATTGCCGCCCGCTACGATTACCCGGTAGCCGTGCTCCCGCTTGGCACAGCGCAAACCAATAGCAGCTTCTTCTTTGGAATAACCAACGGCGGCATTCTCTGCCTCTCCGTCAGCTCGAATGGCCGGCCGGCGGCGGCGGTTTCTGTCTTCTCCCCAAACCGCGTGCCGCAGGCCCAATGGTCCCATGTCGCCGCCACCTACGACGGCGCATTTCTGCAGCTTTACATTAACGGTGTTCTCGTGGCACAAACCAGTTACAGCAGCGGCGTTTTTGCCGGCACCTC
Organism: uncultured Verrucomicrobiota bacterium; assembly: GCA_964623885.1. Classification (GTDB taxonomy): domain Bacteria; phylum Verrucomicrobiota; class Verrucomicrobiia; order Limisphaerales; family UBA8199; genus CAZUVM01. Next base: position 28,920 of record CAZUVM010000099.1, read on the forward strand.
TGACCTCGGTATCGGCGCTCTAGCCGTCGCGCCTAATCCCTTTCGAGCCAGTTATTGGGGGTGGGTTGGTGCTCTTGACGAAGTCTCGTTTTACAATCGCGCCCTGGCGCCGGACGAAATCCAGGCGATTTACAATGCTGATGTGACAGGTAAGTGCCTTATCCCGCCGATGATCACCGTTCAACCGCAAAGCCAGGCTGTGCCCCTGGGTGAAGATGTCCTTTTCGCGCCTACGGTTCTGGGCAGCAAACCCTTGTCTTATCAATGGCGTCGCCACGGCACCAACATCCTTCAAGCTACCGGTTCGACTCTCCTGCTCGAAAAAATCCAAACCAACGCGGCCGGCAACTACTCTGTTCTCATCACCAACACCGCCGGCGCTATACTGAGCTCAAATGCCACGCTTACTTTGCTCCCCGCGCCGTCGTGCACTCCCGCGCCCACAAACGTCATAAGCTGGTGGCCTGGTGACGGTTCTCCCATCGACGTCGTCGGCTCGAACAACGCCATTGCCCTGGCCGATATCACTTATCCGCTCGGCAAGGTCGGCAAGGCATTTGGCTTTAACGGCTTCAGCCGGCTCATCGTTTCTAATTCGCCATCCTTGAATTTCGCCAGCAATGCTAACCTTTCCATCGAAGCGTGGGTTAAAGTTTTGCCATCTCCGCCCAATGCCAGCATTGCGAATTTCGATAACGTCCCGCTCCTTGAGAAACGCTCCACAGCGCCGTTCCCGCCATTCGATCTTATTGACTCCGGCTACTCACTTTCGCTGTGGCGTGGACGCCTCGCGTTCTGGCTTGGACCTGTTCCTCGGCTCGTGTACCCCGGTGACCCCGGAGTTCCTGCTGCTGACATGTTTATCGCTACGGGCCCTGATTTGCGCGACGGCATGTTCCATCATGTAGCAGTGTCTCTAGATCGTAGCATTACCAACGGTGGCAACCTTTACGTCGACGGCCTGCTTGTTCTCAATTTCAGTGCGGCTGCCAGTAAGTACGTGCTCTCGAATAGCGCTCCGGTCTATATCGGGGCGCCCGCCAACACTACCAGCAATGCTTTCTTCAGCGGGCAGATCGACGAACTTACCCTTTATGGCCGCGCCCTCTCTGCTTCTGAGGTCATGGCCATCCGCCAGGCAGGTGCGGCCGGCAAGTGCAAAGGAGCGCCTTTCATTATCACGCAACCGAAACGTCAGGTGGTCCCGCAAGGTCAGCCCGTAACCTTCAGTGTTGTTGCTGGCGGCGCTTCGCCCCTTTCCTACCAATGGCGGTTCGGGACGCTGAACATCGCCGGCGCAACCCAATCCTCATTCACCATTTCCAGCGTCCAGGCAACGAACGTTGGGTTCTATTCTGTGCGGGTCACCAATGACTTCGGTTCGGTTACCAGCACAAATGCTCAGTTGATCATCAATTCCCCACCCGTCGCCCGCTGCACCAACATCGTCATAACCGCCGGTTCCAATTGCATGGCGGGCGCTTCTGTCGATGCCGGCTCTTACGACCCTGATGGCGATACGGTCATAGTTTATCAGACCCCGCTGGGGCCCTATCCTCTCGGGCCAACGCTCGTGACACTCACGGCAGTCGACCCGCTTGGCGCGTCCAATAATTGCGTCGCCAGTGTCACCGTTGTTGATCGCACCCCGCCCACTATTTTTGCTCCTCACGCCCTCGTCGTTAGCAACGATCTCAATCAATGCGGCGCCATTGTGAGTTTTCCGTTCCCGACTGCCATAGATAACTGCTCGGCCGTCAGCATCACTTGCACCCCGATGCCCGGCTCGTTTTTCCCGGTTGGCATCACGCCTGTTCACGTGCACGCAGTCGATGCCGCTAACAACGACACAAATTATTATTTCAGCATCACCGTGCTCGATCGGCAGCCGCCGGTGATTTTGTGCTCCACGAACATCACGGTCGAGTTTAGTGACGAGACCGGCGCGATCGTTTCGTTTACCTCTCAGGCAACCGATAATTGTGCCGGATCGATCGTTCTATTGTCCACCCCTCCCTCGGGTTCCACGTTTGCCATCGGCGCTATGACGGTTCTTTCCACCGCGTTCGATGGGGCCGGCAACTCTAATTCCTGCTCCTTCCTGGTCACCGTGCTCGGCGCTCAGGGCGTTAAGTCGAACGTCCTTGCCCAGTTGCAAACCTTCCGCGGGAGCCGCGCCCGCCCAGGCGACCTCGTTCATCTCAATCAAGCCATCAAACACTTAAGCAACTCCCTCCAACCTCAACTCTGGCTTGACCAAACCCATCTCAATCTCAGCCGCGGAGAGCAGGCGTTCAACGAAGAAAGCGCCGCCGTCCAGGAACTCTGGCTACTGTTGATGAGCAAACAAACGGCTGTGCCCGCAGCGCTACTGCAAAATTTTATCGATCGCATTGTAAGGGCCGACCGGCTGCTGGCAGCCGTCGCAATCCACGACGCAACCGCCGCCGGGGCGGATCCGCGCCGGCTGGCCCAAGCTCGCCGCGAATTAGCCCAGGGTGACGAGCAAATCAGTAACCGGCAGTATCCCCCAGGCCTCGATCATTACCGCAACGCCTGGAAGCAAGCAAAACACTTAACTGTGCAGCTTACCGTCCAACTCCTAAAGAGCCGCCTTCATCTCGAGGCCGCAGCCTTCGCGGGCGAGACTTACGTCATCGAGACGTCCACGAATATGCTCGATTGGACTACGCTCGGCATCGCCACGGCGAATAGTGAAGGTCTGCTCCAATTCGACACGTCTCGCGCGAACACTTCCAACATCCGGTTCTACCGCGCGCGCTTGCTCCCCTAGACCCGGAACGAACGTCACGACTGCAGCACTCATTGTCAAGCCGCTTGAGTTGCTTCACACTTGGGGCCGGATCAATGACTGGACGAATCCAACCTCTCGGTCGTGTCGCGATTCCTTGCGCCGCGTTTTGCCTGCTCCTGTTCGCATCTTCATTTCCGACCGCGGCGCGTGCCGCCGAGGCCAAATCGCTGTTGGGTCCGGTAGAAGAGCTGAAAGTCCTGGACGAGTTTAAGCCCATCAGCAAAGCCAACTGGAAGATCGCCAGCGGCAGCAACGTTGGTTGCGCTTTCGAAACCGGTCACAACATTCCGGGCGTGGCACCATCGCTGGCGCGTATAGACCTCGAGCTCAAGGACGCGCAAGACCACGACTCCGGACATAATTGGTTCTCCATGAGCCGCAGCATCGCCGCCGGGCTCATCACCACGAATGCAACCGGTCTCCGCCTAGTAATGGGTTCCGAACCCGCCGCCCAGTGGTGGATCCGAGTCTCACTCCAGGTCGGCGATAAATCTTATTCACATGTTTTCGAACCAACATATCCCAGGCGAACGCTCATCGAACATCTCATTCGTTTCGACGAGTTCGCTTCTTCGGCAGGCGCGCTCAGCCCGAGCGAAGCGGCTTCCGCCCGGAGCATCACGCTCGAATCAAGCGTGCCGAATGCCACCTTATACATCGAACGCATCACCTCCTACCGACAGGAGACCTACCGTTCGTGGCTCACATTCACTTCTTCCCAGCCCCATCATAACATTTTTCAGCCCGGCGAATCCGTGCTCGTCAGCCTTACTCCCGGAGGGACAATTCCAACCGCGGCGCGCGCTTTCCGTTACGAAATGCAGGACTTCAATGAACGCGTGGTTACCAACGGCGTTATTGCAATAAATGGTTCAAACACGTGCAAACTTGATCTAACGCCTAAATTGGCTGGTTACTACGAGTTGCGCGGTTTCTGGGTTGGAGCGGACGGCAAGGACCTTGAGCCGCGCTCATGCATCCTGGCCGAAGGCTCCATGCCCGCCGGCATCGCCACCTTCTCTTTAATGCCCCGCACTGCGGCGCAGAATATTGAACGATTCAAAACCTTCGGGACAAACGCTTTCTTCGGCCTGCATGGCGACTTTCTCGGACTCGCCGACCTGATGGGTCTTTCGTGGCGCTTTGATTATTCGCTGTGGAACTCACTCGAACCTCAACGGCCCGACCGTTCGCATGGCACGGCCCCCTGGGCCGCCGCCATTATCAACCATGAGCCGCCTCGCCCTGCTTATCGACTTCATATCATGCCGTTTGGCGGCAATTTCGCCGGTCCGGACTGGGCCAAAGACAAAGCGAGCCATGTGTCGCATCGTGTTGATTGGGACGATTATCTGCCCGTGGTCCATGACTGTGTCGAAGTGGAAAAGCATTTGTATCCCCACCTGCAGCCGCGTCTTTACGGAGTCGCCTGGGAAATCAACCTCAACATGCCTCCCTATAACCTCGGGCAACTTTTCACGCCTGGTGACGTTGTCGAACTGCATCGCCGAGCCCGGAGTGTTATCAAAGCGGCTGATCCTGATGCGCTCGTGCTGGGCCCCTGCCCGTCGAACTTAAACCCTCAATGGATGGAATCGATTTTTGCCGCGGGTCTTCTTGACCAAGTGGATGCGATCGAAGCTCATGGCTACGCCGATTCCGGTTATGCGCCGGAGGAAAACGATTATCCCGGCAAGCTGGCTGGCATCCGCGAATCCATGCGCCGTCACCATCACGGCAAAGTTCTGCCCATCTATATCACCGAAGCCGGTATCCGCGGTATCCTCGGCTCGAAGATCATCTACCGCGCTCAGGCGCAATTCATGACGCGGCTGGCCATCATCCTCAAAGGCGAGGGTATCCGGGTATTTCTGTCTTTCTACGGAATTGATTACGACCGGGATGGCTGGTGGGGCTTTTGTTTTAACCTGGAAGTCGATGCCAAAAGCCCATGGTCTACAAAGCGCATTTCCCCGAAGCCCGCTGTTAACGCCCTGGCCACTTGTGCCGGAGTCCTCGAAGGAGCCATTCCGGTGCGGCGCGTGACCAGTCTGGGCGAAAACGTTTGGGCTTATCTTTTCAGTCGCGAGGGCACTGCCATCCTGGCGGTCTGGGACACGGCTGGTCAAAAACAAGTTTCGATCCCAGCCCAGAAGGCGACGGCAATCGAGGTCGTCGATATCATGGGCCATTCTTCCCGGATTGCCGTTCGAAACCGAGCATTGGCATTAACGGTCGATGGTTCCCCACAATACGTGCTCGGAGTCGCGCCCGGGAACTTACATTGAGGTCTGCTCGTTCTCTACAATGGCTGCAATTAAGGCTAATCCGGAACGGTGCAGTGTCTTTGGGAAGCGCGCCCGCCTCGGGCGCTACCAAACGGCGCCCCCGCCGGTTGGGTTGTATCGGCCCAAGCTCACTAAATAGTGAGTAGGAATCGCGAAGCGGGTATGCGGTCGGCGCGGGCGCCAACCGCTGCGCCCGAGGCGGGCGCGGTCCCCATTGAAATCGTTCTGGCTAATTCCGATTGGAAACCGAAAAGCTACTGCTGCCCAGGTTCGATCCATCCGGCATCATGTACGCAGAAGAACTGAAGTTGACCGTGACCACCTGGCCATTGGCAAATATTGTCTGCTGCACTGAGCGATCCGGCCGCAAAAACCGGTGATCAGTCATCTCCGCATACCCAACCTGCCGAACATAGGGACACGTGTTCTTATAGCTTTGCACGAAGCGCGCTTTGTCCTCGCTCCATAATTTCCGCTCGAACATGAACATCGGCGGGGTGCCATAAAGCACATTGAACAGGTCGCGTTTATCCCATAACGCGGGCAGCTTGTTGTTGTAGTCTCCCCAATACCACTGGGCAACGACACAATCGTGATACACCAATTCCCATAACGGTAGCCGGTATTTTTCGCCCAGTTGGAATTTGGCGACAACTTCCGGGATATTGGTCCAGAGCACATTCATGCGCCGGCCGGCATCGGGCACGCGATAGGGACCCAGGCTCAGCATGCCTTCGAAATAATCCACGTAGGGCACTGCAGCATCATGGCCGGTCTCACTCCCGGTAACGAGCTTGAGATCGTCGGACATGTAGCTCAGCAGTTGCATTTTTGCGTCCTTGCTCTGCGTGCGGGCCATCAGGTGGTTTGTGGCGTAACACTCCCGCCAAGGGGACGCGGTAGTCGTATCGATAAAGCGACAACGGTACGGGTGCGTCGACAGCTCCGCAGGGATGCGCGCGCGAGCATATTCGGGCGCGCGCAGATCGCACAACACACTGCAATAAATCATCGAGCCGTCGCGTGCCTCAACACCCCACCCTTTCGTCCATTGGCCGTTTGCTTCAATCATAATGTCTCGGGGCCATCCCGCCGTCGTCCAGTCAGGGTGAATGCCGCGCAATTTGGGAAATTGCGCCGGGTCCATAACGTCCTGGTAGATATCATACCGGCTTGTCAGCACGCCCAGGTCATTTAATGCGCGAAGATTTTCGGGTGATTGCGCATTGCTCCAAAGGATGCGCTCGATGCCGGCTGACTGCATCTCCTTTACCAGGCTGACCGCATCCCGGTCCCAGCACCAGACATTCACCGCGCCGATCAATAAATCAATGTTGGGGTTGGCCTGTCTTTTCTGCGCAAGCGTTTTGAGCAACCCGGTTTGTTGCGCGTAAGCGCGGTACCTTTTGGCGATAGCCACATGTCCACCCCGGTCGAAAAAGACATAACGCAGCTTACGCGAGTATCCGAATTCGCCGCGCTGCGCGTCCCATTCCGGTGTAACCACCAATCGACGATTCAAACGCAACATCCTGATGGCTGCGTCATCAGGCGTTTCGATAATCGCCATCTGCCCGGCTTGACCGTCAGTCTCACCCCAAAAAGCCATTGAAATTCCGTGGCCGCCATAAGCAATCAGACGGTGCAGCGGAATGCTTTCATCGTCGACTGGATAAGAAATTCCCTCGTTCATGGGAATTACGAGATAGTCTCCGGATACGGAATCAAACGGGTAAGGGAATTTCAAAGGCGCGGTAAGTTCGCCGGTAGCCGTTAGGTTGAAAGTGAACTCGGGAAGATCTGGCGAAAGCTGCACGTGCGCTTTTAAGGCCTGGCCCAGGCCGGCATGAAACAAGGTAAGTTCGATTTGATCTCCTGTGCGCCTCGTGTCGGTGAGGAGCAGGCCGGCGGGTTGTGGCTTCTGGTGCCATTCGCGTCTCGTGCGCTGATCGAGCACCGAGAGGGTCGCGTTCGATGTATTCAAGCTAACAACCAGAAGCTTGTTGCTTAGGACCAGAACCGGGGGGAGTTCATGATTGCGGGCCAGACCAGGCCTAGAGACTTTGCGAATCGCAAAATCGTCAACCCACACCGTTGCTTTGCCGTAGCCGATCAGCCGCGGCTGGACGCGCACCGCGCCGTCCGGCACAAGCAGCCGCGTACGCACTTGGCGCCAATCTCCGGTGTTGTGCACGGTGCGCTCGCCGACTGACCACTCAAGCACTTGCTCCTCCGGCCCCCACGTTGAGGCGCAAAGCGTCACCGTGCCGTCGCCGATGGTGCGAACCCAAACTTCCAATTCCAGCAAATCGCCCGGCCGCACCGCGAGCCGCTCGCCGGGTTCGAGGCTCCAGTCGCGCTCGCCGCGATGTTCGATCCGCGCCGATTGTTGGCCGCTGTGACTCGTATCATGGTCGGGTGCCATCACTCCTGCCTCCTGGTCCCGCGCCCAGAATCGCCAGCCATTTAAGCCCCCCTCGAAGCCGCCGTTGGTAAAAACCGCTGCTTGGGCCAGTGACGCGCAGAGGACCAGGTAGCAAAATGGCCACGACTTCATATGGCCGACTCTAATCAGCGGAAGCGTTCATCGACAAGATTAGAAACCTCATTAGGGCAAAGCACGCCAACGGCGTGCAGCACGTCAGGGCAACGCGCAACTCCTCGCACCCAATCCGACGGTACTTTCAAAATCCTGTTGAATTCGTTTAACCTCTTTGCGAATGGAAACTCCGGTTCACCTTTTGCCGCTGCTAAAGCAATACTTCGGCTTCACTTCCTTTCGGCCGTTGCAGGAGGAAATTATTCGCGATGTCCTGGCGGACAAGGACGCTTTCGCGCTGCTGCCAACCGGCGGCGGCAAATCGCTTTGTTTTCAATTGCCGGCCATGGCGCGGCCGGGCCTGACGGTAGTGGTCTCGCCTTTGATCGCTTTGATGAAAGACCAGGTAGACGGACTGCAGGCGGGCGGTGTGCCGGCCACCTTCTTGAACTCCTCACTCGGCGCCGGTGACGCTCGGGCGCGGCTGCGCGGACTGCACCAGGGCGAATACCGGTTGCTTTACGTCGCGCCGGAGCGACTGATGCTCCCGGGTTTCCTTTCCGACATTCAGCGTTGGAACGTGAAGTTGCTGGCGATTGACGAGGCGCATTGCATCAGCGAATGGGGGCATGATTTCCGGCCCGAATACCGTCAGTTATCCGCTCTACGCGACCTCTTTCCCACCGTGCCGTTGATGGCACTGACGGCGACCGCCACCGAGCGAGTGCGCCAGGATATCGTCACGCAACTCAAGTTGCGCGGGCCCCGGTGTTATGTAGCCAGCTTCAACCGGCCGAACCTGACGTATCGAGTGTTTGGCAAAAACAAGCCTTACGACCAGTTGCTGGAATTCATCCGGGCGCGGCCAAGGGAAAGCGGGATCGTGTATGGCCAGGCCCGCAAAACCGCCGAGAGTCTCGCCGCGCGGTTGAACGAAGACGGTATCAAAGCGCGCCCGTATCACGCGGGCCTGACGCCGGCGGAACGAACCGAGCACCAGGAGCTGTTCCTGCGTGACGAGGTGCGCGTGATTTGCGCGACTATCGCTTTTGGCATGGGTATCAATAAACCCAACGTCCGTTTCGTCGTCCATTACGATTTGCCAAAAAACATCGAGGGTTATTATCAGGAAACCGGCCGCGCCGGGCGCGACGGCTTGCCCAGCGAATGCCTCCTGCTGTTCAGCGCCGGCGACGTGGTGAAGCAGAGCCAGTTTCTGCAAGAAAAGCCGCCTCACGAGCGCAAAATCGCGCGCGCGCAATTGGATCAAATGGTCCACTACGCCGAATCCGCAGGCTGCCGCCGTCGCGAGTTGCTCAACTATTTCAGCGAGGATTTTGAACTGGAAAATTGTGGAGGATGCGACAATTGCCTGGCGCCTCGCGCCACTTACGATGGCACCCTCGCCGCTCAGAAGTTCCTGTCCTGCGTTTATCGAATTCGCCAGAAGAGCGGGTTCGACTTCGGCATCAACCAGATCGCCGAAGTACTCACCGGCGCGGACACCGAGAACGTGCGTAAATGGAACCATGCAAAAGTCTCCACCTATGGCATCGGCGCGGAACACACCCGAGCTGAATGGAAGGCAATCGGGCGCGAGTTGGCCCGACTCGGCCTGGTACGCCAGGAGCCGGACCGTTTCCAGGTGCTGTCGCTCACGGCAGAAGGCCTCGAACTGCTCAAGCACCGCAAACCTGTGACGCTGACCAAACCGGTCGGCGCGCCGCAGCCCCGAGTCCATCGCGCCGGAGAGATCGCCTGCGACGAATTCCTGTTCGAGCGTTTGCGCCAATTGCGCAAGCGGCTGGCGGACGAGCGCGGGCTGCCTCCGTACATCATTTTTTCCGACGTTTCCTTGCGGCAAATGGCTAGGCTTTATCCGGCCAATCCCGGCCAATTCGCCCGGATTAGCGGCGTCGGAGAAAGGAAACTGCAGGAATTTGGAAATGTATTTTTGGCTGAAATTGCCGCGCACCTGGCGAGCAATCCACGGCAGATGTATGCGGACGATTCCTTAGAATCAGCGGTTAAGCTCCCCCCGCGAGTGCACCTGGGGGATACTACGCGCGATACCCTGCGGCGGTTTCGGGCGGGTGAAACGGTCGAGCAGATCGCAGCGAGCCGCGGGGTGGTCACCAGCACTATTATCGGGCATTTGGCCAATGCGCTGGCAGTTGGCGAAATCATTGATCTGAATCAGTTCGTCACTCCGTCAGAACAGCGCGAAATCGCGGCCGTTTTCGAACAGAAGGGCATGGCCGCCCTGGCCCCGGTGTTTGAAGCCTTGGGCGGCCGTTACGATTATGGCCGGCTGAAGCTGGTGCGGGCCGCGCTTCAGGGAAGTGACAGGAACGCCGCGAAAGGGAATGCTCATGTGCGCTAATCTTCGTTGATGCCGAAGCACCTGATCATGAACTCTGCGCCGAGGCGGAGGAGATTGTGCGGTCGGTTGAACCATGGCCTCTCCCGGAAACCATAATCGGGGCTTGTCCCTCGGCCCGGATGTTGTAAGTAGATACTGTATGCGTATCCGAAACAGGATTTTGCTGGGGGCAGTATGTTCGGCCGTCACATTGACTTTTGTTTCCTCCACTCCCGCCGCGGAACCTGAAACCAAAAGCGCGCTTAATTCAGACCCGGCCGGTTGGCAGGATATCCAACCGCCAATCGATCTGAAGGGTTGGACGCGCGTCGCCATCCCACCCGCCAATCCCCTGGGCCGGGCACAGTGGCACGTCGATCCGGCAGCGAATGTGCTCATCTGCGACGGCGACGGCGGACATGAAATGCTGCGGTACGATCGCGAATTGGCTGATTGCGTGTTCCACGTCGAATTCCGGTTTCCGCAGGTTTCCAATGCAAAAACTAATTTTAACAGCGGTGTCTTCATCCGAAATTCGGAGGAGGGCAAAATCTGGCATCAGGCCCAATTGACTCCTGACGGTGGTTATATCTTCGGGGTAACGCCGGCGGACGGCGCCACCAAGCGAATTAAGCTGAAGCCGTCGGAGCTGCGGATGAAGCCACTCGGAGAATGGAACATTATCGAGGTAACCGCTCGCGGCAAGGACCTGAGTGTTTGGCTCAATGGCGCCGTCACCTGCACCTATTCGGATTGCCAGATGCCAAAGGGTTACATCGCTGTCGAATCGGAGGGCTACCGGGTAGAGTTCCGAAACCTGAAATTAAAGGAGACGAAGTAGCTTTATTGCGATTTAAACAAACCTATAGACGCGCGCCACGGCAATGTCTCCCTCTCCCCATCGGATGGGGAGAGGGTCGGGGTGAGGGGCTACCATTCTGCGGCTACGTAATTATTGAAACTGGCGTAGGGCTTGTTTGGAAAATGCGCACGAGCGCGAGCGGTCCCGCTCGCAGCGGCAGGAGGTCTTCGGGTTAGTGATACTCCTGCAACGTCTTCACCTCATACCCGCTTTTGCGTAATGCCGCAATACCCAACGCGGCAGCCCGCGCCCCACTGAGCGTCGTCATAATCGGCGTCCCCGTATAGACGGCAGTGGTGCGAATTTTCACCTCGTCGGCCCGCGGCGTCTGGCCGGCGGGGGTATTGATAACGAGTTGGATTTCGCGATTCTTCAAAAGGTCGACGGCATTGGGCCGTCCTTCAGCCAGTTTGAAGATATGGCGGACTTTCAGGCCCGCGGCGGTCAGCACTGCCGCTGTGCCGCTGGTGGCGATCAGTTCAAAGCCCAGATTCGCAAAAGCTCGCGCCACTTCTGCCACTTCGTCCTTATGCGCGTCGCTGACGCTGATGAATACCCGACCGTTCAATGGCAGTGGTCCGCCGGCGGCGATTTGTGACTTGGCGTAGGCAATGCCGAGGTCGGCATCCAGGCCCATCACTTCGCCGGTTGAGCGCATCTCCGGCGATAGCAGAATGTCCTGGCCATGAAACCGGTTGAAAGGGAAAACGGACTCCTTCACCGCCCAGTATTTCGGCCAGATTTCCTCGGTGAACCCGAGCTCTTTCAAGCTCTTCCCGGCCATCACCTTGGCGGCGAGCTTGGCCAGCGGCACGCCGATGGCTTTGCTCACGAACGGCACCGTGCGCGAGGCGCGGGGGTTGACTTCCAGCACGTACACTGTGTCCCCCTTCACCGCATATTGCACATTCATCAGGCCGATTACTTTGAGCTCGCGCGCCATAGCGTGAGTGTATTCACGGATCGTTTGCACGACCTGTTTTGATAACGTGTGCGGAGGCAGGACCATCGCTGCATCACCGGAATGTACCCCGGCAAACTCAATATGCTCGAGCAGAGCGCCGATGACGATTGTTCCCGCGCCCGGCTGACTAAATCGCCCCACGTCGGCGATGCAGTCCACGTCCACCTCGGTGGCGTCTTCGAGGAACTTGTCCACCAGCACCGGGCGCTCCGGCGAAGCCTCGACCGCAAACCGCATATAATGCTGCAGTTCCCCGTCGGAATACACAATCTGCATCGCCCGGCCGCCCAACACGAAACTGGGTCGGACCAGGATTGGATAGCCCAACGTTCTGGCGACGGCTAGCGCTTCAGCTTCATTGGTCGCAATGCCATTGGGCGGCTGGGGGATCTGGAGCTTGTTCAGCATGGCGGCGAACAGCTTCCGGTCCTCAGCAATTTCGATCTCCTGCGGGGATGTGCCGATGATATTGACACCGTTTTTCTGTAGACCAAGCGCCAGGTTTAGCGGAGTTTGGCCACCAAATTGCGCAATCGCACCCCAGCACCGCTCCCGTTCGTAAATATGGAGCACATCCTCGAGCGTCAGCGGCTCGAAATAGAGACGGTCACTGGTGTCATAATCGGTTGAGACCGTTTCCGGGTTGGAATTGACCATCAACGTTTCAAACCCGTCCTCCTTCAGGGCAAAGGCGGCATGAACACAGCAATAATCAAATTCAATACCCTGTCCGATTCGGTTCGGACCGCCGCCCAAAATCATTACTTTCTTCCGCTCGCTGCTTTTGACCTCGTCGTCGCCTCGATCATAGGTGGAATAATAATAGGGTGTGTATGCCTCGAACTCAGCCGCGCACGTGTCCACCAGACGATAGCTTGGGACGACGCCGAGCTTGCGACGCAATGCGCGAATGTCATCCTCGGCCTTCCCGGTAAGGTGGGCGATTTGCCGGTCGGAAAACCCGAGTGATTTGGCTTTGGCGAGCAATTCGGTGTTCATGTCCAGGTCAAAACTCGGCAAAGAAAGCCGCAAAGAGCTACAGGTGTCGAGTGCCGAATGACCGTGGCAACTCCCAGCCCATCGACTTATCCAGATTATCCAACCTATTTGCCGTATTTGCCCCTGAGGATTTCGCGCACGGTGAAGTGCGACTTTAAAAGCTTTTCAGCGGCTCTCCGCCAGCCGGATTGGTCGGTTTCAGCGGACGCATTGATCGTAATTGTCCCTGCAAGCCCGGTTCTCGAATGTCGCTTTGGGGCCATCCGATGATGCTGAAGGTGTTCAAATCGTGTTTGAGCGCGAAGTTACCCGTGGGGCTTTTCGAGCGTTCAACCAGTGCGCCTAACTCGGGGAACCCGTCCTGCGGCGCGCCGAGCGCTCCGGCAGGGCGTTGACTCTGCCCGCCGCCCGGTTAATCTTCTATCATGAAAATCAAGGTGATTCTCGAGCAGGGAGAAGACGGGTATGTTGTTGCCCATTGCCCCGCATTGAAGAGTTGCTGGTCCCAAGGTAAGACCCGTGAGGGAGCTTTGCGAAACATCCGCGAGGCGGTGGAGCTTTATCTGGAGCCACAAGCCGGCCAGTTGGCCGAATCCAAAGGAGCAGAAGTCGTAGAGCTCGCATGAAACTGCCGGTGTTGTCCGGCAGGCAGGTGGCGCGCCATCTTGTCGCGCGTCGTGGCGTCCGGCCCGTCTGATACTTCGCTACAGGATGCGGCCGCCCAAGCCGTCGCGCGCCTTTGGGAAGAGTGGCAAGTATGGTCCGCACTAATCGGCGATGTCTGGTCCGACCTAACAGTCTCGCACCTATGCGCGGTCGCATGGCGCGCCGCTTTCCACTCATTCAATCACGACGCAAGCGGGGGTCGCACGGGTCGCAAGGCGTCGCAAACGCCAGACGCGGCAAGCGTGCCATTAGACGGCGCGCAATTAGCAGTAGAGCGCGCCCCGTTGATCCAATGGGCGCAAGACCGATGCGGGCGAATGTTCACCAAGCCTGAGGAGCAAGCCGAGCGCGCCGCGCGATGCTTCCCTCCTCTGGCGCGGTCACTATGCACCGCAACTCACCGCGCCAGCATCCCACCGCAAAGAACACGGGCCGGCGCATTCACCGGCCCGTCCTCTTTGCTGTGAAAACGGCAATGCTATTTCGGGAATGTTTCCTCCCGTCCGTTTTCTTGCGACCGCACTCCCGTCTGGGAATCGCGCTAGCTTGAAACCCACAGGCGAGGGTTAGAGCCTAAAACACCGCAGTTAGGAAACATTATGAAGTTA
>CAZUVM010000100.1:0-13124 GCA_964623885.1 uncultured Verrucomicrobiota bacterium
ACGCTTCGACTGGGTTGTGTTCTCGCTTCTCGTTTGCTCTTGGCATTTGTTGAATAAGGTTGAATCGCTTTGAACTTGTTATACCGCATTGTTATACCAATAACTATTCCCATTGGCGGCATTGCAAAAATGCCTGATTTACCGAGCTATATTTGGAATGGAGCGGGTGATGGGAATCGAACCCACGTGGCCAGCTTGGAAGGCTGGAGCTCTACCATTGAGCTACACCCGCGTCCAACAGATACTACCGGCGAAGCGGCTATTGTCAATGTGGCGCAGGCCTTTGGGTGCCTTGACGCCGCTTAAAGGTGACGGTTCAAATATTTCTGCCAATATTTTCCTGCCAGCTTAGGTTGCGGCTCTGCCGGGCTCTGCCGCGCAATTCCTTAGCGTTGATAAGCTTTCAACCTCGGGTTAAAAGATGGCGCATGCTCTTACACCGATTGGGGTGCGTGCGATTGCTGCTCGTAGTTTGGGTCGTGGGCGGGTGCGCCCGGCCGCTGTTGGCGGCAGGATCCCCAATGAACACGAATGCTTTAACCGTCGTCACCGCCTCGGCCTGGGCAAAGCTCGCGCTCCGCTGTATTGAGCAGGAGTATCCGAACAAGCCAGAACACGTCATTAACAGTGCCACCGACGTGCGCAGTCCGCGGGCGCTCCACCCGACCTTTTACGGTTGCTTTGACTGGCACTCGTGTGTCCATGGCCATTGGATACTGGTTCGGCTGCTGAAGCTTTTTCCGGAGTTGCCGGAGGCAACGACTATTTGCGCCGCGTTGAACCGCAATCTGGCGCCTGAAAATGTGCGCGCCGAAGTGAGCTACCTGGATGAGCCAAACCGGAAGAGCTTTGAGCGGACCTACGGCTGGGCGTGGTTGCTAAAATTGGAGCAGGAACTTCGCGCGTGGGATGACCCCGACGGCCGGCGTTGGGCGGCCAACCTGGACCCGCTGGCGCAGGCCATTGTGAAACGGTACCAGGATTTTCTGCCGCGCCAAACTTATCCCATCCGCACCGGCGTGCACCCCAACACAGCCTTCGGCCTGACCTTTGCCCTGGACTATGCCCGGGCTGCGGGTCTGAACGATTTCACGCAGTTGCTGCTGGAACGCGCGCGCGCTTATTTCAAAGCGGATCGAAACTACCCCGCCGAGTGGGAACCCGGCGGGGAGGATTTTCTTTCACCGGCGTTGGTCGAGGCCGACCTGATGCGGCGCGTGTTGCCGCCGGAAGACTTTAGCTCCTGGTTCAAAAACTTTCTGCCCGAACTCTCGCGCCAGCATTCACTGCTCACACCCGCGGAGGTCACCGACCGCACCGACCCGAAACTGGTTCACCTGGACGGCCTGAATCTCAGTCGTGCCTGGTGCATGCTGGGAATCGCTAGCGCTCTGCCACGCACTGAACCCGACCGGCAAGTGCTGGTGCATGCGGCCCGTGCGCACCTTTCGGCCACGTTGCCCCACATTATCAGCGGCAATTACGAAGGCGAACATTGGCTGGCGACTTTTGCGGTTTACGCGCTCTCCGAATCAGAACCCTAACTTACTGCCAACCCTATCCGAGCAAGCGGCAGCCGACAATTTGCCATCGATTTTTTTGGGTTTGAATTCTGACTGACACAGCCGATATGTCAGGCGACCCGATGCATTGCGTTTGCGGTCGCTACCCAGTGGGCTGAAAGTCCATTACTATCTTCATTTCATCGCTGGCGCGATGATACGACCGCGTTCGCTCGCCCTGGGTCAGTTTTAAAATTGTCTTTGGGGAGGGTTTTGCCATTCTCTGAGTGTCAGCCCGAACAGCCAGTCACAGAATGTCATGAAAATCAAAACCTTGGGTTTTTTGGGGGCGCTCGCAGTTTATATCGTTGCAATCAATTCCGTATCTGCCCAGGTGGCGTTGACGATTAGTCCGTCCGTCATCAGCAATACATATCAAGGCCTGGTTACGCTTAATATCACGGGACTGACCAACACCGAGAAGGTGACCGTCCAGGAATGGATCGATGCAAACCACAACGGCTTGATCGATTCGGGCGACATCCTGTTCGATGTGTTCAAGGTGACGGATGGGGCAGCGATGCTCATTGGCGGCGTGACCAATGTGAGCGTGCCGTTTGACAGCAACCCGGCCGGGGGCGCGATCAGCACCGCCATCAATTTTGCGGCGCCGTGCACGCTCGAGAACATCACGGGCCAGCGCATCTTCCAGGTGTTGAGTCCCACAGGCAATGCTACTGCCATCATGGATGTCACCAACGCGGCGACCGGCGCAACGCTGGTGGGAACGATTTACAGCAACAACGTGCCGTTTCCGAATTCGGTGGTGGTGGCATTGACGTCCAGCGTCCAGAATAAAAATTATACCGGGGCGGCAGTGGCCGACAGTTCAGGCCATTATTCACTCAATCTCAGTCCCGGAAATTATGTCCTGATATCAGCAATGCCGGGTTGCTTTGCGGATCAGAATCTGGCGCCTTTGGTGACACTGACCAATGGCGCAACGGTGACGAACAATATTTATGAAACGAATGGCCTGGTGGCGATTTCGGGGCAGGTTTACGATTCCGCCAACAGCAACGCCGTGGGCGGGCTGATGATGCAGGTGCAGTCCGGCAGCCTTTTGGCGCTGGCATTCACCGATACCAACGGGAACTACACCGCCATGGTGACCTCGAATTTTTGGAAGATTAAGGCGACGAAGGAGCGCCTGGGGCGGCGGGCGTACTGCGTTCCGCAATCGACGTTTCAAGTGGCCACTACCGCCGGCCCGGTGACCAACGCCAATGTGGGCTTGTTCAAGGGCAACTCGATGTTTTACGGGCGAATCACTGATAGCGCGCACAATCCGTTTGGAAACACCGAATTTGATTCCGGAGATTCGAACAATCTGTATAACGCCAAGTGCTACAGTCTGCCGAACGGCCAGTATGCCGCGGTGTGTTATGCGGACGGGACGAACATCTGGAATGCCAACCCGAATTCATCGGTCAATCTGCAAAATTACATTCTAAACAATTCATTCGATACCAACATCGCCCCCGGCCAGGCGATTCAATACGATTTTACCGCGCTTCCGGTTACCGGCACCATTTCCGGATCGGTGCATGACAATCTTGGCAACCCGGTGGTAGGCGTAAGTCTGTATGCGATGCAATTTACGAGCACCAATATGTTCACGTCCTTGAACGGGACCACCGGCATCAATGGCAATTATGCGCTGGGCGTGGCCAACGGGAGCTGGCAGGTTTTCTTCAGTTACGGAAATAATGACCTGTCACACCAGGGCCTGGTCGATTTGTATGGCCCCTACAATGTGTCCCTTCCGCCCACGAATGCCGTCCTCAATATTGCGGTTTATACTAACGGGTCAGCGCTGTTGGCGTCGCCGCGTTTTTTTCCGCCCTCACAGCTCAGCATGAATGTGGTGGCTTCCCAAGGCGTAACCTACACGCTGCAGACCTCGACGAACCTGGCGGGCACCAATTGGTCGTCGCTTTATACGTTTCAGATTACGAACAACGGGCCGTTTCAGATTTCTGATATCTTCGCGACGAACCGGACGAAGTTTTATCGGTTGTTGAAGAATTGAAGTGAAACATTTCCATTCGTCGCTGAGTTCATGACTATAAAAGTCAAGCCGGCGAGGCCAGCGATGTGTTTGCCGGTTTTGCTGGTTCTGGTCCTTTTGCAGGGAAACCTCCTGGCGCAGGGCGACAAACCGATCACTTCCATCCGGTTCGATGCGGACTATTCTCAAATCACCAACAGCGCGGGCGACGAATGGGCCCCCACGTGGGCGGATGATGGGAATCTCTACACTGGTAACGACGATGGCTCGAGCTTCGGCGGCATCCCCGGCCGCTCCGTGGCTTTCGGAAAACTCACCGGGGACGATCCATTTCACCTGACCGGCACTACGCTCAGCGATATGGCCGGCTACGGCGCGAACGGCCTGGGACCGGATCGCGCCAATTGGAAAACCATGAACTCGTATTGCGTGGACGGCGTTCTCTACATGTGGGTGACCCGCTGCCAGTATCCCGAGCAGTCCGGCGATGCGCACCACCGCCATATCTTCCAGAACTCATCTATCATCAAATCCACTGACAAAGGTAAAACCTGGACGCCAGACGCGAGCGAAAGTTTCGCGCATCCCATGTTCCCCGGAATGCGCTTCGGTGCGCCTTATTTCGTCTGGTACGGCCGCAACGGGGTCGCCTCGGTGGACAACGCGGACAAATTTGTTTACGCGGTCGCCAACAATGGCCACTTCGAGGACGGCGACGATTACATCGTGGGCCGCGTCCTCAAAAGCAAATTGCCGGAACTGAAGCAGGCCGATTGGCAATTCTACACCGGCGGCGACGGCCTGGAACCCGGGAACTGGGCGAACAACATGAACCGAGCCAGTCCCGTGCTGGCCGACCCGCTCAATTGCAGCATGACCGGCATGACCTATATCCCCGGCCTGGGAAGATATGTCATGGTCGTTTGGCACTACACGACCTACAACTTGCGCGCCGACCCCCGAACCATCAACGACTATTACGAAGCGCCGCATCCCTGGGGACCTTGGACGAAGTTCAAGACCGTGGACACGGGCAAGCTCGGCTGGTACGTGCCCATCATCGGCCAGAAATTTCAAACGCCGGTGGATGAAAACACCGTCCGCTGCGTTCTGTATCCCACGGGCAACTATCAAAACCGCGAGCTCTACAAACTGACCTTCATTCCGGTGACCCTCTCACGATAGCAGCTTGTGGCAAGCGCCAGTCGTATTATCCCTTTATTTCTGTGTGATAACGAATTTCTGCCTCGTCAATTCCACCGTGTTTGTTGTGTGGCGTTGCGCGTCGATCACTTCCAAACGCAGGGTCGTACCCGCTTTTCCGCGGATCAGATTTGCGCATTCGGTCGCAGTTTTATTTGCGGTAGAAACATCCCCGATCTGTTGAATGACGAGGCCGTCGGCAAGGCCGGCGCGCGCGGCCGGACTGTTCGGGATGACTTTTTTCAGCAAAAGCATATGGGTCTCCTCGTCCACATCGAGCACGGCTCCAATGCCGACCGGCTCGGAAGTGATTTCCAGAATGTTTTCGCGGAACGGCACTCGCAGGAGCGCGGCTTGGCCGACCTGTTCGCAATTATACCGCCCGGAAGTGCTCAATACCACGACACCACGACGCTGTTTCGTGTCGAATCCGACCCACGCATGATAACTGCCCGCGCCACCGGCATGTCCGAGCAATTCCATTCCGGGGCGCGGAGGAAGGCCTCGATCCATCCAAGGCATGGCAATATTTCCAAGGAAAATCCTGCCGTTTTCGCCAGGGATGCCATGAGAATCCCGGCAGCGGAACACCTGTGTTTTCTGGATCGCTGGCGTCAGGCTCGACTGCGTCAAACCCGCTTGGGCGGAAACAAATTTCAAGAGGTCGTTGGCCGTGGAATGCACCGCGCCCGCGGGTGCATACGCGTCGAGCTGCCACGGCGGTGAGAGAGCTCCCGAGGCCTCATGCCCCATCGCCAGGTGCAATTTCATTTCCGGCGTGGGCACTACCCTCGTCTCTTCCATGTGCAGTGGACGGCAAATCCGGTTCACGAGCAGTGCTTCAAAATTTGTGCCCGCTCTGCGCGCCAGGACATGCCCCAACAACGACATGCCCAGATTTGAATATTCGAACTCGCTTCCCGGCTCGCGGCTCAGTGCGAAATGCGACAGGTAAGCGTACATTTTTTCAATGGTGTATGACTCGAACTGTTGCTTCGTATCCGCGCCGGACATGTTGTCTGGATCATGCGGAAACCCGGCGGTATGCGTCGCCAGATTGAGCAGGGTGATCTCACGGCCGTGATAAGCCGGCATCGTAACCGATTTTGGGAGGTGCTTGGCCACGGGATCATCGAGGTTCACTTCACCGCGGTCGGCCATGTCTTGCAGCAGCAACGCCGTGAACGTTTTGGAAACGGAACCGATAAAGAACACGGAATTCGCATCCACGACGTTGGTTTTGCCGTTGTCCAATTGGCCGGCGCCGAACACTTGCCTGCCCTGTTCATCTACCAGCCCGACCACCATGCAATCCTTCCTTCCGTCGAAGGCACTGTGAACAAACTCGTTGATTGCCTCGGCTTCACCCGTGGTGAAAGTATTCTGCGCCACGGCCTCAAATCGCTCGATGGCCAAGACCAGTGCGAGACACCCAAACCGGAGCGCGCGTGCAAGTTTCATATTGGATTGGCAAGACATTGTTATTGATGACGCTCCATTCGACAAGACGAGTAACCACACTTGCTTCCGAATGGGAGTGCTTAAGGTCACCAATTGTGACCTTAAAGCCCGGCCGTAGCCGGCATCGCAAATACCTTGCCTATGTCTTCACCGAGCACGGCGCACTCCAGGTGGCAAATGTTTTGAACAGTGACCGCGCGTCCGCCGTTAGTGTTTAGGTTGGCTGGTTGTTTATCTCTCAATGCCGACGGGATAGAGCAGATACCGGTCGTCGTAATACGGGCTTTTCTCGTAGAACCACCGCTTTCGCGCCTTTGGATCGGCGGCGAATTTTGGATCGTCTCGCAGTTTCGTCTCGAACTCCGCTTTCAGTTCTGGATCGGAGGCGAGCATTCGCTCTGCCATGGGCGCCACCACGTAACCTTCGATGTATTCGGTGCGTTGCAGAATCTCGAGGAAGAATCCCCAAGCCAGCAACGAATCATCGCTTTGGGGCTCCAGCAGCGCCACCGCCAAATCCCCGAGCGGCTGTGTGGTGGGCACGCGCACGGAGCCGGCCGGGAACGATTCCCGGCGAACCTCTACTTTTACACCGGTTTTGAGAGTGTAGCGGCCTTCGTAAGGATGGAAGCCGTCATCAGTCTGAGGCCGAGGGTTGACCAGGCGGTACATTTCCACCGTCATCGTCCGCTCGGTTGGCTGAGTTTCCATACGGATGCCGTGAAGCTTAAGCCTATTGATGACCTCGGGCTTGGTGACTGGCACCCAATAAGCTTTCGGGCGGGCAACCTCAACGTCAGGCTTTTCCAAAGTGAGAGGCAGTTGGGACAGAAGCCTGGGCGTGCCCAGCCAGCGAATCTCGTTCGTCCCCGTCGCGGGCGAGAGATAAGTCTCAGAGGCGACTCCCAGGAAATCGATGGTCTTTCGTTCACCGGTGCTTTTGCCCTGATTCAAGGGGACCATGGCCGGCCTGGCCGCCATGTCGGCGGTGACAGCTTGTTGCAGGGCGTTCCCTTCGGTTCCGAGTGTCCGCAGCGATGCTTCGATCAGCACATAAGTGCCCAGTACCCGCTGCCGGTAAGATTTCAGGGAATGAGTCTCGACGAGCACGGTGGGGAGGTGGCGCAAGTCGCCGTAACCGTTTGAGTAGCGCGGTAACAGAGGTCCCACGGGCAATCCCTTTGCCTCATCAATTTCATCCACGTCGAAAAACTGACCCGGGATATGGCCCATCGCCTTGAGTGCCGCTTCAGTTGCCGGCCGATACACCGCGTTTAGCCAATGGCAAATCTGTGGCGACCAGGCGAAGCTACCTGAATCTCCGTTGTAGCCGAAGGTGATGTCGTACTGCATATCGATGCCGTCGGTGACATGGATATCCAGGTAGAGTGTGGGCGACCACTGGTTGATGAGCCGGAGCATCGCTTGCATTTCAGGGCTGTCCGCTTTCATGTAATCGCGGTTCAGGTTCAGATTCTGCGCCGTCGTGCGCCAGCCCTGGCGAACCGGCCCGCGTTGATTCGGACGATTCCATTCCGAGGAGCGCTCGTGGCCATCCGCGTTGAAGATCGGCACAAAGAGAAGGTTCGCCCGGTCCAATAACGATGCCTTGCCTCGGAAAGCGATATCGCGCAGCAGCATCAAACCGGCGTCTTTGCCATCGATCTCGCCCGCGTGAATCCCTGCTTGCACCAGCAGCGTCGGGCGGCCCTGCTTGCGCAACGCCTCCGCGCTAAAGCCGCGACCCCGCGCGGCGACGACGACGTAAAGCGGGCGTCCTTGCGCGGTGTGCCCGAATTCCTGAACCGAGAGCAGGGGCGAGGCTTTGCTCAGTTTCTTGAGATAAGCAATCGTCTCACTGTAGCTGGGCGTTTCGGTCAGCCCGGTTTTTTCCGAAGGGGTAATCCAAGGATCGTTGGGCTTGGCGAGCAACGCTTCGCTCGCACCGCGCCAGGGTTTAACCGGAGGAAGAAAATCCCCGGCCATTGCTGCCGCAGACGCCAGCACAAGCCAAGATGCGCCGGCCAATTGGAACTGGACAAAAGTGAAGCACTTCATCGCGAGTCGTTGAGATTCCTGATGATGCTTAGGACACAGCTTTGCACAAGAAAGAAGGGCCGTGATTTTAAACGATGGGCGGCGGTAGCGTGGGCGTCCGCGCCCCGATTTGTGGCGGCGAGATGCCGCCATTACCCGCAGGCGTGGACGCCCGCGCCACAGCCGCAGCGTGACATCTGTGGTTAAACTGAATTGTTCCGGATTAGGATTCGTTAGCATTAATAGCGTTTCAAAATCCGGAAACGCACTACCTCCTTGGCCGGGACGAAAGCTCCTCCCAACGTTTGTACAACCGCGCCACTTCCGTTTTCGCCGTCTCCAGTTCGGCGATCATGCCCCGAGCCTCGCGCGAGCGCGTCGCGTGGAACTCAGGATCGTTGAGCGTCGTCTCGAGTTGCTGGACGCGCGTTTCCGCCGTCATGATCGCCGCTTCGATTCCTTCGAACTCGCGCTGTTCTTTGAAGCTCAATTTACGAGGCTTTGCCGGATCGATGGCCGGTCGAGCATCCACCGTCGAGGCTGATCGCGGCTTTGCCTGGCTCAGGCGATCCTGCGTCCGGGCGTCACGTTCCTTTTTCTTTTCGAGGTAATACGAATAATTGCCCGGCTGGACGAACAAGCCGGTTTCTTCGAAGGCGAGCACCTGGTCGCAAATCCGGTCCAGAAAGTAACGATCGTGGCTCACCACGAGCACCGTGCCGTCAAAGTCGGCCAGCGCCTCCTCCAACATCCGCAAGCTGGGCAAATCCAGGTCGTTCGTCGGTTCATCCAGCACCAGCACGTTCCCGCCGCGCCGCAGCACTTTCGCCAGCATCAGCCGCGCCCGCTCGCCGCCCGACAGCCGGGCCACCGGCTCATTCGCCCGTTCGTCGGCAAAGAGGAATCGGCGCAAATAAGAGCGCGCGCTCAACTGCTGGTTGCCGAACATGACGGTTTCATTGCCCTGCGGGCAAATCTCCTGCAGCACCGTCCCGGTGCCTTCCAGTTGCATCCGGCTCTGATCGATGTAATTAAACACTACCTTTTTCCCGACCTTAACCGTGCCCTCGTCCGGCCGGCGTTCGCCGAGACAAAGGCGCAAGAGCGTCGTTTTCCCGGCGCCGTTTCGGCCCAGGATCCCGGTGCATTGGCCCGGCTTGAGCGAGAGCGACAAGTGACGAAAAATCCACCGCTCACTCTCGGCCGCGCCGACTTTGGCGCCGGCATTCTCCAGTTCGATGGCGGTATTGCCCAGGTCGGGCGGAGGCGGGATGAGCAAATCCATCTCACGTTCCTCGGGTGGCGCTTCGAGACCCTGGACATTGTAAAACATCTCCAGCCGATGTCGCGGCTTGGACCGCTGGGCGCGCACTCCGGCCCGCACCCATTCCAGCTCCTCGCGCAGAAAACGCTGCCGCCGCCGCTCGGATTGCTCGGCAATCTGCTGCCGAATCGCCTTCGCTTCCAGATACGCCGTGTAGTTCCCCGGATGCGAATAAGCGCGGCCATCCGCCAGCTCGATGACGCGCGTCGCGATCACATCCAGAAAGTAACGATCGTGCGTCACAAAAATGACGGCGCCAGGAAAATCGTGCAGAAAACCTTCGAGCCAAAGAATCGACTCCGCGTCCAGGTGATTGGTTGGTTCGTCCAGCAGCAACAGGTCCGGCTGCGACGCCAAAGCGCGGCAGAGTGCCACGCGCCGCTTTTCGCCTCCCGATAGCGGCCCGACGGGCGCATCCAGCGGGGGCGCCGCCAGCGCGCCGGCCTCAGCCTTGAGCCGCGCCTGGAAATTCCAGCCATCAACGCTCTCGATCTGGTTGAGCAACGCCGCCAGCTCCGCTTCCGAACCGGCACCGGACTGGTACCGATGCAGCCATTCCATCAAATCTGCCACCCCGGCCTCGATGTTCTCGCGCACCGACAGATTCGGGTCCAATTCAAATTCCTGCGGCAGGTACCCGATGCGCAACTCACGCCGTCGCGCAATGTCGCCGGCATCCGCTGCCTGCTGCCCGGCCAGGATCCGCAAGAGGCTCGTTTTGCCCGAACCATTCCGGCCCACTAGCCCCACTTTCTCACCTCGCGCCACGGTTAGTGTCACCGACTCCAGCAACCGCTGATAACCGTAGCTCAGTGCCAAATCATTGGCCGTCAGGATGGGCGGACCCGGTATCACCATTCCGCACAGCTTAGCGGCAAACCAGCAACCTGACCAACCGGTTAGCATGACAAAGCATGGATTTCACGGACGATTGACAAATGGGCGCGCACCTCATCAACTCTCTCCTGGCAAATATCTGGCACAACTATGAAACGGCGTGAGTTTCTCAAATCTTCAGCGGCTGCGACCGGCGCGGCGGCTCTGGCTTCAACCCTTAACCTCGCGGCGGCGGAACCACCCGAAGCGCCGGCGCGGGAGTTTTATGAACTGCGGCTTTACCATCTGCGGCGCGGGCCCAAGCAAAAGCTCTTCGACGACTTTTGCCGAACTGCAGCCATCCCGGCTCTGAATCGCGCCGGCGTTGCGCCGGTCGGTATCTTCAGTGTCATGACCGGGCCGGACAGTCCGACGATGTACGTCTTGCGGCCTTTCAAGTCGCTGGAAGCTTTCGCGATGGTCGAAGAGCGCTTGGCTGCCGACGCTGAATACCAGAAGACGGGGGCGGAGTTTTTGGGCGCACCCGCCACGGACCCGGCGTTTGTGCGCGTCGAGAGTATGTTCCTGAAAGCCATCGCCGGGGTGCCCAGGCTGGAGGTGCCTTCCGGAGCCTACAGCACAGGTTCGCGCGTTTTCGAATTGCGCACCTATGAGAGCCATAGCAAGCGCGCCAATCTGAAGAAA
Source organism: uncultured Verrucomicrobiota bacterium (assembly GCA_964623885.1). Taxonomy (GTDB): domain Bacteria; phylum Verrucomicrobiota; class Verrucomicrobiia; order Limisphaerales; family UBA8199; genus CAZUVM01. Next base: position 11,120 of record CAZUVM010000100.1, read on the forward strand.
ATCGAGATGTTCAACGTGGGCGAGCTGGCCATCTTCCGCCGCGCCGGGCTGCAACCGGTTTTCTTCGGTGAGACGATCATCGGCCCCAAGCTCCCGAATCTGACTTATATGCTGGTCTATGAGGACATGGCCGCACATGACAAACACTGGGGCGCGTTTGGAGCCGATCCCGAGTGGAAGAAGCTAAGCAGCACGCCCGGTTATACCGATCCGGAGATCGTCTGCAACATCAGCAATCTCTATCTGCGCCCCACACCTTACTCGCAGATCTGAAAGGCTTTTACGGGGTCTTGGACCTCACGCTTCACTCGTTGCTTGGATCGCTCGGTAAAGCCAAACGCGGGCCAGGTTCCAATGACGGCGAACGGTCTTCTCCGAAAGCCGCAGGACCTCGGCGGCCTCGGCATGGGTTAACCCGACAAAAAAGTGCAGCTTCACGACCTCAGCGCGAATTGGGTCTTCCACCGCCAGCTTTTCGAGAGCCTCATGCACCTGCAGCAGTTTCTCATCGTCTGCATTCGCCGCGACCTCGATTTCGTCTACGTCCGCCGGCTGTTGGCCGCCGCCGTGTTTGGCGCGCCGTTTACGCCGCGCCCGATCGACCAGGATGTGGCGCATCGCTTCCGCGGCGGCGGCAAAGAAGTGAGCGCGCCCTTGCCAACGGTTCGTTTCGGAGCCGGCCAGGCGCAGCCACGCTTCATGAACTAACGCGGTGCCCTGCAAAGTCTGGCCGGGTGGTTGTTGGGCCATCCGCGCGCGGGCGAGGCGCCGCAACTCGTCATACACCAGCGGCAGCAGTTCCTGCGCAGCCTTGGGATCACCTTGTTGGATCGCGTCGAGAATCTGCGTTACGTCACTCATCGGATTTAAGGCAATTCTTCGTTCACTCCTCTTGCCGATAAGGGCGTTTATGTTGATAAAGGTCGAGGCGGGTTTCGAAGTCCTTTATTGTCCCTTCTGTTCTCGGTGTCGGAGGCGAATCTTTTAGCAGCGAAATGGCTTCAAGCTGAGCAGTCACGGCCTTATCGAACTGACCGGTCTCGGCGTAAGCGGCTGATAGGGTATCCACCAATTCGGGCTCTTTGCGGTTGGTTAGCTCGACGGCCTTTACCGCGAACCGAACGGCCGCCGGGCCGTCGCGGGCCTCGGGAATCGCGGCGGTCGCCCAGCCCCACGCGAGTCGATTCAAGACAGCAGTTTTGCCCTCCTGCTCCATTTGGCCGTACCATTGCTCGGCCGCAGCCTTGTCCTTTGCTCGCCACTGGACATCAGCCACCGATTCCCATGATTGCGGGCTTTCCCATAGCTTTCCGCCATACGTTACATTGAGCACCGTGCCATGGAGGGAACAACGCAACACCGGCACCACGGGGCCATAGCGCCCGAGCTGCCTCGTTTTCCAGGTCTTCAGGGTGTCCCCTGGGACGGAGAGACCGTACGGATCTGAGATCGAATTGGGCCGGGCGCTGAATTCATAACCGTAAGAGGAGGTTACTTTGGGATCTTCGATAGGCAGCCAACTGGAGGAGATGCCAGTTTCGGCTTGAACCGGACAGAGCAAGAGGTTGGTGTCCGGCACGTATTTGGGCACCAGGTCGCTCAGCCAGTCGGGCATTTGTTTATGATCCTTCTGATAGGACATGAGCGCGGCATGAATTCTCAGGAGATTGGTGCAACATTGGTTTTTGTCGGCCAGCACACGTGGTGAGATGGACGCTGCTCCATCTGGGACGCGCCAGAGACTGGTCGCCGGGAGACCGAGCGGTGGGACTGTGGACCCTGACGCCAAGGGTGCCTCCCGCGGCGCGCGCCAGACTTCGTACGAGCCGATGCCGCCCCAGACCAGCGTTTGGTTATCGGGCGCGAAAACCAGCCAATACACCGGCCGATCCTGCAGGAAGGAGGCGATTTCGCGGCCGGCTGCCAGGTCCCAAAGTTTGAGACAGCGGTCCTCGCCGCCGGACGCCAGCGTCCGTCCATCAGCAGAGAACGCCAGAGCCCAGAC
>CAZUVM010000101.1:0-7440 GCA_964623885.1 uncultured Verrucomicrobiota bacterium
CCTTTCTCTCGTCGCCATTACGGCTCACCTCGGCTTAGTGCGAAACGCGCGGCTTAAATCCGGCGAAGTCCTGTTCGTCAACGGCGGTTCGGGCGGCGTGGGGTCGAGTGTGGTTCAGATCGCTAAAACACTCGGAGCCCGCGTAATCACGACGGCCGGCAGCGATGAGAAGGTGCGCATTTGCCAGGAACTCGGGGCGGACCGCGCGCTGAATTATAAGACTGAAGATGTGGACGCAGCTATCAAGACGTTTGCACCCGAAGGGATCGACGTTTGGTGGGAAACACTGCGCGACCCAAATTTCGAACGAGTGATCCCGTTACTAGCCAAGCGGGGACGGATGATCGTTATGGCGGGACGGGACGCCAAATCGGCTTTGCCGATCGGGCCATTCTATACGAAGGACTGCTCGATCCACGGTTTTGCAATGTTCAACGCCACAGCCGGCGAGCAAAGTGCCGCCGCCAAGGACATCAACGAATGGGCAGCCGCGGGAAAGCTCAAGGCCCGCATTGATCGAGTCCTGCCGCTAGCTCAAGCGGTCGAGGCGCACCGGCTGCAAGAGGAAAGTACGATTCATAAGAGCGGCGCTTTGGCCGGCAAGATCGTTCTTCGGCCTTAATTGACGCGAAGCCCGCGAAAGTCACGAAATCGGGCCGTCAGAAACCTTGCCCCGGCCTCATCAAGCTGTTACAAACCGAGCGATGCCAGCGAAACTCACGATCGGATTTCTTGGCGCCGGTAAAATGGCTACTGCCCTGGCCAACGGGTTCACCAGCGCCGGTCTGGTTGCCCCCAAGCAGTTGATTGCCAGCGACCCGAGCGCTCCCGCCCGCTCGGCTTTTGCCAAAGTCACCGGCGCCCGGATTACGCAAAACAACACTGACGTAGCCCGATTTGCTCAGGTGCTTTTTCTGGCGGTCAAACCTGATCAGGTTGGGACCGTGCTGGCTGAGATCCGCGACATTTTCTCTCCTGGTCACCTGCTGATTTCGATTGCTGCCGGCGTGCCGCTGGCGAAGCTCGAAGCTGGTCTTGGCGCCGAAGCTCGATTGATCCGCGTGATGCCAAATACTCCAGCGCTGATCGGCGCTTCGGCCTCGGCGTTCGCGCTGGGCAAAGGCGCGCAACCACGAGACGGCGAGTTGGTTCAAAGGTTACTCTCGGCGGTTGGCGTAGCCTTTCAGCTAAAAGAATCCCTGCTCGACGCAGTTACCGGCCTGAGCGGCAGCGGCCCGGCCTACATTTATCTCATCATTGAAGCCTTGAGCGACGGCGGTGTGGCCGCAGGTCTGCCGAGAGATGTGGCCACCCGACTGGCAGCGCAAACCGCCTTAGGCAGCGCCCGTATGGTGCTGGAAACTGGATACCATCCGGGTGCGCTCAAGGACATGGTCACGAGCCCCGGTGGGACGACGATCGAAGGCCTGCACGAATTGGAGAAAGGCAAGCTGCGCGGGACGCTGATCAGCGCTGTGCGCGCCGCAACTGAAAAGTCAAAGCGACTGGGGCAAGGATAAGAGCGGCATGAATTTGCCTCCTCCTACGGCCCGTCAGGCGCGCTTGTTCTGGTTGGCTCTAAGCGGTTTGTCTTTAGCTGCATTGGTTGGCCTCGGGGTGGCGTTGATTTGGGGGCTTGGACGCGTGCTCGAGTTGCTTTCACCTGTGCTGTGGCCGTTGGCCGTCGCCGGTGTGCTGGCTTATCTGCTCGATCCCATTGTGGATTTTCTTCAGCGACGAGGATTGCACCGGCCGCAAGCGATCATCAGTGTATTTGCCATCGCGCTGGTTCTGGTAACTATTTTCTTCGCCAGCATCGTCCCGCAACTGGTCAATGAAACGCGCCAGCTTGCCAGCCGGATTCCTGCTTATGCTTCTCGAGCCGAGCAACGCATCCAATTCTGGATCGACAATCCTCCGCCGTTGCTGAAAAGACTGCTGCAGCGCGAAACCATCAAGACGCCAGGCGAGACCACTGATCAGACGCCTGCTCCGGTTCCCGTCGTCCCCTCGACTGAGAGTAACATAAACACGAATGCTCCAAACGCAACGGCCCGCCCGATTCAGGACCAAACATTGCAAACCGCCAGTGCCTGGCTTGCGGGCTCGCTGCCGCGCATCGGTTCCTGGGCGTTTGGCCAGGTCGGTCGAGTCGCTTCCTGGTTCGGCGTCCTGGCGGGGCTCGCCCTCGTTCCGGTGTATACGTTCTATTTTCTGCTGGAAAAGCGGGGAATTTCGTCCAAGTGGACCAATTATCTGCCGGTCGCGGATTCCAATTTCAAGACCGAGCTCGTGTTCGTGCTGCAGGCCATTAATAACTACCTGATCACCTTTTTTCGAAGCCAGGTGCTGGTGGCCATTTGCGACGGCATCCTGTACGGGCTTGGGTTTTTGATAATAGGTCTGCCATATGCACTCCTAATTGGCGTGATGGCGATATTCCTGACGATGATTCCGTTCCTTGGCGCGATTGTGACTTGCACAACCGCACTCGTGATCGCTTTGGTGCAGTTCGGGGATTGGTCGCATCCTTTGAAAGTCCTGGTTGTGTTCGCTATCGTCCAGGCGTTGGAAGGATTGGTGATCTCGCCGCGAATAATGGGCGGCCGGGTCGGGCTTCACCCCGTGACTATCATCATCGCAGTGATGGCCGGGACCACATTACTGGGTGGGCTTTTGGGTGGGATTCTGGCGATCCCCCTAACGGCCGCGCTGCGCGTGATTATGTTTCGCTACGTCTGGAAACGTGAAGCGGAGAAAAGCGATTCATGATCCACACTGCGTGAAGAGCAAATAAGCCCGCAGCTCTCACGAAACGGGTTCGCGTTTTACAAGGAGCTTCCTCACGTCCACGGCTTCCATGCCCGCGGCGCGGATGGCCTGCATCCCAAGATCGGTGTCTTCATAAGCACGACAGGCTTGCGGCGGTACGCCGATCCGCCGGGCGGCCTCCAGGAAAATATCTGGGGCAGGTTTTTGGCGCGTCACTTCTTCGCTGGTAACAACGGCGGCAAACATGTGACGAATCCCTAAATGCTCCAGCACTTGTTCGATGGTTCGGCGCGTTCCGCCGGAGGCAACCGCCAACGGAATTTTGCCATGGTTTTCACGCGCGATGCCAACCACCGCATTGATGGGTTCTACTTGAGCAATCAACGGCAAGTATTCCGCCTCTTTCTCGCGAGCCACGGCCAGGTGATCCAGTCCCAGCCGCTGTTCGGAGCTAAGCATTTTGAGGATGTCGCGCGAGGGCACACCGCCCAGCGAGTAAAATCGGTCTTGTGGAAAAGTTATCCGGTGTCGGTTGGCGATGACCTGCCACGCGCGCCAATGCAGCGGCATCGTGTCCGCAAGTGTGCCGTCGCAATCAAAAATAAGACCGCGTGGGAGGTTAGTTGAGCGAGTGATTAACATGAAACTTTAAGGAGCAATGCCGCGAGTGTGATGAGGACGGGGCGGGAACTATTTTACCCAGCACCAGGACACGGCCATTTCACTTCAGAGCCGCCAGCTTTTCCTCCAAATCATTGGCCATGAGGGGGTCGATAATCGGATCGACATCGCCCTCCATGACCGCGGGCAAGTTATAGAGCGTCAATTCGATCCGGTGATCAGTCACCCGGTTTTGTGGGAAATTATACGTGCGGATTCGTTCGTTTCTTTCGCCCGTACCGACCTGGGCTTTGCGTTGCGCGGCATACTTGGCGTTTTCTTCCTCAATTTTGCGCTCAAGCAGGCGCGAGCGCAGCACAGTCAGCGCGCGGGCTTTGTTCTTCTGCTGCGAGCGCTGGTCCGCGCAACGAACAATCAAACCGCTGGGTTTATGGATGACCTGCACCGCCGAATCGGTGGTGTTGACGCCCTGACCGCCGGGGCCCGAAGCGCGACAAACTGTGATTTCCAGGTCTTCCGGTTTAAGCTCGACATCCACCTCTTGCGCCTCGGGCAACACGGCTACCGTGCAGGTGCTGGTGTGGATGCGGCCCTGGGCTTCTGTTGCAGGGACCCGTTGGACGCGATGCACGCCGCTTTCGTATTTCAGCCGCTTAAAAACATCCGTGCCGGTGATTTGGAAAATGATTTCTTTATAGCCCCCCAGATCGGACGGGCTCGAGTCCAGGTTCTCGTATTTCCAGCCGTGGCCTTCGGCATAGCGGGTGTACATGCGGTAAAGGTCGGCTGCGAAGAGCGCTGATTCCTGACCACCTGCTCCGGCCCGAATTTCGAAAATCGTGTTTCGCGAATCCGCAGGGTCAGGGGGAATAACACCGCGCTGCACTTCGAGCGCCAGCCGTTGTTCCTCCTTTTCGAGCCGCGCCAGGTCTTCCCGCGCCATTTGCGCGAGCTCGGGATCCAACGCTCCGCCTTCCAGCAAGGCGCGATTGGCCGCGACATCTTCCAGGGTTTTCTTGTACGCCTGGCCATGCGCGACCAACTCCTTCAACCGCGCGTATTCGCGCGACAGTTCCTGCGCCCGTTGCGGATTGTCAAAAGCTGTCGGCTGGCTTAGGGCCGACTCAACCTCGGCAAAGCGACGGGAGAATTTTTCGATGTAAGGGACGAAATCCATTCAATGCACTTGACTTAGCAGCTCAAAGGAAAAGCAAACCGCCCGGACAGTCAATTGACCATGCGGGCGGATGAATGGGAGAAATCGCTAGTGCTTCTTCTTTTTGCCGGCAGCGACGGCGGCCTGGGCGGCCTGAGTCTTGGCCATGCGCTGTTGGAATTTATCCACACGACCGGCGGTATCCACAAATTTCTGCTGGCCGGTGTAGAAAGGGTGGCAAACATTGCAAATACCCACGATGATCACCGGCTTTGTGGAACGGGTCTTAATCACGTTGCCGCATGCGCAACGTATCTCCGAGTCCACATACTTCGGATGGATGTTTTCTTTCATAAAAGGCCGGAAACCATACCACCCTCTGGCCTAATCACAAGCGCTAATTTCAGACGTTCAGGAGCGCCCTGGCTTTGGCCAGGGCCTCGTCCACTTTCGCGGTTTCTTTACCTCCACCGCGGGCGTTATCAGGACGACCGCCACCTTTGCCGCCAACGATAGGCGCAATGGCTTGGATGAGCTTGCCGGCTTGGAATTGCTTCGTTAGCTCGGGTGAAACTGTGGCGATGAGCGCCACCGCACCATTGATCGTACCACCGAGGACAACCACACCTTTAAACTGGCCTTTCAATGCATCGGCCACAGCCTGGAGATAATCGCCGTCTCCAGCCACATTCTCTATAATCGTCGGGGTGGAACCGACAGTCTGAGCCTTTGTTGCCAGGCTCCGGGCGACCTCGGCAGCCTGCTTCTGCTGCATGGATTTGAGGTGCTTTTCGTTTTCCTTGAGCTGAGCCAGCAACGCCTCAACCTTCTTCTCCAATTCGCCGATGGGAGAATTGACCTTGCTCGAAAGCGTCTTGATCAGTTGCAGTTCTTCATTGGCCTTGCGGTAAGCCTCCAGACCCGAAACCGCTTCGATGCGGCGAATGCCCGCGGCAATGGCCGACTCGGCGACGATCCGGAACAGGCCGATTTCGCCCGTCGCGCGAGTATGGGTCCCACCGCAGAGTTCCATTGAATAACCGTCGAGGGCGGTCGATTGGCCACCGATTTGAACGACGCGCACCCACTCGCCGTATTTCTCGCCGAAGAACTGCATAATGTCCGGGCGCGATTTGATCTGGTTGTATTTGACCTCGGTCCAGGTCACGGGCGCGTTTTCGACGATCCGCTCGTTTACCAGGCGCTCAACGTCGGCAACCTGCTGCGGAGTTAATGGCGCGCTGCTGAAGTCGAAGGTGAGCTTTTCCGGTCCGACATAAGAACCCTTTTGCACAGCGTCTTTGCTGACCACCTCGTGGAGGGCCCAGTGTAAAAGGTGGGTAACTGTATGGTGGCGCTGGATGGAGTGGCGGCGGAGGCGATCGACGGAAAGTGTTACGGATGAGCCTACTACAGGGGCGTCGACGGAGTTTTTGTCGCCAAGCAGATGCAGCCAGGTATCGCCGGATTTTTGGGTGTTAGCGATGTGCCAAAGTTGGCCGCCGGCGGTTAGCTCGCCGGTATCGCCGACCTGGCCGCCCATTTCGGCGTAAAGAGGAGAAGTGTCGAGTATGACAGCGGTTTTGTCTTTTAAGTTGATGACTTCGAGGACCTTCGCCTCTGATTCCAGCTTGTCATAACCGACAAACTGAGTTGGCGTGGTGGTCTCGATTTGGGAAAGCTCGATTACTTGTTTCTTTTGGGCGGCGCGGGCGCGGGCTTTCTGCTCGTCCATGAGCTTGTCAAACCCAGGCTCGTCAACCGCAAGTCCACGCTCGCGGGCCATCAATTGAGTGAGGTCGAGCGGGAAACCTTGCTCGTCGTAGAGGCGGAAAGCGAACGCGCCGGAGATGTCGGAAGCCGTCCCGCGAAGACCGGCAATCTCCTTTTCGAACAGTTCGATACCGCGATCCAGGGTCTTGTTAAAGGCTTCCTCTTCGCGTTGGATGACTTCTTCGACGTGTTCCTGTTTGGCACGGATCTCGGGGAAGACGTGGCCCATGGTTTCGGCCAGTACTGAAACGAGCTTGTAAAAGAATGGTTCGTGGAACCCAAGTGAGCGGCCATAACGGACCGCGCGACGGAGGATGCGACGAAGGACGTAGCCGCGGCCTTCGTTTGAAGGAGTGATGCCGTCCGCGATTGCAAAACTCAGCGTTCGGATGTGGTCGGCGATCACGCGGAAGGCCACGTCGGACTTCTCCTGCTCGGTCTGGGGGGGGACGCCGGCGGCCGGCAACGTGGAGGCGTATCGTTTTCCGCTCAGTTTCTCGATGCGGTTGAAAATCGGGCGGAAAACGTCGGTCTCGTAATTGGAGATGACCCCTGTGAAGTCGGTGAAGTTCTTCGTGCACTGGATGAAGCTGGTAACGCGCTCGAAGCCCATGCCGGTGTCCACGTGTTTCGCCGGGAGCGGCGAAAAGGTGCCGTCGGGATTGGCATTGAACTGGATGAACACCAGGTTCCAAATCTCGATGCACTCGGCGCTACCCTGATTGACGAGGCGGCCTTTGGAATCGCCTTGCGGCGTCAGGTCCATGTGGATTTCGCTGCACGGGCCGCACGGACCGGTATCGCCCATCATCCAGAAATTGTCCTTTTTCCCACCGGTCTGGATGTGAACCTTCGGATCGAGGCCAGCGGCCTGGAAAATTCCCGCCCAAATATCATAGGCTTCCTGGTCGAACTCGCTTGGATCGCCTTTGCTCCTATCCGGTGAATACACCGTGGCGTAGAGCCGGTTCTTGGGGAATTTCCAAACCTGTGTGATTAATTCCCAGGCCCATTCGATGGCTTCCTTTTTGAAATAATCGCCAAACGACCAATTTCCGAGCATCTCGAAAAAGGTATGGTGATACGTATCGAGGCCGACGTCTTCGAGGTCGTTGTGT
>CAZUVM010000102.1:0-8889 GCA_964623885.1 uncultured Verrucomicrobiota bacterium
GTCCACGGAGTAAAGCGACCCTGAATGCCACGCGCCCCATGCGCTATTGCTGATGGTGATTCCGCCTGACCCGGTCACAGTCGTATTGCCGCCATAGAAATAGTCCTGGCCGCTGTAATTATCGGTCATCAGGTAATAGGCGTGGCTGCCTGACAGTGCTTTGTTGCCGCCAATGATGGGGGCATAGACCCAGCCGCTTTGGCCGGAGCAGTTGACGATGGCTTTGGCCACATCGTCGCCCGTGACGGCATCGAAGATGCGAACCTGATGGACCTGTGTGTTACTGGAGATGGCATACCGGCCGAGTTGGCTGAGCGTCAGTCCGCTGGCCGGCGTAGTGAACTGCATCCCGATCCAGCCGTGCCACTGCCAGCCATTGTGAGTGTTGATCTGCGAACCCAGGGTGCTGACCGCGACCAGCGCATTGCTCGAACCGTCCTTCATGCCGACCGGCCCGCCGCAGTAACTCCCCAAGATGTCAGCGCCGGTCACCAGCGTCAGCTTATCAATCAGCACCCCGTTACTGATGCTCAGGCAATTCTGATCCCGGATTGAATATCCAAAGATGTCGCCCGAAGTGGGCGGCTGCGAGCGCCAGGGATACGAGCCTTTCGGATTATTCGGCGTCCAGCTTGGAGCGTTGAATTCATCGGAAAAGACCAGCGTGTAACCGGTCAGATTGATGTCATTCTGCGCACGGGCGGCGCCGCACCAGGTGAACAGCGCTGCGATGAGAATGGCCAGGGTAAGGTGGACGGCTTGGCAGTTACTTGCCACGTGCTTTGCGATCCAGTTGTTCACGTTGGAAATGCTGGTGGCTAGTTGTACTATCGTTCGTCGCAATAGCGCAACCATGACAATTGCGCAGGGAGACGCAAAGAGGCAATTTACCGCAGGGGCTTTCGAACTGCCACATCTGGGAGCGCCGGCATCCTTGCCGGCTTGGGTTTAATAGCGGGCTCCCAATCAATCGCCGGCAGGGATGCCGGCGCTCTCAGGTGGGCTTGACTCCTTGGTAAAAAGGAGCATTTTTAGCGGGACACCGCGCTTAAACGTATACTCGTATTCGAACCAAGGGCTAAACGCATGAAACATCAAGTCAGCCGTCGACAATTCATTGAACGCTCTGCCGCCGCGGCGAGCGCCATGCTCCTTACTTCCTGTTCCTCGTTGTCACGGAGCGCCAAACGCACCGCCGCCGACCAGGTCACCCTCGGCAATACCGGCATCAAACTCAGCCGCGTCGGTTTCGGCACCGGCAGCAACAGCGGCCAGGTCCAACACGACCTCGGCCAGGAACAATTCAACCGTTTGATCCATTACGCCTACGATCAAGGCATCACCTACTTCGATTGCGCCCAGGCCTATCGCACGTTTGATTGGATGGGCGACGCCATTAAAGGTCTGCCCCGGGAAAAGCTTTTCATTCAGTCCAAGATTCCGGGCAAACCGGAGAAGATTCTCGAAGCCATCGATCACCATCGCAAAGTGTTCGACTCCGATTACGTCGACAGCATGCTCATCCATTGCATGGTCAAGGACGGCTGGACAGATGATTACAAACGCATCATGGACGCGTTCGACGAAGCCAAACAAAAGAAATGGATCCGCGCTAAGGGCGTTTCCTGCCATAGCCTGCCAGCATTGCGGAACGCCACCGCTTCAACCTGGACGGAAGTTCACCTGGTGCGCGTGAACCCGCAGGGCAAACACATCGACGGCATGACCGAAGCCTGGAACCAGCCCGGAAACGACATGGGCCCCGTGCTCACCGAATTGAAGACAATGCGCGCCAAGGGCCGGGGCGTCATCGGCATGAAAATCATCGGCAATGGCGAATTCGTCCAGGCCGAGGACCGCGAACGTTCCATTCAGTATGCCATGTCGCGCCCGGAACTCGACGCGATCGTCATCGGCTTCAAAAGCACCGATGAGATCGATGAAGCCATCCGCCGCGTGAATTCGGCGCTGGCTTCCCAACCAACCACCGCCTGACCCGCGCCCTTAAGGCGAAGCGTAATTGCGTCCGCCACGCTGAACTGGATCGGAGTCCAAAGGCTTCACATTGATGTTGGTGCTGGGCGGCGGACCCAATGGCGGCGCAATCGCCGGACCGCCCTGGCTGGCTCCAGTTGTCGGCGTAAGCACAATTGCAGTGGGCGGCGATGTAATGTTCGGACGTCGTACCGACCCCAGAACCGTCGCGGCCGATGCCGGCATGCCGGTGTTCCCAGCCAGAGAGGCGTCGATTTGCGGTTTCAACTCGGGCAACGTTGCCGACACCGCTTGGAGCACCTCGCGACCGGAGCCAGGGACCGCTTCGACCGTCGCAACGCCGATGGTCTGATATTGCTGCGGAAGCACCCGACAAACCTCAGTGACGATTGCTCTCAACTGAGCGGGAACGGTCGCCGCGGCTGCTTTGGCAATCGGACCTGCGAGCCTGGGTTGCAGTTGAGCCGCGACTCGCGCGGCAACAGGTGCCATATCCGGCGCCGCTTTAGCAATTGCGGCGACGACTATTGGCGCAACGGACGGATTGATCTCCAGTGCCGCGCGCAGGACGCTTTCCGTCGCCTCAGTCCGCTCTTGGGGCTTTGCCGCTTTGACGAAGTCGCCTGCTTTCGCCGGCATCTCCGCGGCTGGAACTGTGCGTAGTGCTTCCTTGATCGCCGCAATGTTAGTCGCATTGATCGCCAGAACCTGACCGACGCTTAGCCAGCCGATCGTGACTGCCACAGTTATTAATTTTCTCATAATTTTGAACTTTAGGTTCTTATCAACCGATGACATGTTCCTTCCGGGATAAGCTGCACTCCCGCACAAAACGTCCCCCGGTGATTTCAACTGCCGGTCTCCTTTCTTGTCCGAGCAGAGCCATTAAATCTCGATGATGAGCCATTGGTGCTGGATCTGGCTGCGGCCCGAATCCAGCCTTCAGCGACCAATTCGGATATGACGTCGAACAACCGTCCATCGGTCGGGTTTGGACAACGAAAGGGCCCATTCTTTGGGAGCACAGATCGTTTGCTGGAGCAAGGTTGGCCTCCGAAGCAGGCGGGAGCCTGCAACTCTATAATCCCGCCGCAATGGGTTTTAAGTTCCTGCTGAAAACAACGTGGTTTGCTTCCACATCGGCCCGGTTGTTGCCAGACCCGCTCGCCATCCGCCAGCCGGACTTTGACGGCGGTGAAGCCCAGGCGTTCAGCCGAGTGCACAAACTCGTCGTAGAGGTCTGACAGCGACGGCCGGCGCCGGGCCTGATGCGACAGGCATTCCATCAGGGCGAGCGCGTAGTGAATCTCCCGCCTCATTGCCAGGGAGTTGCCCAGCGTGCGGCCGACGGCAAACCATTCGCGGCTGAAGCTGAGTTGACCGGCACACAGCAGCAGGATGGCTGCCGCAAATCCGAGCAGCACCGGCACGAGTTGGCCGTTTGAATAGAACGCGGCGAATCCCATGCCCAAAAACATTAGCGTCAAACCGTAACACAACAGCACTACTTTGCGTCGGGACATGCCGATGCTCAGCAAGTGATGATGCAGATGACGTCGATCCGGACGGAATAGCGGCAATCCGCGGAGACCGCGTCTGAGGATCGCCAGCGAAGTATCCACAATCGGCAACGCCAGCACAAAGAGCGGCGCGATCAACGCGGCAAGCACCGAACCTTTGTGCGAGCTCACGAGCGCAAACAACCCGATTTGAAATCCCAGAAAGTACGCTCCACCGTCACCGAGAAACATTTTTGCCGGGGGGAAATTGAACCAGAGAAAGGCCAGGAGTGCGCCGGTCATGCCGACCGTCAGCAAGACGAACGTGCCATTCTGGTATCCGACATACACCAGCAATGCCATCAACATCAGGCAAATGCCAGTGGCCAATCCGTCGACACCGTCGATCAAATTAATTAGATTCGTGATACCGACCAGCCATAACACCGTTACCAGCGCGCCCCAGCCGTGCAGCATCATAATGTGCTGACTGAATGGAATCCTAAGTGTCTCGATTCCGGCGCCGGCGTACCAGACCGCCAACGAGATCAAGATTTGCCCAACGAGTTTCCTTTTCGCGCCGAGCGGTTTGAGATCGTCCCAAAATCCCAATCCGAACATCGCAAGCGAGCTGAACACGACCACGTTGCGGCAGGGGATGCGCAACATCTCCTCCGGGTATAAGAGCCGGATCAAGATCTCGAGACCAATCCAGGCACCGGCCAGCGCAAGGCCGCCCAGGCGGGGCACCGGCGTATTGTGCGTGTGGTGAAAATCGCGTTCGCGGCTCCAGCTTCCGCAAAACCTCAACGTTAATCGGCCAAGCACCAGGACGATGGCCAGTCCCAGCAAACCACACCCAATGATTGACAGTCGGTTCATTCCAGCCAATTACCGATCGCCAAGCCGCCTTCGACGACTCTTAAACCCGACGTTCTCATTTTATACTGCCGCTTGCCCGCGACACATCGGCGCGAGAGTTCTGCTGCGCCCGCGCCTTTCGCGCTACCGTGAACCAACACTCCACCGACCCGCTGAGGCTAGCAGCAGGCGAGGTTAGTGTAAAGAGAAATGGTGTGTCTTTACGTTTTCTCTCTAACAGCTGAGGATGAAGGCGGTGGCTTGTTATTCCTTGCTTGCGAACAGCCCCAACAATACTTCCGTCTCAATTTGTTGAACCTGGCGCAGTTTCGCTGCTTTGCCGGCATCAGAACCCGACTCGCTGCATGCCTCAATGAATGCGAACGGGTCCCATTCGCCTTTCGATACCAGCCGGCGCAAAAGGTCCTCATCGCCTCGCGCGCTCAGCAGGGCTTTTACTCGTTTTGCCAGTTCTGGAAACGCAGGATGCTTCCCGACACGCCGGAACCAGTACGCCGCATTGGAGGCGTCGGGTTCACGCCGATGCATCATGCCATGCACGAATGCCCCGTCGGCATTGTCCACTTCCTGCGCCAGCCGGTGCGCCGCATCGAGGTGGTCGTGCCAGAGCAGAACCAGCGCCCGAATCAATTGCTGCCGGTCCCGGGCCAACCCTTTCGTGCGCAGCCACTCATCCAGCTCCGCATTCAAATCCGCTTCGCTCTTCACCCCGGCTCGCGAATCCGGCCCTAGTTGGGCAGGCTCGGGCGTTGCCAGGAAATCCTTGCCGTCTTCGACCATGTGACGATCCTCGCATAGCGAGGTCTAATCGGCAAATTGACGATTGCTAAACCCGTGCCGGAGATTTATACAGGTCCAGGTAAAGTGACTGTGCGGAACCGATGGTGGTAACTCCAGCCCATGAAAACTGAGGCCAGTCCGGCGCTGCCCTGCGCAGCCCTCGCCCGCATGGTTCCCAAACCACTCACGGTCGCCCTGCTGTTACTCTGCTGTCTCACCCCACCGCCTGCGCTCGCCGCCATCCAGTTTGATGTCTTTCTCGGCTACGACGGCATCGTCCCCGAAGCCAGTTGGTTCCCCGTCGTGTGCGAAGTCAAAAACGACGGCCCTACCTTCAACGGCGTCGTCGAATTAAGCGGCGGCGGCATGTTCGACCAAAGCCTGGCCATTCGTTTGCCCGTCGAGCTGCCCACCGGCACCCTCAAACGCCTCGTCATCCCCGTCTTTGCCTCCATGCGCGGCACCGGCGTATGGACCGTCCGGCTATTGGATGAGCGCGGCAAAACCCGGGCTGAACAATCCAACCTGCCGGTACGCAAGCAGGTCCCGCGCAATACCCCTTTGCTCGGCGCCATCGCCCGCACCGCCGCCGGTACTCCGATCATCCGCAAAGTCCGAACTCAGGCTACCGATTTCCAGCCCGTCGCCGCCCGCCTGCTGCCCTCCATCTTTCCCGATAATCCTTTGGTCCTCGAAGGCCTTTCCTCCTTGTATCTCAATTCCGAACGCGCGGCCGAATTGAGCCTGAACCAGGTCAATGCCATCTTCGCCTGGCTCAACGCCGGCGGCCATCTCATCGTCGCCGTCGAGCAGCCCTCCGATATTACTTCTTCGCCCTGGCTCAAATCGCTATTCCCCTGCGACGTCAAGGAATTGCGAACCATTTCGGCCCACCCCGAGTTGCAGGATTGGCTCCGTCAAACCACCGCCCAGGTAATTACCGGGGACGAATCGGATGCCAACGTTCGCGCCATCACCCCGGCCATGCGCCGCCGTTTCGGTCTCAACCAGCCTGGCTCCCCCTACCCAGTTTCAGCCGAACAAACTACAACCGCAACCGTTACACCGTTCAACGATCTGCGCGACGATCCCGCGTTCGAAAGCGCCGCCATCCAAGTCGCCGTAGGCCGCGTCCGCGAAGGCAAAGTCGAAGTCCAATCGGGCGATACGCCGCTCATCGTCACCTCCCCGCGCGGCCGCGGTCGCCTGACCGCGCTTATGTTCAGCCCCGAGCGCGAGCCGATGCGGTCCTGGAAGAACCTCGAGACCTTCTGGGCCAGGCTCGCTGATGTCCCGGGTGTCTGGTACACCGGCGGCGACGTCAACCTCCAGGGCAGTTGGAGCAGCGACGGCATTTTCGGGGCCATGATCGATACCCGCCAGGTTCATCGATTACCCACCTTCTGGCTGCTGTTGTTGCTGGCCGGTTACCTGGTGGTGATTGGGCCCCTGGACCAGTATTGGCTCAAGCGCATCGGCAAGCCCATGCTCACCTGGATTACTTTCCCGTGTTATGTCGTCCTCTTCTCCCTCGTGATCTATCTAATCGGCTACAAATTGCGCGCCGGCGAATCCGAATGGAACGAGCTCCACGTAGTGGATGTCCTGCCGACCGAGCAGGGTGCCGAGCTCCGCGGCCATACCTATTCCGCTGTCTACTCGCCTTCCAACCAGCGTTATCCTTTGGCCAGCCAGCAGCGCTACGCCACCTTCCGGAATTCTTTTATCGCTATCTGGTCGGGTGTGACCGCCGGCAGTTCTGAAAAAGCCAGCGTCACCCAAATCGGCGATGGCTTTAAAGCCGATATCTTCGTGCCGGTCTGGACCAGTGAACTCTATGTGACCGACTGGTGGCAACCGTCGGAAGTTCCGTTCACCGCCACGATCCGCCCGTCGACCCAGGGCTGGGAAGTCAAAGCCGAAAACCGCACCGATCACAAGGTCACCGAAATGAAGCTCGTCGTAGCCGACCGCATTTATGACCTGGGCGAGTTGGCGCCCAGCGAGGCCAAAACCTTCACGCCTTCAAGCGAGCAGGGGAAGTTGCTGCGGCAATTTGTCGCGAACCAAAGCGCTGGTTTTCACGATGCCGTCCAAAACCGCCAGAGCGCCCTCGGCTCGAACGAACGCGGCTGGATTTCCGACAAACCGAACAGCGCTATCGCCGCCTGTTTCCTGGGTGAGCTGACCTATTTGCGTGGAGCCGAGGAAGTTTTTCTTTCCCCGCCTGGGCTCGACCTCTCCGCTCAGCTCGAGCACGGCAATGCGTTCCTCCTCGCCTGGGCCCCTGATTATGCCCCGATCAAACCCATGTACCAGTTCCACCCGCGCCGCAGCGCCCGTGACACGTTATGGCGTGTGGGATTAACCATGAATTGAAGTCCTAATGACTGACTCAGCCCCGCCCATTCCCGCGGTTCAAACCTTCGGGCTAACCCGTATGTATGGCAGCCTGGCCGCGCTGCAGGGATTGGACCTCACCGTGCTGAAGGGCGACCTGTTTGGTTTTATCGGCTCCAATGGCGCCGGCAAAACTACCACCTTGCGCATCCTCGCCACCTTTCTTGCTCCTTCCGCAGGCACCGCGCAGGTGCTCGGACATGATGTCGTCCGTCAAGCCGACGCCGTCCGGCACGTCATCGGTTACATGCCTGATTTCTTTGGCGTGTACAAGGACATGGAAGTGACCGAGTATCTGGATTTCTTCGGCGCCTGCTACAAGATCCCCACAGCGCAGCGCGAGAAAACGGTGAACGATGTTCTCGAACTCGTCGGGCTGAGCGAGAAAAAAGGCGCCCTCATCGGGGCTTTGAGTCGCGGCATGCAGCAGCGACTTGGCCTCGCCCGCGTGCTCATTCACGATCCCCAATTGCTGCTTCTGGATGAACCCGCCAGCGGCCTTGACCCCCGGGCGCGCATCGAGATGATGGCCATTCTCCAGGAACTGCAGCGTCTGGGCAAAACGATCATCATCTCCTCCCATATCCTGAGCGAACTGCAAACGCTGTGCAACCGCGTGGCAATTATTGAAAAGGGCAAATTGATCTATAGCGGGCCCGTGCAGGGCGTCCGCGACCAGATGTCGCAGGGCCGCGTGATGTGGGTCCGCGTCGGGACCGACCAGGCCACGGCCATCGAGCTGCTCAAGACCCGGCCCGAAATCGCGGAAGTCACCGCATCGGATGGCGAGATCAAAGTCACCCTGGCCAGCTTCGATACCGACCACAGCATCGTCGCCGACGTGCTCGTCCGCGGCGGCGCAAGGTTGCTGGAATTGCGCGAAGACGAAATCGGCCTGGAAGAGGTCTTTATGCGCGTTACTCGCGGCGAAACCCAGTAGCGAGCCGTAACAGACGTGTGATTTAAACTGATAGATAGACCAAGAACCCAAACCGCGCGGAAGGCTCCTCCCTCTCCCTATCCGATGGGGTGAGAATTCCTCGAGGCGACTTGCGCGCATTCACCAATGAACCTCGACAGAAGGCGAAGCCGTGGCGAACCATGTTTCTCCATACTCAATTTGCTTCTCCCTCTCCCCATCCGATGGGGAGAGGGCCGGGGTGAGGGGTCCGTTGCTCTCGTTGGACGTTGGACGTTGAGCGTTGGAAGTTCGACGTTCGTCTTCGGTTCATGGGGAGGGGGCCCCGTTCTACGGCTACCAAATTATTCACGCTGCTCCAGCAGCTTTGACTCTAAATTGAGGCGAATGTCAAGCGAACTAATGCCACCATCT
>CAZUVM010000103.1:0-13989 GCA_964623885.1 uncultured Verrucomicrobiota bacterium
CGTAGCCATGCAGCCAAAGGATGCCGTCCTCCGCCGGACACGAGAAGGTGTCTATGAAAAAACCGGTTCCCCCGAGCAGGATGTTGGCGGCGCCCTTCACTCGCGAGAAGGTGTAATCCACTTTGTCCGTGGCGGCCAGCCATTGATGTTCCCGCACGTCGATGCCCATGCCTGCTTTCAGGTGCAGCGCAAACACGTGCCCCACCCCGTCGCGGCTGAAGGCAATTCTCCCGGGACCTTTGGCACCGGTCAGCAGAAACGGCATTCCGGCGAGCATGCGCTTAAAAGCGCCTTTCATCGGATGCAGCGCGATGGCCACCGCCGGGTCTTTCCAAAGCAGGATGTGATGCTCGAAATAAACCCCCGTGTGGCTCAGCTCCAGATGCAGAGCAGGCACGAGTTCGCCTTCGATGTGGTAAGTAACGCCGCCAAACGTTTCGTTTTGGGCCACGGTGGGCAATTGGGTGGGAACAGGCATAATGATCTAAACTTAATGGGGTCATGTGAACCTCGCACTCAAGCTCCGTCAACTCGAAAGCTGGCAGCGTTTGTAATGGTCCAAATGCTGGCAGCTACTATAAACCGCAAAACGCTTTCTAATCGTTACTAACTACGAAAACTGGGAAGCTGAACGCGATGGACAACCTGAATACTATGAAAACCACACAATTAGTCTTCGTCGGCATCAGAGGTTCGGTCATTGCGTTAAACCGCGTTACGGGGCAGCAAGTTTGGGCAACCCATCTCAAAGGCTTCGGCTTCGTCAATGTTGTTTTGCAAGACGAGGCAGTGCTGGCTTCCTGTAACGGGGAGGTTTTCTGCCTGGACCCGCTTACCGGCGTCGGGATGTGGCACAACCCGCTCAAGGGCTTTGGCACGGGGTTGGCTACGATAGCAACAGCGGAAACAAGCCAAGGCGGGAATGCGACGATGCTCGTTGAGAAGCGGCGTCGCGACGAGCAGGCGGCAGCCTCGGGGTAGTTGTTGCCGCGACGGCGAAGGCTCATAGTCTGCCAAGATTACCAGCGTGAACGCTCCAGCGCTGGGCGCCGCGGCTGAGTTCATCGGGCCAGTTCTGTTCGGTCGCGGTCATAAAGACCTGGCCATGCGCTTGCCGGGCACGCTCGAGCAGTGGGAGCAGGCCCGCCCGCCGGCCGGCGTCCAACTCGCCCATGATATCGTCGATCAGCAGCACAGGCGGAGTGCCGTGCAGGGCGGTCAGATACTCCGCCTGGGCGATTTTGAGAGCGATGGACAGCGTGCGTTTTTGACCTTCGCTGCCGAACTGAACAGCCGGGCGGTCATTGAGCAGGAGTTGAAGTTCATCGCGATGCGGGCCCACCAGCGTCGCGCGATAGACTCGCTCGCGGGAATGGCATTGGGCCAGTTCGACGGCGAAATCATTTTTAACGCTGGGGGCATATTGAAACTGCACATTCTCCGGGCTTTTGGCGATGCTCTCGCAGGCCTGGCGAACCAGCGGCGCGAACCGCGGGACCAATTCGCGCCGTAACCGCGTGATCTGGGAACCGGCAGCAATCAGTTCGCGGGAAAAACCTTCCAGCGCCACCGGATCGTAGACTGGTTGTTTGAGCAAGGCGTTGCGCGACCGGAGCGCCTGGACGTAACGCTGAAGCAGCGGCAGATAGGTTGCATAAGTCTGCGAAAGCAGCAAATCCAGGAAGCGGTGGCGGGCGCGCGCGGGACCCTTAACCAGCAGCAGGTCTTCCGTGCAGAATACCACGGTGCGAATCACGCCGAGGTAATCGGTCAGTTTACGCACAGGCCGCGCGTCCAGGTTCAGGGTGCGTTCGCGGAGCGACCAATACATCTTGGTCTCATGCTGTCCTTGACCAACAATCCGGCTGCCGACGAAGTAGCCCTTTTGACCATGGCGCACCAGTTGGGCGCTGCCCACGCCACGGAACGAACGCAGGGTGGCAATCAGGTAGATGGCTTCGAGGATGTTGGTCTTACCCTGAGCGTTATCCCCGAGCAGCAGGTGGAAGCCGGGCTCGAACTCGGCCTCCAACCTCCGGTAGTTCCGGAAGTCCAACAGCCGCAGATACGCGAGGTGCACGGTCATTCATTTGCCACAAACACGCGCGGAAGGACACGAAAAGTTGGGATGAAAAAGCCCCCGACGCCACACGCGCCGGGGGCTTGCAAGGAAGTAGCAGAAACGATCAGAATTTGTAGGCGATGTCAGCCAGCAGAATATAGCTGTTGCTCGCCGTGCCCGCGCCCACAACCGTCCCGCCGTAAGCATTGGAGTCATCAGCTGCGTGATCCCAGCGGAACTCGAGCCGGCTCAGGACGTTTTTCCAAAGGTCGTATTGGAGGGTGGCGGTCGCCTCAAACACTTTGGTGGCCATAAAGGCAGAAGTCTTGTCGGACCAGGCATACTCGCCTCGTCCATAAATGCTGAGCTTTTCAGTGAGCTGGTAAGACACGTAAAGACCGATAACATCGGCATAAGATGAGGTGTCCGCAGTCAATGGTTGTTTGCTCACGCCGGCGTAATCGTAGGCGATGCCCGCCTTGAGCCCGGTGACCGGGGTGTTAAAGGTAGCGCCGACATAGAAACTGGTCTGGTCCGCCGCGGTACCTGCGGCGGGTGAGCCGGCATTGAAACCATTGATGATGCAGCCGGAGATGGTGGAGCCACCGAGCACACCCCAATTGGTGGGAGCTGTGAAGGTAATCGATCCCATGTAGGTCTTATATGACTCCGCCTTGGGACCTTCGCCGCCAGCCGCCGAAGTAGTGCCAAAGAGAAACGCGCGGCCATTGATCGTCGAGCCGTAGGTATTGGCAACGCCGGCCGATGCCGAGAACATATCGTTAAACTGATAGCTGGCCAGAAGGCCGGTATGGGTAGTCGGCTCGACTGTGTAGCCGTAGGATCGGGTGACGTTGGGATTATTGATCGATTCAAAGACTTCGTAGCCGATGATGGTGTCCCAAACGCCGAGTTTCAGATCCAGGCCGTTGCCCAACGGAGCATGCAACGCGACGTAGGCCTGCTTTACACCAAAATCACCCGAGGTACCGGAAGACTGTGTTCCCAAGCCGCCGACGATGTTGGCATCGGGGCCGGCGAGGAGGTCGACTTTGTAACCGGCACCCCAGTGATCGGCAGCATCGACCGGTTTTTCGACCGTGAGCTTGACAACGTTCAGGTTAAAACCGTCCGCTTTGCCGGGACCACCGAAAGCATAGTTGGGAACATTGGCGTTACCGGTGCCCATGTTCCACTGCGCGGAGGTATCCACGTACCCGCTCAGCGTGGTTGAACTGAGAGCAGTCAACACCGAGCTGGGTTTCTCCTCCGCCCGCATGGCGACGGGCAGGTTTATTAGCCCGGCGCTCAGCAGTCCAAACGTCCACGGATTACACTTCAACATTTTCATATAGGTTAAGGTTGGTTCTCGTCACGGCACGCTCCGACAAGGGTCGGCACGAAAGCAGGTGACAGTAATGGGGCGAGGCTAGGCACGTGCTGTGCCAAATAGCCTGGTAATTTACAAGACTTTGCGGGCGAGAATGTTGGAAGATTTTCGATTTAAAGGCGCTAACTAATCCGCGTTGTTTTTTATCCCGATTGCGCAAAAAACCACAGCGCATTGCATTGGCGCCAAGACCGAACATTTGGAAGACCAGAATCTGAAATATCAATGCCCAATTGGCCAGCATAAGTATCGGGGATGGGGCTCATTATCAGAGCAACAAAAAACCCCTCCCAGGAACCGGGAGGGGGTGTAGTAAATATAAAAGGTTAGAACTTATAGATAATATTCGCTGCCAGCATGTAAGCATTCGACCGATTCGGTCCTTCGGTGTTTGCGTCGACACCGCCGAAGGCCATGCCGTGCTCGCTGTGATCCCAACGAAACTCAATGCGGCTCAATACGTTTTTCCACAAGTCGTACTGGACGGTGGCGGTGACCGCATAGAGGGCGTTGTTCAGCACATCGCCACCAAGAGAGCCAGGGGCGATCGGGCCGGGAGCCGAAGCCAGGAATGCCGGGTTATCCACGTCACCCGTGCCATACTCAACACGGCCATGGAAGCTGAGTTTCTCAGTAGCCTGATACGATGCATAGCCTGCGATGGTCCAGATTTCGCCTTCGGTCTTGGTCCCGGCGAGGATGCCTGAATTAGGCGTTGTATTCGCATGGAGCAAGTCCCAGGCAGCGCCCAGTCGTAAGCCGGTGACCGGTGTGGCGATGGTTGCCCCGACGTAAGCATTCAGTTCAGGCGCGGCAAAGCCGGAGCCCAGCATGCTATTGTTGAAACCATTGACGACGCCGCCATAGAGGGTCGAGCCCGAGAGGAATCCAAGGCTGTCAGGCGCGGTCACCGCGATAGAGCCCATATAAGTCTTATACGACTCAGAATAAGGATTCGTGGTCTGGACTGGTGCAAAGGCGCGGCCGTTGATTACGGGTCCCATGGTATTCGCCACGCCGACCGATGCGCTCACGAGGTCGCTGAAACGATAGCTGGCCAAAACGCCAGTGTGTGTTTGCGGCTCGATTGAGTGGCCGTAGGAGCGCGTGTAATTGGGGTTGTTCGGCGATTCAACCGATTCATAACCCAGCACGCTGTCAAAAACACCGACCTTCCAATCGAGGCCGTTGCCGACCGGCATACGCAACGCGACGTAGGCTTGCCGGATGGCGAAATCCCCATGAACCCCCGTCGACACGGTGTTCAGGGTATTGGCGTCCGGACCAGCCCACAGGTCAACGCGATAGCCGGCCGCCCATTCGGATTCATCCAAGGGCTTTTCAATGCGCAATTGGACCACATCCAGGTTGAAACCGTCCGCCTTGCTTGGCGAATTGAATTTATACGGCGCCACGAAGGTGTTCCCAGTGCCGGGGTTCCACTGCATCGATGTGTCCACATAGCCGCTCAAAGTCGTAGAAGAGAGCGCCGTCATGACGGTGCTCGCCTTCTCCTCGGCTTTGGCAGCGGACGCGAGGCTGACTACCCCTACGGCAGCCAGCGCAACTGTCCATTTATTAAACTTCATCAGTTCCTCCGATCTTTGTTACTGTTCTAGTTTCCGTCTAATTTTGCATTTAGTGAGGGCAAAACCGGTCTGCCCTCGCACCAAAACCGGTGCCTTAGCCGCCATACATAGGGAAAAGCCCTTTGGTTGACAACATGTTTTTTTCCCAATTCGGGTCAGGGTTTGTACTAAGTTGAGGCACAAGAACGGTTTGGAATGATGGAAAAGCGTCCGAGCAGGTCAAAGACCGACGCTGGTGCAGGCTTTGTCCGCGACCGGCAGGAGGCGCAAAGCATTACGGGGAACAATCCATAGGGTGGTTCTCACCCGAGCTTTGGAACAAAGGCTGCTTGCGTAAGGCCATCGACATGTTACTTGCCAGGTTTGATAACGGCCAAGTGGTTGACTTTGTGGCCCTCCGGTATGGAGCGGTGCGCAGACATACCCGCTCGTCCGGATCCACCCCGCACCCAACCTGATATCTTATGGCCTCATACGCTTATGTTGCACGCGAAACAGCTACGGGCCGCGAGATTCGCAGTTCGGTCGAAGCAGCCAACGAACAGGCGGCAATAGCCGCGCTGCTCAACCGCAACCTGCTGGTAGTCTCGATTCAGGAAAAGCTTGGGAAAAAAGGCAAGACGAGTGGCGGCCGGGTGGCTTTGATGGACCTGGTCGTTTTTACGCGGCAGCTCGCAACGATGATCGATGCCGGTTTGGCCATGGTCCAATCGCTGCAGGCGCTGGCGGAGCAAACGACCAGCAAAGTCATGCGCGACGTCATTAAGGATGTCTGCACCCGGGTGGAAGGCGGCGACAGTTTCTCGGAAGCGCTGCAAAAGCATCCGAAGGTATTCAGCCGGCTGTACGTCTGTATGGTTGCTGCCGGTGAGAAAGGCGGTTTGCTGGCAGAGATTCTGGCGCGGTTGGCAGTTTATCTTGAAAACGCAGCTCGGCTGCGAAAGAAGGTCAAGTCGGCGATGATGTATCCTACGACGGTGACCATCGTCGCGATCTTGATCACGATTTTCCTGCTCGTCAAAGTTGTGCCGGTATTCGGCGAAATCTTTAAAAGCTTCGGCGCCGACCTGCCCGCGCCGACCCAATTCCTGATCAACGTAAGCCACATAGTGCAAAAATGGGTTTGGGTAATTGTCCTGGGGATGGGTGGTGGCGTTTACGGCTGGTTTTATTTCATCAAAACGAAAAGCGGCCGGCAGCTATGGGACACTTATCGGATCAAATTGCCGATTTTTGGCAGCATTGCTCACAAGATTTGCCTGGCTCGTTTCACCCGAACGCTGGCGTCACTGGTTCGCAGCGGTGTGCCGATCCTGGAAGTGATGCAGATTGTTTCTCAGACCGTCGGCAATGTGGTGATGGAGAAGGCGATTAAGACTGCCGCTTCGGACATCGAACGAGGCGAGAGCATCTCCATGGCTTTGGGCAAACATCCGATTTTTCCGACGATGATCCTCCGCATGGTGACTGCCGGTGAACAGACCGGCAAAATCGATAACATGCTGGAGCGTATTTCGGATTTCCTCGATGAAGAAATCGAGACGACTCTCTCCGGGTTGACTTCGTTGATCGAGCCCATCCTGATTGTCTTCCTGGGCGTGGTCGTGGGCGGCATGGTGATTTGTATGTTCCTGCCCATCTTCAAAATGCCCGAAATCGTCAGCGGCAAGCGCTGACCGAGCCAAAACTGGCGGCCGAAAAGCGAAGCTGAATCAGGGGCGTGCCTTAGCGCCCCAGGTAAACCAGGCGCAAACGGCCAGTAGCAACAGGTTGAACACGCCAACAGTCTGGAGGACCATAACCTGGGTCTGGTGGAACGGGGCCAGTGGGCTGAGGGCCGCCAGATAGCAAATTGCCAAACCAAAAACCGCCAGCGACGGCACGAGCTTGGAAGAAGGGCGGGCCAGCAGATGGTTCAACAGCACATTCGCCACACCCAGCGGAACCATCGCGCCGACGTACCAGGGCAGAAGTTTGCCAATAGCCGCCGGCGGGTAGGCGGGATACAGGATCGGCACAATCAGAGGTCCGACCACCGACAAGCCGACCGCGCCGAGCACACCCAGCAAACCGGTACCGAGTAAAACCATGCCGAGCAGGTTGGTCTTCTCACCGCGAGCAGCGCTGTGGACGAGGCGCGGGAACATGACCGAGGCCAACGGCAAGACCAGCCACATCAGGCCGCGAGACATCGTGCCGGCGCTCACATAAAAATCGACGGTGCCTTTCGGGAAATATGCCTTAACGAACATGGTATCGGCGGTAAAAAGAATTTGGAATCCCAGGAAGCCAAGTATGAGCGGAACGATCTGGTGCACGAGGCTGCGCCAGTCGAACGGCACCGACTTAGCCGTCCAGACCTTGCGCGAAGGCCAGGCCGCAATCAGGACCGCCACGAGGATGCCCATTAGCACGCCCGTCATCATTCCACCGGCATAGGCGTGCAGGACGATGACCGCTATCGCGGCGATGACAAAACGACCGATGCCGTTGGCGAGCATGCTCCAACCGAGCCAAAGGAAGTTTTGCTGGCCTTGAAGGACGCCCCAGAACATCGGCATCCACAGCGAGAACAATACGACCGGCAAGGTCACCCACAGCCCAACCGGGTCACTAATATCCCAGGCATGGAGAATCTGGTGCTGAAAAGCCAACACACCCAACGCGGCCACCAGCCAGAACACGGAGATCCACAGCCAAAACATGCGAATAATGCCTGCCAATTCGTGCTCGCGGCCCGTCGCTACTGCCTTGGCAGTTTGCTGGGTCAGGATCATCTGCAGCGGCATGGTCGGGCAAAACACAGTGACAATTGCCAGGAAAGTGCCGAAACTGCCGTATTCCCCGCCGGGCAAATACTTGTTCAGCAAGTGCACCGCATAGGTCATTATCCCGCCGCCAACATTGGCGATCATAAGCCAACCGCTTTGGCGGAAGAATGAGGCGCGTTGCTCGGCATCGCGGGCCGCGGTCGTCATGGGTGTTGCGTCAACAGCATTCTCAACCATAAACGTCCACTATAACAAACTGGCGGGCCCAGTGGCATTTAATTTTTCTGTATGTGCGTTGAGTTTTTTCAAAGTCACCAAACTTCACGCCAATGAGCGGAGGAATTTCTCGATAAACGCCTCCGCCTGGTCGACAGCAGTGAGAGAAACCCATTCATCCGCCGTATGCGCCTGGGCGATGTCGCCCGGCCCAAACACCACGCTAGGAATACCAGCTGTGGCCAGGACGGAGGCGTCGCAAAAATAATGAACACCGGCAGGCTTGCGCTGACCGACGCTGCGCAGGAACTGTTGCACCAACGGGCGCCGCGCGTCGGTTTCCATCGGCAGACAGGGCGCGAGTTTGTCACCTTGGCAGGTAACGGTCAGACGTTTGCGTTTTAACAGTGCCTTTATTTCGCGCGCAACACGGGATTCGCTTTCGCCGGGGAGTGTTCGTCGATCGATAAGAATGGAGCAATGATCCGGAACGATGTTGGCCTGGGTGCCGCCGTTGATGACGCCTACGCTCACGGTCGCTTTGCCCAGCAACGGATGATGACGCCGGGCCAGTTGGGCAGCGTACTCGGTTTCCAAAAGGTCAACCACTTTCGCCATGGCATGCACCGCATTGCGCCCCAATTCAGGGCGGGCGCCATGAGCGGATTTGCCCTTTGTTTCCAACCGCAGCCACAGACTGCCTTTGTGAGCGGTGACGACCTGGAGGCTCGTGGCTTCGCCGACGATGGCAAGGTCAGCTTTGAAACCGCTGTCTGCGAGCGTGCGGGAACCGAATTGAGCGTTTTCCTCGTCGATCAGACCAACGAAAACAAGTTCGGTGCTTTGCGGCCGCCGTCCCGCCCGCGCGATTGAACTCAAAGCACTAACCATCGCCGCCACGGAAGCTTTGGTATCGCATGACCCCCGGCCGTACAAACGACCATGACGAACTCGCGGAACGAACTGATCCGGTTCGCCGTTCACCGTGTCCAAATGCGGCGCCAGCAGCACGCGTTGATGCACCTTTCCGGAGGGCAAAAGCCGCACTAAAAGGTTGGCGCGGCCAGGAAACACCTCCTGGAATTCGACATCGAGTCCACGTTTGGCGGCCACGGCGGCCAGGAACTCCGCGACGCGTTGTTCGCCCGCATTGGGATTGCCGGAAGGCAGGAAGGCAGGGTTAACGCTGGGCAGCGCCACCAATTCCTTCAAGAGCTTCGCAGTTTCGGTCATTCAATCCCCGAGGGGAAAGCGGAGGATAGATGACTGCCGAAAAAGTGTCGAGATACTGATGGTTTCTACCGTGGCTGCCCAAGAATCCGATGCCACACGTGCATGAGCTTGAGCGCATAGCGCTCGTAAGGCGATAGCACGCGGCCGTGCGCGAGGATTTCGTGGATGGAGCGGAGAGACATGCAGAAATCCAGATCATGCAATGGGCGATCACGCAGGATGCGATTGGCCCAGCGCTGCTGATTGGCGATTTCCTCGATCTCGCCCGTCGAACCGGGCCGGAATGATATCAACCATTCGTCTCTCTTAATGAAGCCTTCCGCGTCGGCTTTGCGCTCGAACCACTTGTCGCACAGCAGCAGGCAGACGGATTTCCCGGCGTGCGAACCAATGCGATAAAAAACCAGGCGGCAATCGTAATCGATGAATTCCTTATACGCGATCCGCTCGGCATCGGGCGGGGCGGGGCTGAACGCCGTCTGAAAACCGAGACGAAATCCTCCCGGACCGCCGGTATCGCGCTCGAAAACCAGGTTCTCATCGAAGACCCAGCGGATTTCGGCTGGCAGACTGCGCTGCTGCAGCAGCGTCTTGAACGCTGCGAGGGCCTCGTCGAAAGTCGGTCGGACGTAATGTGGTTGGTGCTCCATGGAAATAGAACTCAGCTCAGGGTTTTGGGGGCCGATTCTACGGGGCTCATGCTGGATGAAGTTGGGCTTGTTTAAACCACTCGACGAACAGCGGGATGCCCCGATCGATCGTAACGCGCGGCGCGTAGCCGAGCTGAGCCTGCGCTTTCGCGATATCAGCGCAGGTCAGGGGCACATCGCCCGGTTGCGGGGGTGAGCGCTGGATTCGTGCTTTTTGCCCCAGCGCCTTTTCCAGCAACTCGATCAAATGGTGGAGTTTCACCGTTTGTGATTCGCCGAGATTGAAGATCTCATAACCGAATTCCCGCCGGGTGCAAGCCAGAACACCGTCCAGGATATCGGAAATATAAGTATAATCGCGCGCGGTCGATCCGTCGCCGAAGACCGGAACCGGTTGGCCGGCGTGGATGAGGCGCGCAAATTTGTGAATGGCCAGGTCCGGCCGTTGCCGCGCTCCGTAAACGGTGAAGAAGCGCAGCATGACAATATCCAGCCCGTAGAGGTGGTGGTAAACATGACCGATGGCCTCGCAAGCGAGTTTGCTGGCGGCGTAAGGAGAAATGGGGGTGAAAATGGGGTCCGTTTCGGAGAAGGGAACCTTCGAATTCACTCCATACACCGAGGACGAGGATGCCAGGATGAGTTTCTTTACGCCCGCTAGCCGCGCTGCCTCGAGTACATTGACTGTGCCTTCGACGTTCACACGCTGGTAAAGAGCCGGCGATTCGAGGCTGGGGCGCACGCCGGCTCGCGCAGCCAAATGAATCACCTGGTCGAACTTGACCCCGGCGATCAACTCCTCCACTGCCGCAGCGTCGGTCAGATCGCCTTGAACAAATTCGAACGGCCGTGCCAAGGCCTGCAAGTCGCGCAAGTTGGCGCGTTTGAGCTGCGGGTTATAAAAATCGTTGAGGTCATCAAAAGCCCAAACCGAGTGGCCGTCGCGCAGCAGTCGGTCGCAAACGTGAAATCCGATAAAACCGGCGCCACCGGTGACCAGGAAATTCATCATTAAACGGGGTGGCTTAAGAGCTCTCGAATGTCAAGTACCCGAAGCGAATGCCGCACGATTTCAAGGCCGAAACCCGAACTCCGAAGTCCGAAAAGGCCTATTCGCGAGATCCGAATTCTTTTAAAACCTCCAGATGCTTTAGTCTTCTCGTTCATCTTCCTCGGCAGCGTCGATCGCAGCGCGGCGGTGGATGTGCCGCGCGCGGGAATCCGTGAGGCCGTCTTCGACTTTGGACAAATGCGCCGACATGCGGCGGAGCACTGCCGGTTCGAGCCCGGTCTTACGCCGAAGCAATTCCAGCCGGCGCAGCACCGTCGGTTTTGAGCAGTGCAGTTTGCGTGCCGCTTGAGCGGCCGTCAGTTCTTCCATGCAATAGAGACGGAAAACCGTCAGCACGCTGGGCGGTTTCCCAAGCTCGTCGGAATCGAGCTGCTGCACGAGCGCAAAGGCGCGCCGGGCCACATCGTCGTCGAGCGGTTGGCGCGGCTGGGGCGTGAACCGGGCGAAGAGCTCGCCGGGCGCGCGAGCCAGGCGCAAATTGCCGTGCGGTTCAAACGCAACATGCGCCGCGAGCGGGAAAAAGCCGGCGCCGGTTTGCGCGAGCAGTTCCTGGGCGGCGGCATCGCATTGCGTTGCCGTCGGCGCCAACAAAATGAACGGCTGACGCAACCGCGTCGCCAATTCGAGAATGCCACGACGGAAGGCAGCCTTGGTCTCCGGGACGTCGAACATCACCGACACAGCCGCGGCCGACCACGAGCCAATCTGCCGCATATTGGCGAAGTTGAGCGCGGCGATTTTTGGTTCGAGTTGGAACACTTGCGCCAATGCGCGACAGAACCGCGCCCAGCTCAATTCGAGAGGCATGATGTCGTCGGCCGACAACTTGAGATCGTCACAGCTCCAGGATTCGCAACGGCACACGGCGAGGACGTCCGTATCGGAGAAGCGAATGATTTCGTGGGCACAACCGCACCCACGAGGGCAAGGGTAGAACCGGACCGCGTGCGCGGAGCGCTGCAGAAACGCCGACGAAAAACTGTCGAAATCATCGCCCAGGTGCTGCCGCCAGACCCGGGGAACGGCGGCGAGGTTGGGGATTCGTTCGAGAGCAGGCCAGGGGTTCGACATACGACCTATTCAACTGGGTTAAACCACGCGAAATCCGCGCTGGCACAACCAGCGGTGCACGAGCCGCAAGTCGCAATGGCGGCCGAGCTTGAGCAGGTTCGGCGGACGAATCTGCACCGGCCGCGGCCGCAAATGGCCCTTGAAATGCAAATCAAAGCCGGCGCGCGTCAAACGCCAGCCGGGTGGCATCAATTCGTCGACGCTGAGCGTTACCCGAAACAGGTCTTCACCGTGGCGCGTGAGCACCTCGTGTGGCGCGGAGTCGGAGGTGAGTTCAATCTCGCGCAGGATGATTTGCGTAAGTCCTTCAAGGCCCGCCGGGTCGAGCGCATCCGCACCTTCGCGGCGCAGCGGTTCGAGCGAATAAGCTCCGCGGCGAGTGAACCAATCACCGCGCCCGTGCAGATGCAGACCAAAGGCTTCGGCGTAAAGCTCGCGTTCACCGCGCGTACGCGCGTTGATGCGCAGTTCGTTGTGCTCGGCCGAGTAAACGACCACATCGTCGCGTTCAGGACGAAAATGAATGATCTCCGTCCTCTGCGCTTCCACCTTGGGCGTGCGCGTGAAGGTGTCGCCATGCCGCACCAGGAACCAGTAGTCGCCTTGCACCGGGTAAAGCTCCAGGCGCGTGGTGTTGTGGCCGCGCTGATGGCGAGCAAACCACGGATCAAGCGTGGCGGCTAAAGCCTCGAGCATCTCCGCATCCGGAGTTTGGATAGTCGCCGTGACGGTGGAAGCAGCCGGGCTGAAACATTCGAAGGAAGTCAGGCGGCGCAACCGTTGTTGGTTGTGTAAACGGGCCAGCAAACCCGGATTGACCAGCCAAACGCGCAACGCCAAATCGCCGCGCGTGGACCCTTCGTCGAATTGGAGAGCCGGCTCGATGCGAGCGACGGCCAGTTCGAGCTGTTCCTGGCCTTCAGGGCTGGACATTTCATCGATAGCGAACAACGCCTCCGAGAGCGATTCAGGCAGCCCTTCCGGCGTCGCGAGCAGCCGAGCCAAGGCGCCGTAGTACGACTTGTCAGGAAGATCGGGCGCGGGCAAGTCCAGGCCCAACTGCTTAAGTTCAGCATCGAATCGCGCAAACAATCCACTGACGAGCGGACGGCCAAGCTTGCGCAGGAAGGCCGGGCGGACGAAACGTTTGAATCTTAATTTCTCATTTTTCATGTCAAGATTGTCTAAGGGTCACTAGGACATAGGCTGTCCAAGTGAAAAAGAATCCAAGAAAGTTATTCACAGGGAAATTGCTTTAAGGAAGGCAAGAAATGCTCAAAGAACCCTGAATTGTGCCCAAAAATCAGGGCTTTTTTAACTTTGCCTAGGCCGGCAGCCGTAGCGTAGGCGTCAACGCCTGCGGGGGGTGGCGGCGTCAAGCCGCCACCAATGCATCAACACTCGAATTGGCAGTTGCGCAGAACTCGCGGCGACCTATGTTTAATGGAGAGAAGGAGTTTGGTATGAAAAAGAAAGTCGTAGCAAAACCAATCGAGCAACCGAAACCCTTCACCCCCGGGATCACCAAAGCCACCGTGCGCCAACACGCCTATGAGCTTTTCCGGGATAAACTATCCAACCATCCGCTAACGCTGGAAGACTGGGTCATGGCCGAGAAAGACCTGGTCGCCAGCATGGACGCCGAAAACATGCCGAAGTAAAAGGCCTAAAGTTCTTGGGACATAAGGGCGGGCAACAGAGGCGTGCTGGTCAGGCACCGATGCCACTTCGGAGTGGCACCGGTGTTCTTTGTTTTCTTTCCGGATTGGGACCAGGGCATGAGAGAGACAGACAGCTGATGTAAACTGCACGGCTTGGGCGCATCTTGACGGTACCACCATTACTCAACAAACCAGAGTTCCTCCCAATGTTTGTTTTCGCGCGCTTGCTTGAGGGCGGCAAGGTTTGCCAGTCCCTGGCGTGTCCAAAACTGGC
>CAZUVM010000104.1:0-12003 GCA_964623885.1 uncultured Verrucomicrobiota bacterium
AAACTCTCCGGTGGGCCCAGGTAGCTCGGTTTGACCCCTCCGCAATCCACCACCAGCTTTTCCAAGACCACGCCGGGATCGACCATCCAAACGTGGAGCGTATGATAGCCGGACTGGGTAATGATGTGCTTTGATTTCGCCTTGCGAACGTTATCCCTTACTGACTGTTCCCAGTCGCGATTCCCGTTATCCACAAAATAACCTTTCGGTACGATGGTCACGACTTGCGGTTTCTCGTCATCAAACGCAACCGCCAGGCGCACTCCGCGATCCGGGGCGAAATTCAAACAAGGCGCCACAATCGAGGTCACCTCGACTGCCCCAGTGCTGAAGAGGTACAGACGATAATCCAAAGACGGCGAATTCTCCAGCGGCATGACACTCGCCGCCGTCACCGGGAATATGCTCATCGATGAATCCCTGAGTCCCAGGTCGGGAATCTGTTCCCAGCGCGCCGACGGTGCATCTTTCTTCGCCGTGAAATGAACGGCATCGATGGCGACGTAGCCGCTGGTTTCGACAAACCCGCGCAACGTATCTCGAGCCGGCTCAGCCTGATTGAAGATCTTAACCTGCACAACCGCTTCTTCCGCTCCGGGCCGCGCGATTCGCACCACGCCTTCCGCCGAGCCCTTCGGCGCCTTTGCCCAATCCACGTCCACCCACAACCGTTGGTCGTTGGTTACCGTTCCGTTGTTGGGACTAATCCTGATCCACGGGGTGCGGGCCGTCGCGGTGAAATTGAACGGGGCGCGCCCGCGTTCAAACACGTCAATGTAATGACGCGGCCGGTTAAAGGAATCGAACACCGGCAGAACGAGGCCATTCGTAGCGCTCGGCCAGGCTTCCGCCGACCCCTCGGGCGCCATTCCCAGACCGGCCGTCTCGGGTACTGTTTGATTAACCACTCTGGGCATCGCGTTCGACTCCGGTTGTTGCCAATAGGTGTAGCCGATATGCGTCTGGTCCATCATGTGGCTCCACTTTCCACCTGCGAGTTGGTGGTTGAAGTAATCCGAAAGCTGCGCGTCCTCCTTGAACAAACTCCGCGCGATCTCCGCCCAGTCATTCGCGCTGGCGCGACTTTGTTGCGCGTACAGCCGGTTCTTCGCTACCGCAACATAAAGCTGGTTCACGACCGCGCAGGCTTTCGTTGGGTGTAATACGAGTTCATAGAAAGCGTCGCGGGCAGCCTGGGGCAGGCCGGCTTGAATCGCTTCCGCCTGGGATACCAACTCGGTCCATTCGGTGACAATCTTATCGGCCTCCCCGTAGTTCAGCAGACTGAAGGTGCCGGGTTCCAGCAGCTCGGGCTTGCGCCGGCCATTGTACTTCGTGTACTTGGAAATAACTTCCGCGATGGCAGCGGCGTGCTCGGCGCCAAATTCGCGTTCAGCCCAGAGCCGGTCGTACTCGGCGATCCGTTCCTTCGGCCACTTATCCGGGTCCCAAGCAAACGTGAGGAAAAATTCCATCGGGAATTCCATCGGCTTGAGGTCGCCGACGTTGACGATCCAGATGCGGTCTGCGCCGTAACGATACGCGAGATTCATCTGTTCCCAGACTTTCAGAATGGGAACGGTGTTGAGCCATTTGTAATTGCGCGGGCCGCCGACGTAGTCAAAGTGATAGTAGATGCCCGCGCCACCGCTCCTTTTGCGCTCTTCAGCGGTTGGCAATCGGCGGATATTGCCCCAATTATCGTCGCACCAAAGCAGTGTCACATCGTCGGGCACGCGCATGCCTTTCTCGTAATACTCCTGCACTTCCTTATAGAGCGCCCAGAGCTGCGGCACCTCGGTCACATTCGTATGCATGACCTGTTCGATGATCTTTCGCTGGTCCGCCACGATGCGTTCGAGCAAAGCGATGTTGGCCGTTTCCGACATCGGCGTATCGATTTTCCCACGCATCGCTAGCGTAATGATGCTCTCGTAATTGCGGTTCCGCTCGAGGCCTTCGGTCCAGAACCGGCGCAACAACTCCGGATCTTTATCGTAGTTCCATTCGGCCGCTGTGTGGCCTTGCCGGTTCCATTCCTTGTCTGCCCGCAACATCGGCTCGACGTGCGAAGTGCCCATCACGATGCCGTACTCGTCGGCCAGCTTCGGGTTGAGCGGGTCGTCTTCGTTGAAACAGTTGTTCCACATTGCCGGCCAGAGGTAGTTGGCTTTGAGCCGCAGCAGCAGCTCGAAAACATTCGTGTAGAACTGGTGGTTGTAGTTGCCAAACCTCTCTTTCACCCAGCCCGTCAGGCATGGCGCTTCGTCATTGAGAAATATGCCACGGTATTTCACTGCCGGCGGGCCTTGCACAAATCGACCCGCCTTCACGTAGAGGGAATCATGGTGTTTCACCGGCACATCGGCCCACCAATACCAGGGCGAGACGCCGATCTGCTCGGACAATTCGTAAATGCCGTAAATGGTTCCGCGCTTATCGCTGCCGGCAATCACTAGCAACGAATCGACTCCAGGCAGCGCATTAGTAACCACCGCGATGACGTAAGATTCCCATTTCCCTTGTATCTCGTTCGCCTGCAACTTCCCTTCTCTCGCAAGTTGGTCGATCAGCGCGCTTTTGCCCAGCGTTCCCACGACGATAGGACGCATGCCGGGCCGCGCCGAACCTTTCTCGAACGCCGGCCGGATGCCCGACACGCGCGCAACGTCCGTCTGCAGATCCTGCGCCGCGCGGATTACTCCCGGGTAATCATCCGCGCCAACGAGAATTGGGGCGGCTGCGCCTTTCGCCACGAGGCAAAAACTCCCTGGTCCGCCATTCTCGACAATGAAGTGTTCCGTGCTTAAAGCCAGCAGCGGCAAGGGCAGGACAAGGAGGCAAAAAAGAAGTAAGCGCCAGTGCGAACTGCCGCGCTGCGATGCAGGAGCCATGCGGAAATACAAGCGTGGGCAGGCCGCAATATCAAGACGCGAGTATGAAGCGCAAGATGCGACAGCGAGCCCGTAGCGCAGGCCTTGGTGATCGTCCGACAGGACCCTGCTGTATCGCCGACCTCGGAGTCGGCGAGCGTTGGCGCGTGGCGTCTGCGCCAGGGTTCGCAGGCTAGGAAGCCTGCGATACAGCAGGCTCGGAGGCCTGCGCTACTTCGAAGGGTACCTACGGCTTTTTCTTCGTCCGTAAACGCCCGTCACTGGCTGACCAGCCTGAAGAATCCAATCCCCGTTGCCGGCAAAGCCACTTGGTTTTGGTCGTTCACGACCGTTGGGGTCTGGCCAACTGAAGTCCAGTTAGACAGGGTCAGATCGGACGATTGCTGCAAGACAAAGTTGCTTGCTGTAGCGGGCCAGGAAACCAACACCGTTCCGGCGGACACGCTGATGGACAGAGTCGGATTCGCCGGTGCGGGGGTAACCTGACTGGTACTCATGAGCACCATGCTATGACCGCTACGGGCCGAAATGGCGACAACGTTCGTAAGCCCGGCAGGGATATCGCACTGGCCGGAGGAATCGAAACCCCAGGCAACCAAAGAACCGTCCGCTTTCAGTGCAAGGCAATGGTAATCTCCGGTGGCGATTGCGATGACGTTGGAAAGCCCGGCAG
Source organism: uncultured Verrucomicrobiota bacterium (assembly GCA_964623885.1). Taxonomy (GTDB): domain Bacteria; phylum Verrucomicrobiota; class Verrucomicrobiia; order Limisphaerales; family UBA8199; genus CAZUVM01. Next base: position 3,568 of record CAZUVM010000104.1, read on the forward strand.
GCACGCCGCCTTGGGCAAGGCCAAAGGTTCCCCAAAAAACTACCGTGCCGTCACTTCTCAAAACCAGGTTGTGGAAACCGCCCGCAGCGATCGCCACCACATTGCTGAGGCCCGCGGGCACGGTCGATTGTCCCTGCTGGTTGGCACCCCAGGCCATTACCGTTCCGTCATCTTTCAGCGCCAGGCTATGGTACATTCCGCCGGCAATCGCCACGACGTGGTTGAGCCCATTAGGAACGTTGCACTGGCCATTTTCGTTGTCGCCAAACGCGGCAACCGTCCCGTCCTGTTTCAGCGCGAGACTATGAAGCGCGCCGGCAGCCACGGCTTTCGCCGGGCCAAGGTTGGCGGGAACATTGCATTGGCCGTAATCGCCATATTGTCCACCTGTAGGTCCCCAGGCCACGACGCTGCCGTCCTGCATTAAAGCCAGGCTATGCACATTGCCGGCAGCGACCTGCAACGAAGCTTGGGCCTGCAGCGCGCCCGGCAAGTTGGTCTGGCTGAAGCGATCGTCTCCCCAGGCAGCGACTGCGCCGGTGCCTTGTAACGCAACGCTGTGAAAGGAACCGGCCGAAATGGCTGCCGAGCCGCTGGTGGTATCGGCGACAGGGCTCAGGGTCATGTCGTACTGCATGTCGCCCCAGGCAACGACCCGCGTGCCGGCGTGGGCAGAAATAGCCAGGCAAAGCAGGCCTTGAATGAAAGCCAGATAGATAACGATGGACCGGTTACGGCGAGTGATTGCGGGAAACTGCTTCCCTCCGTTGCTACATTCCATAATTCTCAGTTGCAAACTTCGGGTCCACTCTCGACGTAGAACGACGTCCCTTCAATCCGGTGAGGTACTGGAAAAGCTCCCGGTGTTTCCCCGGGAGCAAGGTGGTAACCGAGCCCTGCTTGGTTCCCTCTTAATCGTAATCCTGATCCTCCTCTCTACGCTCCTTGACCTAACCACTACGCGTCGTGATCATGCCCCCGATATGCGCGGGAGCCGAATCACACTCTTGCCAATTGCGACCTGCTTACCTCCCCACCAAAACCCCAAGCTCCTGGCCCGAACATTTCAATCCAACTTGGAGCCCCCGAACGGTGTAGCGCAGACCTCCGAGACCTCCGAGTCTGCGGTATCGCAGGCTTCCCAGCCTGCGAACGCCGTAAGCAGACGCTGTGACCTAGCGCTCGCCGACTCGGAGGTCGGCGATACGGCAGGCTCGGAGGCCTGCGCTACGCGACATGCGGCCACGTTCGGCGATGGAATATTCCAGGCGCGCGGCAGCGCTAATGCAATGACGTTTATTGAAGTGGTCATGGTAGTCGCAGTAATACTGCTGCTGGCTGCCGTAGTGCTGCCTTGGTTGAGGGGAAACCAGCAGCGACAACGGAGGATAACGTGCACCTCAAATTTGGTGCAGATTGGTGTGGCCTGCCGAACCTGGGCCCTGGGCCACAGCGATCTTTACCCGGCAGTCGCGTCGGGTTCGTTAGGCGGCGCGCAGAAAGATGTCGCGAGCGGAGAAGCGTTTCGCTGGTTTCAGGTTATGTCGAATGAACTAGCCTCGCCTCGGGTTCTGGTTTGCCCTGCCGATGATCGGGTGAGGGCGACCAGCTTTAGTACTGGCTTGTCAAACCGCAACCTCAGTTACTTTGTAGGTCTCGACGCCGTCGACACAAACCCGCAAATGTTTTTGGCCGGTGACCGCAACCTGACCAACGGTCTTGCTCCCACGAATGGAATTCTGGTTTTGATCACGAATCGCCCGACGGGCTGGACACACGCGATCCATCGATTCCAAGGCAACGTCGCCCTGGCCGATGGCAGCGTTCAGCAGTTTTCAACCCCCAGGCTCCGCACCGCAATCCCCAGCAACGGCACGCCCGAGCGCCTGGCCATGCCCTAGAGCCTGAACGACCATTTAACCACAAATTCCATAGATAAACACAGCTGAATAAGACGTTGACCATGGGGAACCTTCTCTGAATCGTGAACACACACTTGAACCAGCAAAGCTTACCATCGTTTCCGCAAATCTGTGTTCATCTGTGTCCATCTGTGGTTTTCAATTCATTAGATGTACAAACCACGCTCTTCAGTCACTCACCGCTGCCTCATACATCGCCACAATATTAGCTGCCGGCACGTCGGCCAGAATGTTGTGCACTTGTTGAAACACAAACCCACCGCCCGGACGCCAGATGTCAATCTGCTTGCGCACGTGCTCGCGCACCTGCGCCGGCGTCCCGCTGATTAGGACGTCGCGCGTATCGCACGCGCCGCCCCAAAAGGTGAGCGCGCGACCGAAATCGCGCTTCAAACCGGCCGCGTCCATGCCGCGGCAGGTGATTTGCACGGGATTGATCGCGTGCAGACCGGCGTCGATAAGGTCTGGCAACAATTCGCGCACACCGCCGCAGCAGTGCAGCATGATCTTCAGGTGCGGCGCCCGTTCGCGAACCATCTGCCACATCGCCCGCTCGCGCGATTTGAAATACTCGCGGTACATCGCCGGTGAGACCTGCGGTCCGGACTGCATCCCGAGATCGTCGCCGAACAGGATGATGTCGATGTGTTCAGCCACGGCGTCCAGAAACCGCTCGAGGTTGCGCAGGTGAATCGCCGTGAGTTTATCCAGGAACCGATGGGCGCGCTCATGCTCCCCCGCCAGCAGCATGAAGAAATTGTCGTTGCGATAAAACCATTGGCCAAGTTCGAGCAGGTTGCCGCCAAAAAGCGCAATGATCGCGCGGTCTGTCTGTTGCCGGAACCGGCGCGCGCCTTCAGCTAGAATCCTGGCGCCCTCCGGCCCGGACGCAATCGGCCCCGGCGGCGACGGGATCGCGGACCACATGCATTCGTCCAGCTCGGCTTCGAGCCGGTCGAGGTCTTCCTTTTCGAGAAACGGGAAATTCGCTTGTTCGAAATACCAAACGTCCTTGGGCATCCGGGCAATAATGGTTCCCGTCGCTTTAGAGCGGAGCACCCAGTCGCCGTTGTTGCGTTCCGGCCTTGCCCATACCGGCATCAGGCAGGGAGTGCCGTCGGGCAGCACCCATTCGGACCAATATTTATCCTCGAGCGCAAACGCGCGTCCCAGCTCGATCGTGTCCACTTGAAACCGCTGGAGAACGTCTTCGTCCACGATTGCCAATTGCTGCACCGGGTCATAAACACGGATTGGCAACTTTGGCAGTCCAAGAAAATCGCGGAGCCGCGCGTAAGCCATGGCGGCGATGCCGGAAGAGCGATGGCCGGAAAGGTCGATAGGCGGGCGGTCCGGTTCGCGATGGTTCAGGGCCGCCAGGACGCGTTCGCGCATAATTCTGAGCGGCCGGCCAACCGGTTGGCACCGGCCAAGCAAGCGGTGGTTCGGCGCCCGCTGCCCAGCGCCTGGTGTAAGCCGGCCGAAGCGAGGATGCCGCGACCTGTGACCAACGTAAAGCTTCTTTTGCGTCAGGCACTTGTTGCGCCGTCGCCGCGCTCGCCGGGCAGCAGCTTCAGCAGAGGCCGGTCACGTTTCGCGTTTCACGTTTCATGTTTCACGCATGACGCATCACCCTCGCCTCACAAACCTTGGGTCAGTGCTACTGCTATTCCCGTCGCCGGCGGCGGCTGAATCATCTGCGTGAACATCATGAAGCTGCGCACAAAACAGATGAGGTCTTTGCAATCGTGTGTCTTAACGAAAAGCTGATCCGCACCCAGCTCGCGAGCTTTGAGAAAAAAGCGCAGGTCAGGTGAACTGGACAGCACCACCACCCGGATATGGCGCAGGTGGACCTGGTCGCGAAGCCACTCGCTGCGCGCGCTGAAAGCCGGCGCGATGGGCTACATCAGCAAGCATGAACCGGCGGCGCGCGTCGTTGCCGCCCTGCGCCTGGTGCTCCAGGGCGAGCGCTACATCACCCCTGGCCTGTCCAAGTCGGTGCTGGGATTTGCCCTGCAGCCGGGTTCGGCTGCCGTTACGCCGGAGCAAATCCTCGCCGACCGCGAGCTGGAAGTATTCGAATTGCTGGGCAAAGGCATCGGCACGCGCGAGATTGCGCAACGCCTCGGCCGCAGTGTCAAAACGATCGAGGCCTACCGCGCCCGCATCAAGCGAAAGCTGCACTTGCAGGATGCACCCACCTTGATGCGCGAAGCCGTGCGTTGGATCGAGACGCGCGCAAATTAGTTGTTTGCACTGCAATAGTCGGAATTGCTCGCGAGCTGCGAACGATTTAACCGCTGATGAACGGGCATGGGCGCCAATGAAGAAACTTAGCGTTCATTAGCGTCAATTAGTGGTTAAGGGCTTCTCTTTTGTGCTTGTTCGTGCCTTCAATCCTTTTATTCGCGACGGCCTGACGGTATTTCGCACCGGGACCAGAATTCGTAGATCAGCCGCAGCATATGAACCATATCCTTCAGCGCGCTCGGTTTGGCAATGTAAGCGTTCGCTCCCAACCGATACGCCTCCCGAACATCTCGTTCCATGTGTGAGTTGCTATAAACCACTACCGGCACGATCGAATGTTGCGGATTGGCCCGTAACCACTCCAGGAACGCAAAGCCGTCCATGCCCGGCATTTTTAAATCCGTCAGGATGACGTTCGGCAAATGATATTTGCCGCGGTCGGCGTACTTTCCTTCACCGCGAAGATACCCGATCGCTTCGTTGCCGTCGTGTACGGCTTGCACTTCATGCCCGTTTTCGGCCTCCGTAGCGCGCTTCACGAAGAAAATGTCAGGATCGTCATCCTCAACCAAAAGAATATAGAGCTTGCCGCGTTTCACGCGCGTCCTTTCCGGCTGCCGCCCTATGGGTGATGCGTCATACCCTACCATGTGGCTGCGCCTGCCCGCGCTCAAGTAGGTGAATACTTTAGCAACCAGAGGCCCCTTGTGCCGAGCTGGCTAGTAAAACTACGGTGGGTAAAGGCCCTAATGATAAAGCGGGGTTCTACCCACTACCTTGCCAAGATGACTGCTACGCCTCATCAGGCGGTTTTCCTACTCGTCGAGGACAACCCTGACCACGTGTTGCTTTTGCAGCGTGCGTTCAAACGAGCCAAGCTCCTTAACCCGTTGCAGGTCGCCAGAAGCGGCGAGGAGGCTATTGAATACCTCGGCGGCACCGGCAAATTCTCCAATCGCGCCGAGTTTCCATTGCCTTCCCTCGTGCTGCTCGACCTCAAAATGCCTGGCATTGATGGATTCGACGTTCTGCGCTGGATACGCCTGCAGCCAACAATTGCCAGCCTGCGCGTCGTGGTCCTCACCACTTCAGAGGAGACCCGCGACATCGACATGGCCTATAAGTGCGGTGCGAACTCCTTCCTGGTAAAGCCCTCAGACTTCGAGCATTTAGCTCAAGTCACCCAGGCGCTCAGCGGCTATTGGGTCTGGCTGGATCGTTCCCCCAGCGCTTCGCACCCGCCAGCGACTCAAGTTGCGACCGAGCCTCCGGCCGCGAATCCAATACCCGCGAAAATCCTGTAAGCCTGCTCACGCACTCGCTGGAACCCAAGCGGCGGTGGATCACGTTTCACGTTTCACGTGCGCTTTTCCATCATGCGCACTCCGAACCGCCCGATTTTCCCACAACAACTCGGACTCCTGTTATGCCCCAGCCAGTACGCGCCAATCGCTTGCGCCACGGCCTCCAGCCCTACTGACTTGACCAGATAACCGTTGCACCCAAGCTGATACGCGCGATCGATGTCCTCCGGTCGATCCGATGAACTCAACATGATCACCGGAATTAGTTTTAGCGGCGGTCCCTGGCACCTCAGCCATTCCAGCACCTCCAAGCCATCCATTCCCGGCATCTTGATATCCAGAAGCATGAGCATCGGCAGCTTCCGCTGTGCATACCCGCCCTCACCCATCAAGTACATCACCGCTTCATCCCCGCTCGAAACCACATCCAGCCTCAGGTCGATGCCCACTGTCTTGAACGCATGCTTCAGCAACAAAGCATCATCATCACTGTCGTCACAAATCAGTATCCCGCCATGATTGCTCATAATCAGCGCACTAAATGCTTCCCGCGCCCTGGGTTAATACCGCAGTGATTGTAGCACAACGCTCCTCAAATTCCCAACCGGAGGATGCCGATAGGTCATTCACCTCGCCGCGCCCAATCTCCGAGGTAATTTCAGCCTGCCCTTCCTCCGGTAGCAAAACACCCCATACGCTCGCCCCACGTTCCCGGTCACGCTCCCCGCAAGCGTTGAAAAAACGTATTCGCAATCGGACAACGCGTGCCTGACCGCCTACGATAGTCTTTACCGCAGCCAACCTGAACCAATGAAGGCCATCGGCACCCTGCTCCTGGAAAATGGCGGGTGGATAATTGATGACGTGCGGGATCAGGAACTCGTTTACCGCAGCCGGCAAGGCGCGCCCACTTTCATCATTCCCTACATTCTGACGAAGGACGAATGCATTTTGGGTAGAGACATCGCCACTCGCGTAGCCGGCGAGCCGCCGGGCGACAACTTGCCGGAATGGCAAACCAACGACCTGCTCAAAGAAATCATCGAGCATCTCCAAAACGCGGGCATCTCCGCTCGCATCGCCGATTAATAAATCACCCCGCCTCGAGACGAGGTCACGAGTCTCAGTTGGTCCCCTTGCCGATCGGCTCTCGGCGATTACTGACTCCTCGATACCGATCACTCGATCACGGATTACTCAATTACTGATCACTGATTACTTGATTACCTGATCACCTGATCACTGATGACTGGCCTTTGACGGATTCTTCACGTTTCACGCATCACGCCTCACGCCTCACCTCTTCGCCCCGTTCCGCAAATCCCAGCTCTCCGCCGCCTCCTCCGGCCCAATCACTCGCTCCAACCGATCCACCTTCAAAACGCCCCCGTACCGGTCCCGCCAGAATCCGTCCGGATGTTTCACCCCCAAACAAAGACAATCACCGCACTGCACAATCGCTTTTGTGCCGACGGCCAATCCGTTCACCACTTCCGCCCACGAAGACCCAATAAGGCTAATCTTCGACATGCCCGCGGATTATATGTAAGCCGCCCGCTTTGGCAAACGTCTTCCTCACCTTTCGCCACTTTTGTCGCACCGAGCCAAACGAAGCGCTTCACGTTTCACTTATCACGCATCCCACCTCACTGCTGTCCGGCATTCCCCTACCCACGATTGAGGTATTCCCTCTCCCGGCTTGGAGCATCGGCTGCTGTCGTCTCGCTCAACAGTCACGAGATCGATGGATGCCTCATCTCACTGACATCAAAGAACGCGGCAACCCGATGCACTGCTCCCTGCACACGATTCCCATCCGCTGGGAAGATTCCCCCGATTCGTCCTCGTCCTCGTTCTCTTCCTCGTCCTCGTGCTCTGCCGTCAATTCCCCGGGGCCAGATTCCGCCTGCTCGCACCCGTCCGCTCCCGTAGCGCAGACCTCTGAGTCTGCTGTATCGCAGGCTTCCAAGCCTGCGAACCATCCATTAATCCAAAAATCCAACAATCCATCCGGCGCCGAAGGCGCATTGGCCCAGCCGCAAGGTTGCAGCAAAACTCAAAAGTCCCAATAAATTGCGTGATACCCCTTCCAGCGTATGTTACCAACCACCTACATATGCGACCCGGAATCCAAGACGAATTCACCAACCTGCCAATCTCGCGCCAGCGCAAGTACCAGATGCGAATGCAGCGCGAAGCCCGCTGCACCGAATGCGGCGCCCCCGTCGGCAGCCCCTTCGGCTCACGCTGCGTTAAACACCTAGTTAAAGCTCGCGAGCGGAACAGGAAAAAACGCGGTCTCAAGCGCCGTTACCAGAATACTCTCAGCTACCGTCTCGAAGCGGCGGCGGCGGCCCTCACCAAACCCAAGAACGGCCGGAAATAGCCCGACAGCTGTCCACACCTCACCCAGCACTCGTCCCATCTTGATACACCGCCCCCTTTCCCCCTCAGTCACCTCCGCTTAAGCAGCCACCGTGCCCGCCTTGGCACAGTTAATGCCGTCAAGTGACAAGGCTCCGCTTTACGGAGAACATTAAACCCGGCGGAGTGAGGTGCCTCTGCGGAGAAATACAGCCGGACCCCACTCCGCCACAATTTTAATTTCCGGCTGTACCATTCAGGAAGTAATTATGAATCAGGAGAAAAAGGGGAAAACACGACTCACTCTCGAGCCGCTTCGCACCCACGGCGCCGACGCCCTGGATACCCACGACATACCCAGCCTCGACAAAGCTACCCTCACGGGACTCGAAATCCACTTTCGTAATAAAACCCGCGGAGTAGTCATTCGAAAATCCGAAGACCTGTTCGCCACTACCAGCGAGCAAGACACCCAACTCATACCGAAGGCCGCAACCCCCGAACAGGCAACCTTCGAACTACAACTTGCCGGCCAGGATCGCCCCCACAAAGTCACCATTCGCCCGCCCGATACCCTCGTCCTGGAGACGCCA
>CAZUVM010000105.1:0-42435 GCA_964623885.1 uncultured Verrucomicrobiota bacterium
ACTCGCGAATTGTAATCCTCGTTGTCTCTATGTGCAGTTTTCAGAGAACCGCCGCTCCCCCGGCATCGTTCTTTTCAATTTGCGTACGGTATTCGCGGACAAAGTCCGCATTGGCCGTGCGCCAGCACTTTGGTGGCCATAAAGCTGTGGTCCGACCCGTTCCCATTCCGAACACGGCCGTCAAACACAGTCTTGCCGATGGTAGTGGTTTTATAGACTCCGCGAGAGTAGGTTGCCGCCAGTTTTTCAAAAAAACGCCGAAACATATCTTGTTTCGGCGTTTTTTTATGGACTTGCTTAACTTCAACTTCAAGTTAAAGTTTAACAATGAAGACGCTAACTATGCTCGAATTTCGAAAAAATGCCGAGGCCATACTTCGGCGCGTCCACCGCGGCGAGCGGTTCCTGCTCTCCCATCGAGGACGAGCAGCCGCGCGCCTGGAACCGGTCGAGAAACCTTCCGCCCTTTCGCCCGATGATCCTCTTCTCACCGTCGGCACCCGTGCGGTCCCCAGCCCGAAAGGCAAAACAAGGCATGCCGACATAGACTCGATACTTTATGGCGGAAGCTAATGTGTTCGTCGACACAGCGGGGTTCCTCGCATTGTGGGATGCTTCGGACGAACATCATGTCCGCGCGCTTCGCCTCCAGTCAGAACTGGCTTCTCAGAAACGCAAGCTCGTGACCACTGATTATGTTGTCGATGAAACCGTAACGCTCCTTTTGGTGCGTCACAGTCACGCCGCAGCCTCAGACTTTCTTCGAACCGTTGATGCCACTCGTTGGCTGCAGCTTGAATGGACCGACTCGGAACGATTCCGTGCTGCCGCCAGCTTTTTTATGCAGCACGATGACAAAGACTACTCCTTTACTGATTGCGTAAGCTTCACGGTCATGCGCGACCTTGGCATTAAGGACGGGTTTACGACCGACCGCCACTTCCGCCAGGCGGGGTTCAATCCATTGTTGCATCAGTCGTAAGGAAAACCACACGGGCACCCATCCGCCACCGAATCCGCTATCGCCCTGCTTGCAGCTCTGCTAAACTGCGCCTGTCCATGGATCCACGACAGCTCATTAACGGTCTGCTCATGTATATCAGTCTGGTGATCCTGCTGACTTTCCATGAGTTCGGCCACGGCTGGATGGCCTGGAAGTGCGGCGATGATACCGCCCGGCTGCAGGGCCGGGTTTCGCTCAATCCTCTGGTGCACATCGACATGATCGGCACGGTCATTATTCCACTGCTCGCAATCTTTTTTGGATTGGGCTTCCTGGTTGGTTGGGCCAAACCCGTTCCGGTGAATCCGAATAACTTGCGCAATCCCAAAGCCGACGATCTGCTGGTCACGCTCGCCGGTCCTTTCATGAACCTCCTGCTTGGCGTCGTGCTCGTAGGTCTCATGCGCGTGGGCATAATGATCCATTCCACAAACGTCATCGAACTTGGCGCCAGCATGGCCTATCTCAGCCTGCTTCTCTGCTTTTTCAATCTGATCCCTATTCCGCCCCTGGACGGCTCTCAAGTGCTTCGGACGCTTACCAACATGAGCTACGAGACCTTCCACAACTTCGCTCGGTTCGGCTTTATCATTCTCATCCTGGTGCTGCAGGTCCCGCAGGTAGGCCACACCTTGAACGCCGTCACGCAGACCTCCCTTTCGGCCATCGGCAGTTGGTTCGGGGTTCCTGTCTGACGGAGCGCGAGCGGTCCCCGCTTGCAGTTGCATTCCGGTTCAAGGGCGGCGTTTTCCAAACCAACCCTCTCTAACGGTTCGAAATCGCCGTCGTGCTACCGGTCAGGCGCTTTGGGCACAATGTCCGTTTGCAATCGCGGGTCCGCCGCTCGCACCACCGTCTCCGCCAGTCCTAGCTCACGTCGGACGATGTTCGTGCCTTGCGCTATCGCCGTGGTCTTGAAGAACGCAATCTCCCGGTTGCAGCCTTGCCGACCGAACCCGCAGTCGCTCGAGACGATCAGCTGCTCGGGCGCTATATGTTTCAATGCCTGCCGGATCGTGTCCGCCACCGTTTCGGGTTGCTCCACCTGTAGCGAGCGGTGACTGACCACCCCTACCGCTATCTTCTTCTTCAACTTCCCTTTAAAAGGCGCGAACAGTTCGATCTCTCGCATCTGCCGGTCTTTCGTTTCGATCGTCCAAACATCTCCGCGGCAGGCCTCGAGGTACAATTCAAATGACTCCCGATAGCTGTCGTTCTCGATCACGCGTTGCATGTTGGGATTCCCCCAACACGTGTGAATCCAAATCTCCACGTCATCCAGACCCTGCACCTCGCGGTTGTACGCTTCCACCATGAACTTCACGTTCTCGTGGTTCTTGCCGTACGTGTTCGACCAGAAATGCAGTGTTGGTTCTTCGACCTGTATGCATTTGCATCCCGCGTCGCGCAGCGCCAGCAACTCCTTGTTCATTGCTACCGCCATGTCCCAGATCACTTCGTGCCGATCCTTGTATTTGTTCGTGTGCAGATCGAGGAACAGCCCCATCACTTGCGAGCAGCATGTACCAAACTTAATCGGCTTCGACGTCTTGGCCTGCGCGAGCCGCCATAACTTCGGATAATCGAGTGGCCGATGTTCCACTTTGTCCACGACTCGCGGCCACCGCCAGCCGGTGTAAATCTCGTTTAGCAACGTGCCCGGCGGATATTTCAACCACGGGGACCGCGTCTGTTCCGATTGCAGGTAATCGCCGTCAAATCCCGCCCACCGCTGTAGCGGATAATGATGCCACGAACGCCCCGCCAGGTCGTCGTCACAATGCAGATCCCCATGCGTCAGGATATCCAACCCGGCCCGTTCTTGATCGCTGAGCACCACCGCGAGCGCGTCCTGGAACTTCTCCCGGAATCGAACGTCCATTAGGCACGTGTCGAGCGGCCTGCCCCACATGCTGTCGTCGAACCAGCGCGGCCGCGGCCAGGATCCGGTGATGGTGCAAGGTAGAACTTTATCTGCGGTGATGGTGAGCATGGGAGCTTAAATAATCCAATTGTTCGCGTCAGGCAAGACACTGCTCTGGCTCCGCTGTTTTTTATCTGGCCTCATCCGGCAATTTGTCCACCATACCGTGACTCCGCATGGATACGACGGACGTAAAGGCGGGTTTAACTGCGCCCGAAGTGGCCGGTCTGAATCAGATCTCCGCGCAACAATGGCGCTCGGGACTGGCGGCGTGGTTGGGCTGGACCTTTGACGGTCTCGACATGCACCTGTATACGCTCGTCGCGGCTCCGTTTGTTGCTGAGCTACTGGCCGCGCCCAGCACCACTGAGCCCTCAGTCGGGCGGTACAGTTCCATCATCCAGGGCGCTTTTCTTCTAGGTTGGGCTTTGGGTGGTGGTTTCTTTGGGCGTATTGGTGATCGTCTTGGTCGCGCCCGTGCTTTGAGTCTTACTGTTCTAACCTATGCCCTATTTACCGGTCTCTCTTTCTTCGCGCATGCCTGGTGGCATCTCCTTATCTTTCGCTTTCTGTCCGCGTTGGGAATTGGCGGAGAATGGGCGGTGGGCGCCTCGTTATTGGCCGAAACCTGGCCACGCCGCTGGCGTCCTTGGATCGCGGCGGTGCTCCAAAGCGGAGTCAATGTAGGCATCCTGGTCGCCGTGCTCGCCAATTACGTCCTCGCCAGCGCGCCGCCACGCTGCCTTTTTCTGGTCGGCATCCTCCCGGCATTGCTGGTTTTCTGGATCCGCCGCGCTGTCCCTGAACCGGAAGAATGGCGCCAGGCTAAGGCACAGGCTCAGGTCGAACCGCGTGTCCGGGATCTGTTCGGACCGAATGTTCGGCCGATCATGCTTTGGGTTGTGCTCGTCTGCGGGATTTCGCTGACGGCCCATTGGGCTTTTATGTTCTGGCATCAACAGCAACTGCGTAACCTGCCTGAAGTGCTCAATTGGTCCCGCGCGGAAAAGAACAAGCTTGTGGATGCGGCCATGTTCGTGGTGATTTTCTCGTCGATTATCGGCAATTTCTTTTGCGGCTGGGCCGCGCGACGCGCCGGCTACCGCGCGACGATCGCGGCGATATTCCTGGTGTATTTCGCGGCCATGTTCGGCGCCTACTGTGTGCCCCGAAACCACCAGGCGCTGTTCTTTTGGTTTCCGATCATCGGCTTCTGCCAGGGCGCCTTCGCTCTATTCACTATGTATCTGCCGCCCCTTTTCCCGACGCTCCTGCGCACAACGGGCGCCGGTTTCTCTTACAACATCGGCCGCATAACCGCCGCGTTCGGCACTGTTTTTTTCGGATTGTTCTCAAACGTCGGCGACCACCGCGCGGCGCTGTTCTACGCCTGCTTTCTGTTTTTGCCGGCGGCCATCGCTGCCATGTTCCTGCCGTCGACGCGCGACTGAACCAGTGGCTATGAATATTGGGATTACTTGTTATCCATCCGTCGGCGGCAGCGGAATTCTGGCCTCTGCCCTCGGCGAGGAGTTGGCGCGCCGAGGACACGAAGTTCGCTTCCTGAGTTACGAACGCCCCTTCCGGCTGCCCGTCAACGTCCCGCGCCTTCATTTTCACCCCGTCGCAATTAATGATTACGGCCTCTTCAAGTACCCCGACTACACCCTGCCCCTGTCGGTCAAAATGGCCGAATTAACTCGGGATTATCACCTCGACATCCTCCACGTGCATTACGCCGTGCCGCATGCCACTGCGGCTATCCTGGCTCAGTCCATGCTTCCCGCTGAGCAACGGCCTCGCCTGGTGACCACGTTGCACGGAACTGACACGACACTTTTGGGTCGCGACCCCAATTACGGTCCCGCTATCCGTCATGCTTTAGGATGCTCGGATGCCGTCACCGCTGTTTCCGCGTACCTGCAGCACGAAACGCAGCAGTTGTTGAACCTCGATCGACCCATTGAGGTCATCCATAACTTCTTCACCCCTCGCGAGCCGCGCCGATCTCGCGCTGAAGTCCGCCGCGAACTCGGCATGGGCGACGAAATCATGATTCTTCACGCCTCCAACCTTCGGGCGTTAAAGCGGATCGACCTCCTTCTCGAAACGGTGGCCCGCATTCAGCCACGGGACAGCTTTAAGCTAGTGATCCTTGCCGGTGATACCTTTGGCCCGTTCGAACCCGAAGTCCGACGCCTCGGTCTCCAAGATCGGGTTCTGGTCCGTGAAAAAGTGAACCACATTGAGGACTACCTCCAGGCTTCCGACCTGGGCTTGTATACGTCGGAAACCGAAAGTTTCTGCTTGAGCCTGCTCGAAGGAATGTTCTTTGGGTGCCCGAGCGTTTCCACACGGGTGGGCGGCATTCCGGAAGTGGTGGAGGATGGCGTGAGTGGTGTTCTGGTGCCGTTCGGTGACGTGGACGGCCTGGCAAAAGCGCTGAATAAGTTGATAGCCGAACCGGAGCAGCGTGCCGCTCTCGGCCGCGCCGCGCGGCGCCGAGCGCTGGAGCATTTCTCGGCTGACACAATCGTCCCGAAATATGAGGCCCTTTACCGACGATTATGAGTGACTCTTCCGCGGCGCCGGGCCCGCCGACTCCTGGGAAGACTTCCACTCGCAGACGCTTTCTACCCCGTATCGGCTCGCCCGGTTATCACATCCTTCTTTCTGCAGTTGCCATCTTGATCCTGGGTCCGCTCGGAGGCGTTTCCTCTGCCTTCATGAATTTCTCCATTGGATTTTTCATCGGCGGTCAGGTCCTGGCCGGTATCCTGGGCAGCACGGTCACGTTGCCTTACGGTCCCGAAGGAAAGCACGGCGCCAATTACATGCAAACGATGGCTGCTTCCGTGGCGGGTATGTGCGCCATGGCGGTGCTGGTGCAGGCGTTGGCCTGGTTGGGTCTGCCTGAACCACCGATGTGGCAGCTCATGCTCTATTTCCTTTGCATGGGGATGTTTGGTGTCGGCATCGGCATGCTCTACACACCTATCCTGGTCGACCGCATGCAACTGGCCTATCCCTCAGGTTACGCCGTCGCCAATATTCTCCGTGCGCTGACTGATAAAAACCTGTTGAAACGCTCGGTAGCCAAACTTGGCAGCGGTATGGGTATAGGGTATGTCGTGGGCTTATTCTCGCTGAACCTTTCCTGGTTCCGGTGGTTCGGTTTCTCAAAGGCAGGCATTGACGTTTTGGCTAAGGTCTCCATTTCGGCTTCGACCTTCGGCGCCGCAATGATCGTGGGCGCGCGCATTACGATTCCGGCCCTGGTTGTGGCACTGATCGGCATTTGGCAAAGACCGCACCTGGTGGCAATCGGTTGGCTCGGCAAGGACGATCCCTACCGAAAAATCGGTTTCATCATCTCGCTGGGGACGATTCTTGGCGCCGCGATCATCGATATTGGCTTGATCCTGATCGAGTTCATTCGCCGATTGCGTCAAGAGGCATTACCTGCTCAACCCACCGAAGACTGGAAACGAGTGAATACCTGGCGGCTGGTCGCCTGGGTTCTGTTCTGGGGCGCCGGTACCGTAATAGTCGGCCACCAGGTTTTGCACCAACCGCTCAATTACCTCATCATTGCGGTCGTTCTCTGTTTTTTGTTCGTGCTCGTCAACGGTATCTCCCAAGGCATCTCGGATTGGAACCCACTGTCGAGCGCATTTGTCATGACGGTTTTTATCCTGGCTGCGTTAGGACTTCACGATCCCGGCATTGGTCTGATGTGCGCCTCCATTCTGCTCGTGGCTTGCAGCGAGGGCGGCGATATGCAGCAGGATCGCTCCACCGGTTGGCGCCTTGGCACCAACCGTGTTGTCCAGTTCCGTTACCAGGTCATCGGCATAACTATGGGGGCCGTATTAACTGTGTTGCTTGCCAAGGTGTTCATGGCGGCGTACCCATTCCTGACCCAGGATCAATTCAGCCATCCGCATCTGCCGGGTTCAGAAAAGTGGCAGTCGGCAATGACCTTCAAACTCGTCGGTGCCCTCCGCGGCATCACCACTTCCCAGCCATATGTAATGAAGGCACTACAGCTTGGGGTCTTGATTGGACTCGTCATCGAAATCCTTCGCAAAATCATCAAAAGCCGCCCCGCGTACAAAGAATTCGTTAGTCGAACGGCGCCTGGCAAAGTGTTCGATTTCCTGCTCGATGCCGTACTACTTTGCAGTCCTTATGCCTCTTCCTTCGGCGGATTTGTGGAGTTGCCTACAGTGCTTTGGTGGGCGGCAGGCGGCGTGGTTGCCTCGCTCTATGACGCGCTTCAGCAATGGTTCTCCGCTCGTTCCGGCAAGCAAGTGGATGATGCCCTGCCTGCGGATATGAGCACGATGTCCCTGATTGGCGGCGGGTTGATTGCTGGCGACTCGCTGGCCGCCTTAAGTGTGGGAATCTATGGCCTTTTGAGCACGCTTCTGTAGCCGGCTTCCGCGAGCCCCCGCACATCATCCCGCGAGGACCTTTTCGGCCTGTTCCATCGTGTCGCAGGTGACAATCCTCAAACCGTGCCGGTAATGGAACAGAGACATGATATTGAAACCGATATCTTTGTGAGGGTCCGGAATCACCCGCACCACGAGGGACACGCCTTTCTGATTCATCAGATCCATCGTCCGGCTGATTTCGGGCACGCAGTCCTGTTCCATCAGGTTCAGGCCGGTTAGATCCGTCAGCAGCCGGAAACCAGGTTGGAGCTCTGCGACCAGTCTCTCGATCTCCTGTAGCGCTTGCCTTGCTTCAACCACCTTAACTTCTCCGGTGAAACTCAGCTTTAGCACATTGGAGATTTTGTCGATTCGTGTTGCGGTCATGCACCCATAGGGTTCACAGGATTGTGGCATGAATCAGCACGCATGGCACACTCGAAATTCGGTCTGCGCGGGCGTTTCTGCAAAACAGGTTTGCCTTTGTGCCCTACGCGACGCTTGTCACTTCCGCTAACCGGGTGCTACTCTAACGTATGGCTCGGAAGAATACTAGCGAGCCGGCGCGTGGTTTTAACGACGTGATCGGTATCGTGCTGATGGTCGTGGCCGTGTTGTTGCTCGTGGCCGTTTTGTCCTTCGACCGTTATGACCTGGACAGTGTCCGCACGCCGGCTAATCACCCCGCGAATAACTGGATTGGGCCGTTGGGCGCGCGCATGGCGGGCGCCGCGTTCTTTATGTTTGGGCTTTCTGGTTACATGCTACCAGTGTTGGTCGCTTTTGTGGGCCTGGGGTGCTTTTTCGAATCGCTTTCGTATCTTCGTCGTCGCTGGCCGTGGGCTTTAATCCTGTTGTTCTCAGTCATGGGATTGCTGCACCTGGCCGACATGCCGCACCTTGGCGATCACCTCTCTTTGTTTACTCGGGCGCGAACAACCATTAACGCCCCAAGCCTGGGCGGATTCGTGGGGCAAACCTTATACGCCACTCTTTTTTGGGTGCTGGGTCCCATTGGCGCAGGCATCGTCTATGTTGCGCTCGACCTCATCAGCCTCTTGTTTTTGACGAATTTCCAACTTGGCGATTGGGTGCGCCGCATGTGGGCTCGCCGCGGCGCCGTCGCAACGACCGCAGCGTCGACGCCCGAAGAGCAGGCGCTCGAACGCCGCGCACGCGACCTGCAAAAGCAGAAAAAAGTCCTCGAGGAAGAAGTTGCGCGTTCGGGTCTGGGACCGGACCTCAAACCCGTGCCGGAACCGACCGTGCGCGATTTAAGTGTTCCGCAACCCAAAGGCACCCGTGGCAAGAAACCAGCCCAACCGGAGTCCGTTAAGGAACCTGCCCCGGCGGATGAAGGCGAGGTCATTCCTGCCCGCGAAGTCGCCGCCGCGACAACCGCCGAGATCCTTGGCAAAAAAGCACCACCACCGGCTGAATCCGCACAGGCCAAACCGACCGCCGTAAAGCCGGACAATTCCGGCGAACTGGCAGCCGAAAAAGCAACTCCTGCGGATAAGCCTGCCGAGACCAAGCCTGAGCCCGAAATCAAGATCAACGGGTTGCCAACCAAAACTAAGAAGAAGAAGCCGCTCGCGGTGGCCTCGACGCCTATCATCGGCAATTACCAGTTGCCGACCATGGATTTCTTACAGCACCCGGACCCGACGGTTAAACCGACTGAATCCAAAGAAGAGTTGATGGCCAACGCTCGGCTCATGCAGCAGACGCTGGCGCAATTCGATATTGAAGTTTCACTCGGCGATATCACCAAGGGCCCGACCATTACGCGTTACGAACTACACCCGGCACCCGGCGTGAAGCTCGAAAAGATTACCGCGCTCAGCAACAACATCGCCGCCGCGCTGAAAGCCGAGCGCATCCACATCCTGGCGCCCGTGCCTGGCAAAAGCTCGGTTGGTGTGGAAGTGCCCAATCCGATTAAGACGATGGTGATCATGCGCGACTTGCTCGAATCCGAGGAGTGGCGCAACACCAAAGCCAAAATCCCGCTGGCGCTTGGCAAGGATGTTTATGGCAACCCCATTGTGGCCGACCTTTCGGAGATGCCGCACTTGCTGATCGCTGGTAGCACCGGCTCCGGGAAGTCCGTTTGCATCAACGCCATCATTACTTCGCTCCTCTACCGCTATTCGCCCGATCAGCTCCGGTTCGTCATGATCGATCCTAAGGTCGTCGAACTCCAGCATTACAACCTGCTCCCTCATCTTGTCGTTCCGGTCGTCACCGACCCAAAGAAAGTCATCCTTGCACTGCGTTGGGTGGTGAACGAGATGGAGAAGCGCTACCAGATTTTTGCGCGTGTGGGCGTGCGCAATATCGGGTCGTTCAACTCGCGCCCAAAGAACAAGCCGCTTCCTGCAAGAGAGCTCGAGTTGCCGCTTACGGTTAAAAAAGAAAAAGTTGAGCCGGGTGCCGAAGGTTTTGCGGTCGAGGTGGACGAAGAGATCGTGGTGCCACGCGAGGAAGACATCGTCATCCCCGAGAAGCTCAGCTACATCGTGGTCATCATCGACGAGCTTGCAGACCTGATGCTCGTGGCGCCGGCTGATGTGGAAATGGCCATCGCGCGCATCACGCAGATGGCGCGCGCCGCCGGCATCCACTGCATTGTCGCCACGCAGCGACCCAGCGTCGATGTGATCACCGGGGTTATCAAAGCCAATATCCCTGCCCGCATCGCTTTCCAAGTTGCCGCAAAAGTGGATTCGCGCACCATTCTCGATGCGATGGGCGCCGACAAATTGCTCGGCAAAGGTGATATGCTCTACCTGCCGCCTGGTTCGGCCAAGTTGATTCGCGCGCAGGGAGCGCTGATTACCGATCAGGAAATTCAAAGCATCGTCGAGTTCATCGCGCGGCAGGGCAAGCCGAGTTACGAAATGGAAATTCATCAACAGCTTTCCAAACCTGCCAGCGAGTTTGAAAACGAAAGCGGGATCGACGAGGACGAGGAAATCATTCAGCAATGCATTGAAGTTATACGGAGCGAGCAGAAGGCCAGTGTCTCTCTGCTCCAGCGCCGCCTGCGTCTTGGTTACGGTCGCGCCGCCCGTATTATGGATGAGTTGGAGAACCGCGGAATCGTGGGCCCCAGCAACGGCGCCGAGCCGCGGGACATCCTGATCGACCTCGACGGCACTGGCGCCGATGGCCAACCAAAAGCCGCCACCCCGGGTTGAACAAACGGTTACGAGCCTTTGGACGTGGTTCGCCCGTTTTCCGGCACGACTTGTTCAGCCAACGCAGTCCGGACGCAATCGCCCAATCGATCGAATCCGATCCCTTTCTTCAACCAGCGCGATACTTCGGATTTGCTCGAGCGTGGGCGCTTTGCTGGCTGGTCGAGCGCGCTGAGGATGATGATCGGCAGGTTCCGCGTAGCCGGTTGCGACCGCAGAATATGGCAAACGGACAAACCGTCTAAGTCAGGTAGCATTAAATCCAGGATAATGACTTCGGGAGCGTCGCATCGCGCCCGTCGTAGCGCCTCCAGCCCATTGGGTGCGCTGATCACATCAAATCCCTGACTGGCCAGATTGAATTCCAGGAGGTTAAGGAAGTCCGGTTCGTCGTCGACGATCAGCACGCGCGCCTTCATGCAACATTAATCTGCCTAAATCATGTGACATTTCCGCGGCAGACAAGTTAAGAAACGGTGACAGGCGAAACTGGATAAACCATTGACAAAGAAAGTCTTTTAAGTCCTGACAGCGAAGTTCCGACTCCTATGGGAATACCGAAATGTTACAACCGCAAATTATAATTTATCGCCAAAACTGCCACCAATGTCTTTTGGGTGTTGGATAGTGCGGCTTAAAGGAAGTTTCCTCGGTGGCCATCGACGCCGGCTCGACCTCAATTACACGGCTCTGCGGGATCGTATTCACCTGTCCAGTGGCGTCTTTGTAATAGTACGTCGGCCCTTTGAGCTTGGGTTTGCCCTTGACGACGAGATGCGTTCCGTTGCTCAGCTTCATTACGTACTGGGTCGAGCAACCCAAGAGCAGACCGGCGAGGCATAAAGCCGGGATTAGCTTCGCGGCTTGCATATAGTTGAGCACCGTGGATCTGCTCGTCTTCATTTTTAACTCGGTCTTATATACCCCCCGACGTGCCATGTCCACAGGCAGGAGAAAAGATGGTGCGCATAGCAGGACTTGAACCTGCACGGATTACTCCACTACCACCTCAAAGTAGCGCGTCTGCCAATTCCGCCATATGCGCAGAAACGGGCCGATTCTCAGCCGGCAACGGTATATTCAAGCATCCGCTGCTCGATTGTCAACAGCTTCGTTTGAGCGGGTGCTCGCGCGAAATTCTCGAATCAGACTACAAGGGAAATCTCGCATTACAGTCAATTGAACAGTGTTCGAATTCCGGGTAGGGCGACCATCTTGGATTATCGAGACTTGGATTCTCTAACGGGTCAGCTCCCGAAAACGCCCAGGAACCGCTGGAATCCGCGCCACAAACCAGGCGGCTCAGGCTTGAAGAACGCCTCTTTGGCTGGTTCAAGATCAAACTGCAGCAGGAAACCAATACTGCTCGCACCGCGTCCGTGTGAACGTATGGCATCGAATCCATAGCCGTAGCTCACGAGCACACGCCAAGTGGGTGATGTGTAAAACACTCCCCCACCTACTCCGGAATTCCAGTGACCGGCCTGTTCGAGACCAGGAAGATATTCGATGTACGCCGTTGCCGCGGTTGCATTCAAGTTCCACCTCCCGTTTGGGCTGACCGGCACGCTGTAGTTGCCGCCGGCAAGGAAAAACGATTTCGCACTCAACTCCTGGTAGTAATAACCCGGCAGCGATAACGGGAATTCAGCCGCTAAAGGCAGGAGTCCACCCAAACGGTACGCGCTAAAGCGGTCCGCATCCACAGTTGTGCCGGAAGTGAGGTTGACCGAGAAGTGGTGCTTCCATTTAGGCAATTCGTAGGCGAGATAAGCTTCCTCCCAGAACAAATGCGAATGGGGCTCAACCCGACGATCGCCAAAGCCATAGGTTTCCGCTTCGGTGCGAAACTGGCCCTCGTACCAGATCGAAAGTTCCATGGCCAAGGATGGATAGAGTATGGGTTCGCGACCACCCCAGCGCAGGCCGGTTCGCACGCTGAAGATTCCTTGCGGATCCGGCACGGAAAAGTTTTTGTCGGTGTCCGATGTTGGAGCGTACGTCGCGAAATGGGCGCTGCCGCGCAATACGCCGTTAAGCGGTATCAGGTAACCGGGGTTGAATAAATGGTACAGACTCATGCTGGTCTGCGCGCCGAAACCATCGAAGGATTGCCCGGGCAGATACTTTCCCTGCTGGATTTCATAATAGCTGTCACCGAATCCGCCGCCGGCCACGCCGATACCCAGATCGGTGTTCTCACCCAGAATGTGGCTGATTCCCAATTCCGAATCCAAGTAAGTAGGAGCAATGGCCAGGCGCAGCGTCAGATTGCTGTGCTGCAAAAAATCCGGCTGATTGCGATAAAAAAATGCGTATGCCGAAAGTGGCGGATGCCCTTGGAGAGCCGCATTGTATCCTACTTCGATTAATTCTCTCTTGACGGGATCGACTTGCGCCTGCCCGGACCGCAGTCCAAGGCAGAGCGCTGCTGCCATGACGATTACGCATCGCCTCGAACGCATCTATGGTGTTTTCGTAGCGCAATCCGCTCTCCCGGGCAAGTGGTTTGATTACCCATCGGCGACTGGAGCGCATCTTGAAAGTACCACTAGGTTGCCCTGCAATCGGTGCGGGGACGGCTCTTCCCTGCGTGCTTTTCTCATTTGTATACTGTCGGGGACGAGACGTCCCCGCCCCTTGGTGGTTGTGACCAGATGCGCCCGGCGACTGAAACCGTATTTTGAAAATGTGGCGCAGGGGCTCGCCTGCCGGTTTGGCCGGCGTCACGCCGCCGTTTGCCACCCTGAGCGCACCGGGACGGTCCCTTCACTCGCAACCGGGACGGTCGCGCTACCATTTTCAAAGCACTCTCCGAATCTCTATCAACGATCAGACACCATTCTTGTTCACTCGCGGTGCTTCTCACGCTCCTTGATGCGGTGCCGCCTCACTTTCGCCAGGTTGCCGCAATCCCGCATATCACACCACCGCCGGCTGTGATTCTTGCTCGAATCGATGAATAGCCAGCCGCAATTGTCGCCTCCGCACCGACGGAGTTGTTCCAGCTTGTGCCCGTTTGTGAATAGATCGGCTGCGGCGCGAACCACTGGACCCAAGGGCGCATCTAAACCTTCGCCCATTCTCCAACCCCAAGTGAACATCGAATTTCCTTTAGCCGGCATCACCCGAATTCTTCCCAGCCCCACAGTCAATTCCGAGTTCAGCCGCTCCAAATCCGATTTCGGCGATGTGCGACCTTCAACGACTGCCGCACACAGATTGTATATGGATTCTCGCAATTGAATGGCTCGCTCCAATACGCGTGCCGCTTCCTCCGGCTGTCGCTCCGCCTCCCTCGCCAATTTGGCGACCTCCGCTTTCTCCATGACGCGGGCTTGTTCGAACCATGAAAGCAAGTCGATATATCGATTTAGACTTTCCCGGGTTATTGCCCCACGTTTGCCCCCCAGCGTGTTGGTAAAGTCCAGGCTCAGGTCGCCGCCAATCAGGTGGAACTTTTTGGTTGGCCAGGCATCACATGAGGGAAGGTCATTCGCCATGCAACAATGTAACCCTCAAAATGACTGTTGACAAGTTACTCGGCTTGATGCAGGTTTGTAACCTGTAAAACCAACTTTGAAAGTTACATGCTCTTATGAATATTTCGCGACTGTTTCTTGATGACGGCGTTCTGGCGGCGCCTGAATTCAGTTCTCCTCGGTTATCCTCAGCCCAGGCAGGTAACACCGGCGTTCTGCAAAGAGACTATCTGCCCCTGTTACGAGTCCTCCCACCGCCCATTGTTGAATCTAATCCGCTGTCATTGTTGGATCCGGCCCTGCGCCGTCAGCGGAATTGGGAAGCCGCCGTTTTTTTCTTGATGGCAGCCTGCGGTCTGGCGGGCATTCTCGGTGCGTTTGTCGCCGCGTTTGCCGGGTTGGCGAGGTGAGTTGGCTTGCCTCTGGGCATCGTATTTTTCTGAAACTTCCATCCAGGCCTCCGGGTATACCTGGTAACAGGACGAGGTTGTCCTGAGCCAAACCAAAACTGGATATGATTATGAAACGTTTGATGCCTTGGATGATTGGAACCGCAACAGTGTGTACGATCGCTACGATCGCTTTCGCAGGTGATGCCGCGCTGCCTGGGCAGGTTGATTTCGGGAATTTTACGCCGCCCAAGGGCGATGGGCAATTTGTGGAGGTGAACGTACCTACCGGCTTGATTGCATTGGCCGCGCAACTGGTCGAGAAGGATCAGCCTGAGGTGGCCAAGGTGCTCAATGGGTTGAAATTGGTGCGTGTCAATGTCATCGGTTTGGACGCGGAGAATCGTGCGGAAATGCAGAAACGGGCTCAAAAGGTCCGTGCTGACCTCGCGGGCAAAGGCTGGGAACGAATCGTCACGGCCCAACAAAAAGATCAGGACATAAGCGTTTACCTCAAGATGACCGATAAGGGTGCGGTGCAAGGCTTGGCTGCGGTCGTGCTGGACGGCAACGAGCACGCCGTATTCGCCAACGTGGTGGGGGACATCAAACCGGAACAGTTGGCCATGATCGGCGAGAAGTTCCACATCGACCCGCTTAAAGAAATCGGCAACAGCGCCGAAAGCAAACAGCAGAAGCACAAAGAAAAGGCAGAAGAGGAATAATCACCCATCGGTCCAATGCCGATTGAGATCGAAGGAGAGAGTATGAATGCCGCAACGTCGATGAACCCGACCACGCCGCCTCCCGTTTTGCCTCCGGCACCCGCGAGCCCCGACACTGGCATGCGCATCCCGCCAGTCATTAGTTCCGGGCCCTGTTACAGGCGGGGGCGGCTAAGCGCCGGTCAAGTAATCCTGTGCGGTGCCCTGTGTTTGCCTTTGATTTGTGCCGTTGGTGTGGCCGGATTTTTCCACCTCAGCTACCCGACCCGGGCACTACGCACAAGCCTCATGGAGTCGGTG
The DNA here is from genome assembly GCA_964623885.1 of uncultured Verrucomicrobiota bacterium. GTDB lineage: Bacteria > Verrucomicrobiota > Verrucomicrobiia > Limisphaerales > UBA8199 > CAZUVM01. The sequence goes on from CAZUVM010000105.1 coordinate 15,466, forward strand.
CCCGGCCAATGGGACAAACGTTTTGCGGTCCACGTTGGCTCACTGACGCTGGGTCTCGTTCGGTTTGGTTCGCAGTTCTTCACCCTACCTCCGGAACCCAAAGCCGCACTGGGCGCTTTGCACGGCGCGGAGGTGGGGGTTTACAGATTGGAGGGATCGCCGGCCACGCTTAATTACCCGGCAATGTTTGTGGCCGCGGATAAGGCAATGAAACGCTGTGGATGGGAGCGTATTGTCGGTGTCGCCAAAGGCACCCAGTTCGTGGCCGTGTACATGCCACGGAATGCTCGTTCGCTACAACGAATGGATTGCTCGGTTGTCGTTCTGAATGAGCGCGATCTGGTCGTCGCGGGTGCGCGTGGCAACATCGAGCCGTTGCTCGATCTCGCCCAGCGCAAACTGCACAACGAATGGGTCAAGCCTACACTTTGATCATCTCTCTTGACCAATTCTTACCGTCATCACGTCTCGGCAGCCGGCTTAATTAAACTCATCCGTGATCAGCTTGCGCCAAGCGGCGGGTTCCATGCCGAAATTCCTATGGCAGGAATCGCGCAGAGTGCGTTCGGCCTGGCGGCGCGTGTAATCGGCTGGGCGACCCTCAAGGATCGCCTTCTTGTCAAAATCCGTCGGCGGGGGAGCATTTGTTTCCATGAGCGATACGAGCACCAACAGCGCCGGCCGCGTGTGTATGCTGCCCAGGCTGCTGATGGCATTGAGTCTCAGAAGCGTCGACGTGGAGGAAAGGGACACCTCGTAAAGATGATCAATTGCCCGCTGGCCGGGAAAGCGTCCCAATCCCCTCAGGATCTCGATCTGAACGTGATTATCTGGCTCATTAGTCTGAAGGGCAATCAAGGCCTGTACAGGGTCTTTTTCGCGCAACTGCGCTAGAATCACTTCGGCTATGCGGCGGTCCCTCCCCGTTGGCAGTTTCTGCACGTAGCGAAGCATTTCCGGAATAGCGGATTCATCACCGATTCTGGCCAGGTCTCTCAGAATGCACGGCCCCACATATGTAGCATCTGCTTCCTGCAGATTCTGGAGGAGCAGCGGCACGGCGGAGCGACACTTTAAATCAGCTAACGCGCTTCCACATGAAACCACGTCCCGCCAACAGAAGCTCATCAGAAACGGACACACAGAAGTGTCTCCTATTTTCCCAAGAGCGCAGGCTGCTTCGCCCGCTACCTGGCCTCGTTCGATCACGGATTTGAGGCCTGAGATTGCTCGTGGCTCCCTAATCTCGCCAAGCGTGTAAACGACCTTGTCCAGGGGCGAGCACGTATCATCGATCATATCATAGCCATTCGGTTCATATCCAGATGTGATGATTCTTGTCCCATCAGGCAGCTCAAGGCTCCTATTCTCGACCATTTTGACGAGCTGGCCAGCCGCCCATTCGCGTGCATTGCCGGTTGCTCCCCAAGCGAACCACTCGATTGCTACTGCCGCGTTGAAACGGTGCCGAAGATTTTTCGAATCAACGTAATTCTCTAATAATGATCTGGCCTCGGGATCGGTGTCCGCCAGCAGGAACGCCGCGCATATGCGTGCGTATGCACTTTCGGTGGCGTTCGTTAGAATCTGTTTGAAAGTAGTGCTATCGGCCGGGGCCGGGCGAAAGTGCTGCTCCTCGAGCAGGATGTGTAGCCTATACGCAACTTGGACTTCATCCCCGTAATTATCGAGAAGTTCGGTTGGAGTCCTAATCGTGCTGATGGCGCTTCGGAGCGCCGGGCGAGAGGCGGCCGACGTACCGTCGAGCGGCGAGGAGCGCCTGTCGCAAGCAAGCATCGTCAGGCTGAGTAGCGCAGACAGCGCCCATGAATCCTGCCGCCGGAGACTACTTCCGACACCCATAGCCAATTGCACAGTCACGTTGCCGCGCTAGCGCTGTCAAGCACGAAAGCACGCCCCGAGGGTCGAGCCTTTGCCAAGCTCCCGCAAGAGCGACAAACGCGGTTGATCTGTTCCGAGGCCGGGTTCGAACCGTAGAATTTGTCTTCTCTGAGCCCCAGCCGAGAGCGTGCGACTTGGAGCAGAGTACAAAGCTCCCCGAGATATTTCAACCGCTGATACACCTCCTCCGGTGGCAGCCTGTTCGCAGGCGCCCTGTTTCAAGGCTCGACTGTCAGGCCCTCCAATTTCGCCACTGCGCGCTGCCGTTCGTCAAAGGTCACAAACGTTTTCACACCCAAGCTCAACGCAACGGCGATGTGAAGGAGATCGAGTGTCCGGCAGCCGACTTTAGCGGCATGACGGTCGGAAAGGTTGCGGGCAAATCTCCGTACGGTTGTTTCCGCGTACTCGGGTGTTTTCCAGCGACCGGACAAAATGTCATCATCAAACGCTTTCAATGAAGCTTCCATCTCTGCGGTCGTGATTTCCTTCCGAAAGGATTTGAGGCGCAACGCGGTTCGTGCCTCTATTTCCTGCCACGGCGTAAGGAGGAATGGAGTCTGGCATTCGTTCGCGAGGCGAATGGCGTCGGGGCTGGTGGCTTCCTGAACATAAAGCTTGGGGATGATCGCCGTATCGAAACAGGCGTTCATCACCAGTCGCCGCGCCCGTAAGAAATCACGGCTTCGCTGTCAGCGACCACTTTATTCCCGTAGATGCGCTTAAGCCGCGCGCCAAAATCGGGCCAGTTGCCAGAGTTGGACGCGCCGTCGCTTTTGCCCGTCACCGGGCTGCTCGGCTCCTCCAACTCATGAAAAAGGCGCGCAAACGCCTTCCGCTCCCTGGCGGACAGCGCCTTCAATTGCTTGATCAATTCGCTCGCGCTCATCTGCGAAAACTATAATGCGCGGCGCCGCGAAGCGTCAAGATCTCAGGCAGAGATTGCACAGAGATTGCGGGTGCGCCGCGGCAGGCCCTCGCCGCAGCGTACAATGGGCGCCAGAACTTCAGGTCTTTGGATCCATGAGCAATCCCAGTTTTGCCAACTTGCTAAGATTGTCTTCCAGTTTGGCGGCCACCGCGCAACGCGCTTCTTTTTCGCCGCCCGCTCCGATTTCGAGAGCTTTTTTTGATTTCAGGAATTCCCAGACTCTTTCTGCCAGTTGATTGTGATCCACTGTTCCATCCAGCCAGGTTAATAATTGACGCCCAAGTTCATCCTCGACTTTGACGGCGAGGTGAAACAGCGATGCTACCGAATCGCCGCGGGCGGCCTGCCATCGAGCCACTGGGTAAACTATGGGCCGGGCGCCCGGTTCACGAGCGATTGAAGGCAACCACGTCCGGAACTCGACGACGCCTCCGGCATATAACTGCAGCAGAAACTCAGAAAGCGCTTCGTGAGACAAGGCGGCTGCCTCGGTGGATAGTCCATCGGACTGAAGCCGTCTCCGGATTTCGGAAGCCAGTTCGGCGAACGCCAGCGGCATTGGCCAAAGCGCGCCTAAAATATTCAACGCGGCCTTTCCCATCGGCAAATCGGTCTGGCATTTGCCCCCTTTTGGCGTTTCAAAAACGCAATTAACACCAGGTTTTAACTCAACCTCACCGCGCGCGCAAACCGCCGACGAACCGACCAGGAAATTCTCGAGAACCCTATGATCGGGCTTATCTTTCAGCGTTGCTTCTCCCTGACAAAGTAACGTCTGTCGAAAGCGCCGGCATTTCAGGAAATCAAGATACTGCTCGCGCAACCAGCGGTTGCCGGCCAATTGTTTGAGCCGCTCTCGGACTTCATCCCGGAAAACATGATCGGACATCTCAAAATAATCAGCTTCAGCCAGATATTGCAGCCCATGCTGCGCAGCGGTTTCCATGAATTGAACGAAGTAGAACGGGTCGTTAATCGCCGCCAATTCGTCGTGGTATAAGTGGCCTGGGGCATGGTCTTCAACCCTTTCGAGCTCGGCCTTGAGCCAAAGGCGGTATTCGTCCTCTGAATCCTGAGCCAGAGCTAAAAACCGCACTAACGCGCGCGCCTGGTTGACGCGTTCTTCCGGCTGTTCGAAGCCGCGCACATGGAAGAGAAGCATTTCCCTAAGCATGGTGCGCAAATAGCAACCAGGCAGAGCATTATAGCTGATAAAGGCAACTCCTTGCGGGCTCAACTGCTGCCGGAAAACCTTTAGCAGATGCTGACGTACCTCGTGCGGCACCCAGGAATAGAAGCCGTGGGCAATGATATAATCGAACTTACCCCAATCGTCGTTCACCTCGGTCACACTTCCATGAACCAGCTTGAGGTTCTCCAGCTTCAGCTCTTGCGCCATCTCCTGTCCCAGCCTCACCGGGCCGCTGGCAAGATCAATACCTACAAACTCACTCTCGGGCAGCGTGCAAGCCATCGGCGCGAGATTACAACCATTTCCGCAGCCTACCTCCAAAACGCGGCAACGCTGGACCGGAGCGGGATCCAATCCAAGCAGACGCCCGAGCACGGCCATGCGATCGGGATGCGTCTGCGGATGAGTGTAGGTCGGGTACGCAACGCGATCGTATTCCGTAAAATTACTGGCCATTAGTTGCTTAGTTTTTAAATGAAATCCCTTGACAGGCAAGGCTCTTTCCATGATCCTTTGGCAAGAGTCCCAACAAATTCCGAAACGAGAGTGTTTTATGGCCAAATCAAGCAGCCAAAAGTTCATTGCCCGAAACCGCGCACCCCGCGTCCAGATTGAGTACGAGCTCGAAACCTACGGAAGCCAAAAGAAGGTCGAGCTACCCTTTGTGATGGGTGTCATGGCGGATCTGACCGGCAAACCTGCCGAACCTCTTCCGCCCGTAGCCGAACGCAAATTCCTTGAAATCGACGTCGATAACTTCGACGACCGGCTTAAGGCCTGCAAACCGCGGGTTGCGTTCCAAGTGCCCAACACGCTGACGGGAGAAGGCAATCTCAATGTCGAGATGACTTTCGAGAGCATGGATGATTTTTCGCCCGCAGCGGTGGCCCGCAAGGTCGATGCCCTCAACAAGCTGCTGCAAGCCCGCACGGAACTCGCCAATCTCATGACCTACATGGATGGCAAGGACAAGGCTGAGCAGTTATTGGGTAAATTGATGGAGAATCCGGACCTGATGAAATCGCTCGCGGCAGTACCAAACCCGGAAGCTGCCAAGTAACCTCTAATCAACCTCAACCAGAGTACCATTATGCTGCCTCCAGAAACCGCCGCCCAGGCTGCCGGTGCACCCGCTGCCGCCGAGGTAAATGAATTCGAAGCCCTGCTCAACAAGAGCATCGGGGCGCGCACGCCCGAAAAGCAAACCGCTGTGCAGACGGCCGTTCGCACGCTGGCCCAGCAAGCGCTGGCGTCGACCGCCCTCGTTTCTCCCGATGTCACTAAGACTATTTCAGCTATTATCGCAGAGATTGACAAAAAGCTCTCCGAGCAGATCAACCTCATCATCCATCACGATGATTTTAAGGCGCTGGAAGGCGCCTGGCGCGGGCTGCAGCACCTCGTCAATAACACCGAGACGGACGAGATGCTGAAAATCCGGGTGCTGAACATCTCGAAGAACGACCTCAAGAAGACGCTAAAGAAGTTCGAAGGCACAGCTTGGGATCAAAGCCCTGTCTTTAAGAAGCTCTATGACGAGGAGTATAGCACCCCCGGCGGGCAGCCTTATGGTGCGCTTGTAGGCGACTACTTCTTCGATAATTCGCCTGAGGATGTAAAGATGCTGGGCAACATCGCGCAAGTTGCCGCCGCGGCACATGCGCCGTTTATCACCGGCGCTGGCCCCAGCGTCATGGGCATGGATACCTGGCAGGAACTGTCTAACCCGCGTGATCTGACCAAGATTTTCCAAACGGCCGATTATGCGGCGTGGCGGTCACTGCGCGATTCCGATGATGCGCGCTACATCGGGTTGGCGATGCCACGTTTCCTGGCCCGCCTGCCTTACGGAGCCAAAACTGTCCCCCTCGAGGAGTTCGCGTTTGAAGAGGATACCGCCGGAGCCGATCACGCCAAGTACTGCTGGGCCAACTCCGCCTATGCCATGGCTACGAATATTACAAGGGCGTTCAAGAATTACGGCTGGTGCGCGTGCATCCGAGGGACTGAATCCGGCGGCGTCGTGGAAGGCTTGCCGGTCCACACTTTCCCGACAGATGACGGCGGGGTAGATATGAAGTGCCCCACCGAGATCGCCATCACGATGCGGCGCGAAGCCGAATTGGCAAAAAACGGCTTCATGCCGCTGTCGCATTACAAGAACACGGATTTCGCCGCTTTCATTGGCGCACAGTCATTGCAGAAACCGGCGGCGTATGATGACCCGGACGCCACTGCGAACGCCAATCTCAGTGCGCGGTTGCCCTATCTCTTTGCTACCTGCCGGTTCGCTCATTACCTGAATAAAATGGTGTATGACAAGGTGGGCTCCTTCAAGGAGCGTGATGACATGGAAGCCTGGTTAAACAAGTGGATTAACCAATACACCTGCGATTCGAAGGCAGATGAAGAAATGAAACGGCGGTATCCGTTGGCGGAGGCTAAAGTCGTAGTCGAGGACGTTAAAGGCAATCCCGGCTATTACACCTCCAAGTTTTATCTGCGTCCGCATTATCAATTGGAAGGCCTGACAGTGTCGCTGCGGCTGGTCTCGCGAGTGCCGACCGGGAAGTAACGCGCGGCTGAATCCGAAACCGCTCCGAGCTTGTGCCGCCGGAGCGGTCAACCTGAACCACCAGAACCGCCGGTTCCGGGCACAGGAACTCGGCTTATTGCAGCACGACAGACAGTATGGCTAACGTTGATTACTACCTGAAGATTGATGGGATCGAAGGCGAAGCTGCCGATTCCAAGCACAAGAATGAAATCGACATCGAATCCTGGTCCTGGGGAGCCACTCAATCCGGCTCCCACGCTTATGGCGGCGGCGGCGGCGCCGGCAAAGTTGCCATGCAGGATTTTCATTTCACCATGCGGGTGAACAAATCCAGTCCGAAACTCCTGCTCGCCTGCGCCAGCGGACAGCATATCAAGGCCGCGCTCTTGACGTGCCGTAAAGCCGGCAAAGAGCAACAGGAGTACATGAAGGTGAAGTTCACTGATCTGCTGATCTCTTCTTTTCAGACCGGCGGTTCCGGGGGTGACGTTGTTCCCGTCGATCAAATCAGTCTCAATTTTGCCAAGATCGAATACGAGTACTACCCGCAGAAGGAAGACGGCACGCTTGGCTCCAAGATTCCAGTGCACTGGGATCTAAAGCAAAACAAAGGCGGCTGAGGATAGTGCTTCGGATCTGCGACTCGCGCCCATCCCAGCCTGCCGTTGGCGTGTTGGGATGGGAATTTGGCCGGGTGGCCGTCTGCTCTGGTGGCTGGCGGCGCAGGGCAACCTCGAGTCCTTGCCCGACGACGGCCTGAATGTTATGACCTCTGCCGAACTCATTCGTGGCGGCCGGTTGACAGAAGCGCTGACCACTCTTCAGTCGGAGATCCGCGCTCAACCAGCCGATCAGCGGCTTCGTCTGTTCCTGTTCCAATTGAATTGCGTTCTGGGTCGGTTGGACAAGGCATTAACCCAACTGCAACTGGTCGCGAGCCTCGATGCCGAGACCATGCTGCTAGCCCAGATCTTTCGCCAGGTCATCGCCTGCGAAATGTTCCGCCGCGAGGTCTTTGCCGGGAAACGCACTCCTCTCATTTTTGGCGAACCGCTCGAGTGGATAGGTCTTCTTGTGCAGGCCAATGTTCTGATTGCCGAAGGCCGACTCGCGCCCGCGGCAGACCTGCGCGCTCGTGCCTTTGATGCCGCGCCCACGACTGCCGGGAAAATGGATGATCGCCCATTTGAGTGGATCGCCGACTCAGATTCCCGTTTGGGCCCCATCCTGGAAATCATGATCGAGGGCAAATATTACTGGGTTCCCTTCTGCCGCCTGGCTCGGATCCAGATTGGTAAGCCTACCGACCTGCGCGATGTTGTTTGGGTTCCGGCGCAGTTCCATTGGATCAACGGCGGCGAATCCAGCGGTTTCATTCCGGCTCGTTATCCCAATACCGAAGACAGCGACGATGATGCTCTCCGGTTGTCTCGCAAGACCACATGGACGGACCGTGGACATGATTGTTTCCTCGGACTGGGCCAGCGTATGCTGTCAACCGATGCCGGCGAGTATCCGTTGCTGGATTGCCGTCACATCGAGCTTGCGTTGGCCTCCCCTTCGAACTGATAGCACTACTCACATGGCTGAGCCTATTCCTCATGAGTTGCTGCAGCCTTGCCTGCTGGACCGCCTGACTGATGATGACCCTGCGCGATCCGAGGAAAGCCGTCGTGAACGCGTCATTTCGTACAAGAAATATCGCGAAGGCGTGTTGCGGGATCTCGAGTGGCTGTTGAATACCGAAGGGTTTTTGCGGCCTCAAGCCCTGGGTTACCTCCGCCAGGCCCAACGCCGGCCTGTGGATCAGGAGGACATCGAAGGGGCCATTGACTTGCGCAATTATCCCTTTGCTTATCGCTCGGTCCTCAACTTCGGCTTAAAACAATTCTGGGGCCTTACCGAGCGCGAAAAGGACCACCTGCAGGATGAACTCGCCGACGCGATTCAGATTTTTGAACCTCGCATTCTGCCCGGCACGCTGAAACTGGAACTGCTCAATCCCAACGAACAACCCGGCAATAAACACAATCGCGACCACCTCGACAGCAACCTGGTGACCTTGGTAATTGCCGGCGAGCTATGGGCCAACCCGCTGCCGGAGCAATTGAACCTGAAGACCACAGTCGATCTCGAAGTCGGCCAGTGCTTGATTGGAGACGCACCGCATGGATGAACGTCTCCTGGAACTCTACAATACCGAACTCCGCCACCTGCGTGAGACAGCCGCCGAGTTTGGCCGCGACTTTCCCAAAATCGCCGGCCGGTTGGCACTAGACCTGGACGGCAAGGAAATTTGCCCCGATCCTCATGTCGAACGGTTGCTCGAAGGCTTCGCTTTCCTCGCCGCGCGGGTTCACCTGAAGCTCGATGCCGAGTTCCCGCGCTTTACGCAGGGCCTCCTCGAAACCGTCTATCCGGAGTACCTCTGTCCGGTGCCTTCAATGGCGATTACCAAATTCGAGCCCGAACCGGGTGAGGGCGCGTTGGCTCCGGGATTCGTAATTAAGCGCGGCACACTGCTGCGCAGCCAACTGGGCAAAGGGGAACGCACCGCGTGCACTTTCACGACCGCCCAGGATGTCCGCCTGTTGCCGATTACCCTTACCGAGGCCCGGTTTTTTATCCGTGACCTGGCCGAATTAAATCTGCCGCGCGACCTGGGCGCCAAAGCGGCCCTGCGCCTTCGCCTGCGCAAAACGATTCCCAACCCGTGGCGTGAGATTCGTGCCGATCCGCTCATTGTTCATATCCGCGGCGCTGACGAATTGCCAAGCGAGATTTACGAGCAGATTTTCGCCCACAAAATCCGGCTGGTTGTGCAGTCCCCGGCTGACCGCAAAACCTGCGGACCGCCGCTTTCGGCGGAATGCATCCGTCGCGTCGGCTTTGCTTCCGAGCAAGCCTTGTTGCCATCTTCGCCTCACGGGTTTGAGGGGTACCGGCTCCTCCGCGAATATTTCGCTTTTCCCCAGCGGTTCCTGTTCTTTGAGCTAGCTGATTTTCAATCCGCCCTCGCTCAGGTTGCCGGCGACGAGCTCGACCTGGTTCTCGTCTTCGGCCAGGCCGATACGCGGCTCGAAGGACGAATCGACCAGTCCTGTTTCGACCTCTTCTGCACGCCGGTTGTTAATCTGTTTGAGAAAACACTCGAACGGATTCTGATTTCCGACCGCTCGGCCGAGTTTCACCTCGTTCCCGACCGTAACCGGCCGCTGGACTTTGAGATCTATCAAATTCAATCCGTCACCGGATACGGGGAGACGCCCGACCAGGAGCGTCAATTCCTTCCTTTTTACCGAGCTCGGGATACCGACCTCGAAACCAGCGCATTTTTCACGCTGCATCGAGTGCCGAGGCTCTTCAGTGATCGCGAGCGACTAACGGGTCGCCGCTCTTCATACGCCGGTACCGATGCCTACCTTTCGGTTGTGGACGGTGACATGGCGCCGTTCCGACCCGACTTGCGCCAACTGGGAGTTCGGGCGTTATGCACCAATCGCCACTTGCCGATTCAAATGGCGAAGAACATTGGCCGGACTGATTTTACCATGGACCTGAGCGCACCGGTCACCGCGATCCGAATTCTCGAAGGCCCGACGATGCCGCGGCCCAGTCTGGTATTGGCCGGTCAGGATCCTAAAAAGCCGCAAGTTGCGTCCGGTCGCTTTGCCTGGCGGCTTATCAGCCATCTCTCGCTGAACTACCTCTCGCTCTTGGATTCGAGCTCCGACTCCGGAGCCGAGGCGCTCAGGGACATCCTCCGGCTGTATGCCGATCCTTCGGATCGCCAGGTGTTAAAGCAGATCGACGGGCTGCGGAGCATTCGGTATCAACCTGTTATTCGGCGCGTCCAGGTGCCCGGACCTATTACCTTCGCCCGCGGCCTGGAGATTACGATCGTATTCGACGAAGCTGCATTTGAAGGACAGGGGGTATTTGTCCTGGGCGCGGTGCTCGAACAATTTTTTGCGCGCTATGTCTCGCTGAATTCATTCACCGAGACGGTGATTGCCACCCAGCAAAGGAAGGAGATCATGCGATGGCCAGTCCAGTTAGGCCGACGCCAGATTCTATAATTGCCGGTTTGGCGCAGGATCCCCACGGCTACGATTTTTTCGCGGCCGTGCGCCTGCTGCAATCCTACTTTCCCAAGCAGCCGCGGGTAGGACATTCCTGGTCTCTGGCCCAGGATCCGGTTCGGTTCGCCCAGAGCCCGTACATGGAATTCGCCCCTTCGACCGTCGAAGCGCTCCAGCAAAAGAAACCCGGGCGGCCGCCCGTTCTTTACTCCCGTCACTTTGGCCTGTTTGGCCCGAACGGCCCTCTCCCCCTTTGCTATACTGAGTTCGCTCGCGACCGCATCCTGCACCGTGGCGATCCTACTCTGGCGGCTTTCTGTAATGTTTTTCATCACCGCCTTTTGAGTTTCTTCTTCCGGGCCTGGGCCGATGCCCAGAAGTCAGTCGATTTTGATCGCCCCACCGATCAGCGATGGGCTCCGTTTGCTGCCAGTTTGATCGGTCTCGGAATGGATTCCTTGCTCGAGCGGGAAAGCATTCCCGATCGCGCTAAACTTTATTTCGCCGGCCGGCTCGTCCAACAATCCCGCAATGCCGAGGGGCTTGAGGCCATCATTCAGGAGTTCTTCGGCTTGCGCACGGAACTCAAAACATTCGTTGGCCGCTGGCTCGATCTACCCGCCGGCTCGGTCTGCAAACTCGGCGTCTCTGCGCAAACGGGCTCGCTGGGCGCCAACGTCATTCTCGGCTCTCGGTTCTGGACGTGCCAGCTTCATTTCCGAATCCGCCTCGGTCCGCTTAATCTTCCTGAATACGAACGCATGCTTCCGACGGGAAGCTCTTTCCGGCGCCTGCGTGATTGGGTCCGCCAGTATGCCGGCGAGCATTTTTCCTGGGATGTTCAGTTCGTTTTGTCTAAGAACGAAGTTCCCTGCATTCAAATTGGCCGGTTCGGCCGATTGGGGTGGACGACCTGGCTTAAGTCGCTTCCTTTCACACACGACGCCGATAACCTGATCCTCCAGGGTGCCGCATGATCCCGTTTCGAACTTTTCCCTGATACTCCTTAATTCCACGACTCCACCAGTCTTTCCTGCCATGGCTGATATCAAACGCACCACCTTATTCGGCAAGCTTAACTCGCTTGGCTACAAATCAATCGAGTCCGCCACGATCTTTTGCAAAATGCGTGGCAACCCGTACGTGGAGAACGTGCACTGGTTGCACCAGCTTCTCCAGGTCCAGGACTCGGATATTCTGCGCATTATAAAGCATTTTGGACTCGATCCATCCCGGGTCGCGGCCGACCTGATTGCCGCGCTGGATCGATTGCCGAGAGGGGCTACCGCCATCAGCGATTTCTCGCCACATATCGAGACCGCTATCGAGCAGGCTTATCTTTATGGCACGCTCATGTTCGGCGAGTACCAGGTCCGCACTGGTTTTCTGGTGGTCGCCTTGCTCAAAACCGATTTCCTCCGCAATGGGTTCCTGAGCCTTTCGCGCGAGTTCGGCCGGGTTAAGATCGAGCAGCTTACTGACGACTTCGCCAAAATCGTCGCCGGCTCACCCGAAGACGGCATGCGCGCCAGCGATGGCTCGGGCTTGAGCGCGGGCGCCGCACCCGGCGAAACCAGCGGGGCCATTCCTCCGGCGGAAATGGGGAAGCAGGAAGCCTTGCGCCGGTTTACCGTGGATCTCACCGAAAAGGGCCGCAAAGGCGAAATCGACCCTATTGTGGGACGCGACGAAGAAATCCGCCAATGTGTCGATATCCTCATGCGTCGCCGCCAGAACAACCCGATTCTTACGGGTGAGGCCGGTGTCGGCAAAACCGCAGTCGTCGAAGGATTTGTGCACCGCATCCTTGCGGGGGACGTGCCTCCAGCGCTGAAGGAAGTCTCCGTCCGGTCGTTGGACATCGGCCTGCTGCAGGCTGGGGCCAGCATGAAAGGGGAATTCGAGCAGCGGTTGCGTGGCGTCATTGACGAAATCCAGGCTTCACCGAAGCCGATTATTCTGTTCATCGACGAGGCCCACACCCTAATGGGAGCAGGCGGAAGCGGCGCCAGCGATGCCGCCAACCTCCTAAAACCGGCTTTGGCGCGCGGCACGCTCCGAACGATTGCGGCCACCACCTGGGATGAATACAAGCGGCACATCGAAAAGGATCCCGCGCTCACCCGCCGCTTCCAGGTTGTGAAAGTGGATGAACCGGACGAAGCCCGTTGCATCCGAATGATGCGGGCGGTCATGGTCCCCTTCGAGAAGCATCATCGCGTTCAAGTGCTGGACGAAGCGATCGAGAGCGCCGTCAAGCTGTCCCATCGCTACATCGCCGGCCGGCAGTTGCCGGATAAAGCGGTAAGCCTCATTGATACTGCCGCAGCTCGTGTTGCCGTCAGCCAGCATGCCGTTCCGCCCGAAGTGGACGATTGCCGCCGCCGAATTCAGGCACTACAAACGGAACAGGAAATCCTGGATCGGGAAACCGCTACCGGCCTCGATCACAAGGCTCGCGTCGCTGAAATCACCGATAAGCTTGGCCGGGAAAGAGAAACATTGGCCGGGCTTGAAAAGCATTGGACCGAGGAAAAGCAACTCGTGTCGACGATTCTTGACTTGCGCTCTAAACTCCGCGCGGGCGGGGTCGGCCCGGACGAAGCGCTGGCTGCGGTTCCCGCCGGCGGACGTGCCGTGGTTGGTTCGACGGTTGCGACGAGCGGGCCAGATGCCGCGCCAGCAGCACCCGGCGGTTCGAATGCTCCTCCCAATCTGACTACCGTCCCGCGAGCAACTTCATCGCCTGCAGGCACTGCCACGACTGCTCTGCCTGATCCCAGGTCATCGGCGCCCGCAAGCCCTAATGGCCATCTCACCGCCGAAGAGCGCGACAAAATCCTAGACGAACTAAAGCGCCACCAAGAAAAGCTGAAACAGTTCCAGGGTGAGTCCCCGCTCATTTTCCCTAGTGTCGATGCCAACGCCATCGCCGCGGTGGTCGCTGATTGGACGGGCATCCCGGTTGGCCGCATGGTCAAAAACGAAATCGAGCAAGTCCTGGCCCTGGCCGATATTCTCGAACGTCGTGTCATTGGCCAGCGCCATGCCCTCGAGTTGGTTTCCCGCCGCGTGCAAACCAGCCGTGCTCGGCTCGACAACCCCAACCGGCCCGTTGGCGTCTTTATGTTGGTCGGTCCATCCGGCACCGGCAAAACTGAGACCGCCCTCACGCTTGCTGAGGCGCTCTATGGTGGTGAGCAGAATCTCATCTCGATCAACATGAGCGAGTTTCAGGAGGCTCATACCGTGAGCACCCTCAAAGGTTCGCCTCCGGGTTACGTCGGCTACGGTGAAGGCGGCGTCCTGACGGAAGCCGTGCGGCGTCGGCCTTATAGTGTCGTTTTGCTGGATGAGGTTGAGAAGGCGCACCCGGATGTGCACGAAATCTTTTTCCAAGTTTTTGACAAAGGCTGGATGGAGGATGCCGAAGGCCGCTACATCGACTTCAAGAACACCATCATCATTCTTACCAGCAACGCCGCACAGGATGTTATTATCAACATGTGCAAAGACCCCGAGCTGATGCCCAACGCTGAGGGTCTTGAAAAGGCGATGCGCACCCCGCTCACGAAAGTGTTTCCCGATGCGCTGTTGAACCGGTTGGTGGTTGTGCCTTATTATCCAATCAGCAAGGAAGTCCTGCATCGGATTATCCAGCTCAACTTAACGCGCGTGGCCAAACGCGTGAAGGAAAACCACAAGGTCCCCTTCACGTTTGACGATTCAGTCCCTGAACTAATCGGCCAGCGCTGCACCGAGTTGGAACGCGGCGCCCGTATGGTTGATGCTCTGATCACCAACACTATGCTGCCTGAAATCGGACGCGAATTCCTGGCCCGCCTTGCGGCCGGGTCTGAAATCAAACGCGTGCACGTTAGCGCCAAAGACGGCAACTTCGCTTTCGCTTTCGATTGAATCTCGAGTTCGTTAACTCTCCTGATCTTGTATGCCCATCCCTACTTATAAAGACTGGATGACGCGCACGAAGCGTGGCCTCTTCACCCCGCGCAGTTCCGCGCTGGAAAAGCTCGACAAGGCGCTCGATGTCTATGACAAAAACAAAACCGATCCTAACAAACAGACCCTAACCGCCAGGCTGGATGATTGGATCAAGGCCAAAGGCGACAAATGGAAGCAAAGCACTCGTAATTCGGATGGTGTCGTCGAGGAGCTTTATGCCGCTCTCCATCCTTATCGGGCGGCTGCTCCAAAATGGACGGCACCCCCGTTGCCGCCCAGCCCGACCCCTGGTGAGGTTTATCTCGGCCAAAGTTTCGAGTATTCGAATTCGCTGGCTCGGGCGCAAGTGCCACGGGCTTTTAAGCGTGCCCGGTTGCTGATTGATTCGGCCTATCGCGGCATTTCGCAAGCCCGATCGCCCGGACCCAACCGCACAATTTATGAGACCTGGTTCGGCGCTTACGATCAAAATCGGTTTGCCACGGTGTTCGGTAATGTGAAGTCGTTGTACGACGCGCTTTTTCTAAAAGCGATCGTGCTTTATTATCGAGGTGACGGCGTCAGCGGAGCCTCCGATTGTCCCGTCGAGACCGATCCGATGTCGCCGGGAAGCTATTTTGGCGCGGCTTGGCCACCCAAAGTTCTGCCTTCCGGTTTGGACCGCAAGTTCACCTACGTCTTCCTGGGCCGCGCATTTTTCACCAGCGGCGTTTATGCTCAGGACTCGAGTGGCGGTGTGATCATCCACGAATTGTCTCACGCGATTTGCGGCACAGACGATGTTGTATACAAGGGGCAGCAGACGTACGGCCAGGCGCTCTGCCAGCAGTTGGCGCGTGAGAAACCAGACCTTGCAGTGCACAATGCCGACACATACGAGTATCTCTGCGAGAATTACCAAACCAGCCATTACCAACCAACACCCATGGCTCTCCACCTTCCTCCCAAAGCCAGCATCGCGCTGAATCTCAGCCCGCCTTAATGATCCGAACTCCAGTAGTGCCAGCTTTACTTAAGAAGAATATAAACCTATATTCCGCCCTGGCTTTGAATCTCCGAACCTCCACCGCCCTCTAGGGACAAAACGGAATAGGCGAGCGACGCCGGTCCTGCTAGGTTGTTTTGAAATTATGTCTGTAAGTCCGATGGGCGCGCAGGTGCGCCCAGTTATAGTAAAGCGATTATGCCGTAATGCTTTGCCAGTGCCGGCTTCGCCGACTTTGATTGTGACCGGAAGTGATTCGGAGTCAGGCACAGCGCCGGCCGAGTTCTCATTTGCCGATCTAGGCGATTCGGTTCGGTTGGCGCTGATGCTCACGCCCAAGGGCCGGGGCAGCTTCTGCGAACAAGCGAAGGAGTTGTTGTCCGTGCTGCAATCGATCCTGGCGCGGCAATCGCAGCCAATGTCGGTAAGTTTCCAAACGGTCTTCCTGCGCGATGCAGACGATCAACCTGTTTGCGAGCAACTCTTCGCGGCGCATTACGGCGCCTCGGTTCCAGTGACCAATTTCGTCCTGCAACCGCCTTGTTGTGGGGCGGCGCTGGCCCTCGAAGCCTGGGCCGTTGGCGGCCCCTCCGTGCGATTGGAGCATTTCGGGCCACACGCGCTCGCGGTCAGCTACGACAGTGTGCGCTGGGTATACTGCGCCGGCATCGAAGCCGCCGCGTCCAGTGACGTTTACCATCAGTCCTCGAATGTGCTCGCGCAGATGCGGGCGGCGTTGGCACAGGCCGGCGCGGGATTCGAACAAATCGTGCGAACGTGGTTTTACCTGGGCGACATTACTCAACCGGAGGCGGACACCCAGCGCTACAAGGAGATGAACCGGGCTCGCAGCGATTTTTACCGCGACGTCCGGTTCGGCTGCCTGCAGGTGCCGCCAATGATCCCACAGGGGATTTACCCGGCGAGCACCGGCATCGGCATGACCGGACGACGCCTGGTTGCGGGATGCCTGACGGTCCAAACGAAGCGCAAGGACGTGCTTCTTCTTCCACTGGAAAATCCTCAACAAACCCCAGCCTACGCTTATCCCCCGCGTCATTCGCCGTTAAGTCCCAAGTTCTCTCGCGCGGTGGCGTTGATCGTCGGCGAATACGTCACCATCTGGATTTCCGGAACCGCGAGCATTCTGGGCTGCGATAGCCGACACCCGAGCGATATCGTCAGGCAAACCGAGCAGACGATCGACAATATCGAACGGTTGATCGCGCCGGAAAACTTCGCCTTCCATGGCGTCAAAGGCGCCGGCGCCGGCTTACATGACCTGGCGAAAATCCGTGTTTATCTAAGGCGCTCGCAGGATTTCCCTGCTTGCAAGGCAATCTGCGAACGGAGATTTGGCCTCGTGCCCGCGATTTACGCCGTTGCCGACATCTGCCGCCCGGAATTGCTGGTCGAGATCGAAGGCGTGGCGTTCTCGCATTATCTGCCGCCCGCGCCGTCGAACTGTGGAAACGGTGCGCCAGGCGGCTGATCATTGCGCCGTTTGCCTTGCCATTCGGTCAACAAACAGCTTGTGGTAACTACCCCAACTTTCTCCAATAGCCCAGCCGACCTGGATTCCACGTGCACACCGCGATATCACCGTTAGCAAGCCAGACCGCGTCATGAGGATGCCTGAATCCGTGGGCGCCCATCAGTTTGCCGACCTCGATCACCGAAACCACCTGGTTGTCCTTGTCCAGAATCACCAGAGGTCCATTTAGATCGGGAACCAGCACGTGGTCGCCGCGAATATCGGCGTTGCACGGCGCGGTGATCTCTTTCGCCTCGATTGTGCTGTGATAAAAACCCGCCAGCGTGAAGTACTCGAGCCGCTTGTTGCCGCGGTCGGCGGTCAGCAGAAGTTTACGGCGGGGGTCGTAGGTGATCCCGTGCGGACAATTCAACTCGCCGTGCGCCGCGCCAAGCCCGCCCCATGATTTGCCAGCGTAAACCCCATCGGCGGCCTTGAGCACGTGGATCATGCTGCTGCCGTACCCGTCCGCCACGACCACACGCTCGCCGCCCGGCGGCGAGACCGCATCCGTCGGCTTGTAGTTCCCCATCTGCGGCGACCATTTCTGGGTCCAAAGGATCTGCCCATCCAACGTGGTCTTGTGGACCGTCGCTTCATTGTTGGCGTGATACAGGACCGCCTCGCCCTTTTCATTTATGTAAATGTTGAGCCCGTGCGGCACGCCGTGAGCCAGGGCATTATCGGCGCCCAGCAGTGTCGCGCTCGTGCCATCCGGGGCAAATCGCACGAGGCTGCGCGTTTGGTTTTCGACTTTTTCCGGTTCGAACGTGAAATAGATGTTGCCGGCGGTGTCCAGGCACAGCCCGTGCCCGTTTTTCATCTTCACTTCCGGCGGGAGGACGAGTTTATCAGGCACATACTCATACTTGAACTCTCCGCTACCGCTTACAATCGGGCCGCCGGTGCCGGGTGCCACATCTTGACTCGCCGCTTCCGCGTCAAAAGGGGCTTCGTCGACATGATGATGGGAATGGCCGTGCGCGGTGAAACTGAGCGCCGCGATGGAGGCGCCGGTTTGCAGAAAATGACGTCGATTCATGATGGGCTTGGTTTGCTCCAAAGTGTTGCTCATTCGCAACATTAGAGCAAGCCGTCGCAGTTCAGTGCCATTGGGTGCGGTGCCCTACGTGGCCCTACGTTGTTGGTTGACGTGGCGCGTACCCTGGCATACGCTCGGCGGCAGCGGTACTTTCAACATGGCGAGTCAGGAGCAACTTGAGCTTTTGAAGGCTGGAGTTGCCGCCTGGAATGAGTGGCGGCAGCTCAACCCCGACGCGTGGCCGGATTTGAGCAACGCTGATCTCCGTTGTGCTTCATTGAGCGGTGCCAATCTGAGCCATGCTAACCTCGGTGGGACAGACTTGAGTGATGCGGAGCTTACGCGCGCCGATTTGAGCCAGGTCAATCTGCTTGGTGAGCCGGCAGGGTTTACTCACTCAGTCAACCTGCGAGGTGCGACGCTTTCCAGAGCTGATCTGACCGGCGCGGATTTGACGGGTAGCAATCTGAGTCATTGTAAACTCAATCAAGCGCGGCTTGTAAATGCTACCTTGTTGCGAACAGATTTGTGCCGCGCGGATTTGAGTGAAGCAATTCTCAGCTGCAACCTAAGCTATGCGAATCTCAGCTACGCAGACCTTCGCGGCGCGGATTTGAGCAATGCAAATTTAACTGATGCTCGTATGAATGGCGCCTTGCTGGCAGCGGCAAACCTCAGCCACACCATTCTCGATGGTGCCAGTCTGAACGAAGCTGTGTTGAGTGGCACCATCTTTGCCGATGTTGACCTCAGCGCTGCGACAGGACTTGAGACCGTAACGCATGAAGGTGCTTCCTCTATTGGCATTGATACGCTCTACCGGAGTCATGGGCAAATTCCAAACGACTTCCTGCGGCGCGCTGGGGTTCCGCAGGATGTTAACAATTATCTTTTGGTGGCGATACGGGGGGCCGGAGCTGCGCGTTCGAAATAATGGCGCGCGGAGCCTAGGTGTAATACGGCCTCAGCGCTGCGGGCATGGTGCCGATGCGTAGCGCGGGTTCAATCACGCGCTCGGGCTCGGAAGGCTGCGGTTCCAAACTGACTACCTCGCCCCCTTCCAGCGACGCGATTGGCACCCCATCGCGGAGCAGGAGCCGGTTGGAGGCAATCGCCGCAACTCGCCGGCCGGGTGTGAGAATGCCCGCCAGGTTCAATGGGTCGGCGGCGCTGATTGTCAGCAATTGACCGGTGGCGGGCTGCTTGCGGGTGGAACGCAACAGCCCAATCGCCTCCGGCAAAGCAAACTGCTCACCGCTGACACCCCCCACGAAATACCCGCCCCGAATCTCGCCGCGAGCTTCCAGTCGGCGGTAAATCCGGCCCAGCTCATACCAACTCACCGGTAGCGATTCCCGCTCGAGCAATCGTCGGAATACAACTCCATAGCGGCGGAGCAACACGCGAGCGAACGTTTCGATGGCCGCTTCGTGCTCGTCCGGATTTCGACCATTTGACAGGCACTGCGTTCCCGCAGCCAGACGATTTTCCGAGAGCGTTATATCAGCCGAAATTGCTTCGGCCGCTCCGCCGCTCAATTCGGCAGTGCCGGCCTGCCCGTGATCCGCACCGTTTTTCCCGTGAAGCAACGACCAGCGGCCGGCGAATTCAACGCTCCTAATGGCTTTGTGCCTTCTGCGATGTGGCGCATCGGAGAACGGCAAGCGCTTCTCTGGTGGGAGCAGCAGCGCCCGCAATCCTTCGAAGCTATCGGAGGTTACCCAACCTTGAGCGGACAGTTCAGCGAGCGCTTGCTCGATTCGCGAGGGGAGCAACCCTCGTAATTTTGTCAACTCGCTGAAAAACATGGCCCCCGAGCGCTGCAACGCTTCAAGTACTCGACCGGTATCAGGACTGACATTCTGCGGACCAGTTGCTAACCGGGCCCACGCTGAAGTCAGGCTGAGCCAATGGCGTAAATGCTCGCGCGCGAACAGCGCGACAGGACTGGACCGCAGGGGAGAGAATGGCCGGCCATTTTGCGTTTGCGGCGGTGTGAGCCGTCCCCAGCCGAAACGACCGGTAAAACAGAGCTGATCGAGCCATTGCGGCGAATAATTTTTGACGCGCAGCGCCAGGATTTCAGGTTCCCATGCGCCTGCAGCCAATTCGTAACCATCCAGCAACTCCAACACGGCTTGGAGTCCTTCCGGTCCATCTGCTCGATTCTCAGGATCGACCCGCTGCCAAACCAATAAAAAACGCAGAAACTCCGCCATCGAGACCGGCTCAATCTCAGCGCGCAATCGATTGATCGTCAGTCGATGAATCCGGGCCAACAGCCGCCGATCGCACCATTCTATGTCGGCAGCGCCGGGATTGAACTTGCCGCGGAGCACGAAACCTTCAACTTCAAGCGCGAGCAAGGCAGCCTCAATTTCGGTATCACGCAAACGGAAATACTCTTCCAAAGCTCGCGCGGTCACCGGGCCAATAATTTCAACTCGGCCGCGAACCATCTCACGAATGGCATCACCGCGGTCAGTATCTTTCGCGTCGTTCACTGATGTCGTTGGCAGGAACTGCGCCGCAGGGTACACGGAGCGAACCAGCGGCAGCCGCTCGGCCGCAAGCCAGAATGAATCCGCAGCCGGTTGCGCCGCGCCAACCTCGCCACGTTGCATTCTTGTCACGCGACCGTCTGTCGCCAAAGCAGCGAGCCAATTTGGAGCCTCAGGAGACACGCGGCGCAGCTCTTCATCAGTCATGACTCCGGCCAGGAGCAACGCTTCGTGCAGTTCGTCGGGATTCAGTGCGCGCGGCCAGGCCTCGGCGCAGACCTTTTCAATTGCCGCGGCGTCGAGGATTCCCAGGCCTGCGTCGGAAGCAGATTCGCTCGCGCGCCTGGTATAAACGGCCTGTGTGCGGCGTTCTTCCAGGGGCGCGTTGTCGAGGAAAGCATACGGCCGGGCATTCAGGATTTCGTGCGCGAGTGGCGAAGGTTCGGGCAGGTCCAGCGCGATACATTCGATTTCGCCGTTTTCGATTTTTTTGAGCAACGCAATCAGGCCCTCGATGTCCATGGCCTCGGTTAGACAATCGTCGATGGTCTGGCGCACCAGCGGGTGTTCGGGAATCTCGCGGTCGCCGACAATGTTCTCGAGGCAAGCGAGTTGATCGGGAAAAACAGCGGCCAGCAGGTTTTCTGCTTCCATACGCTGCAACGGCGCGGGGATCTTGCGGCCCCCTCGCTGACGCGGCAGGGCCAGCGCGCGCGTTGCGTTCCAGCGCCAGCGAATGGGGAACATGGGCGAATCCAGCAAGGCTTGCACCAGCAGGTCGCGAACCGTTTTGCTATTAATATAACGGAACACCTCTTCCAGCGGGAAAGAATGCTGCGTGCCTAGCGAGAGCACGATGGCGTCATCAGTAGCGGCCGCCTGCAGTTCGAAATTGAACGAACGGCAAAACCGTTTTCGCAACGCCAGGCCCCAGGCACGGTTGATGCGAATTCCGTATAACGAATGGATCACCAACTGCATCCCGCCCGATTCATCAAAGAACCGCTCGATGATAATCTTTTTCTGTGATGGCAGTGTGCCCAGCGCTTTGTAACCCGCTCCCAGATATTCCTCCAGTTGGCGCGCGGCTATATCGCTGGCCTCGCGCGACAAAGTCGGGATATCGCCGGCTTCCAGCCGGCTAGCTAAGTGTTGCCCGATGGCATTCGAACTTTTAAGACTCCGTAGGCCGGCGCTTTGGATTCGCTTCTCGAAATCACTGCGCAAATCCGACACTGCCCGTGAAAGTTCGGCGGTGCGACTCGGCGCTTCACCCAACCAAAATGGAATACCCGGCGGCTGGCCGTGTGCATCCTCGACCCGCACGCTGCCGGCGTTGATGCGCAAGATGCGCCAGGATGCGTTGCCGAGCTGGAAAATTTCGCCCGCCATGCTTTCGACGGCGAAGTCTTCATTGACGGTGCCGATGAAAGTCTCGCTCGGCTCGAGCACTACACGATAATCGGAATTATCCGGAATAGCGCCGCCCGAGGTGAGTGCCACCAGCCGCGAGCCGCGCCGGGCTCGAATCCGATGATTGATAGCGTCGTGATGAAGCAATGCGCTGCGGCGCCCGCGCTTAGTGCTGAACCCTTCGCTCAACACGTTTAGAACCTGGTCGAACTCAGCGCGGGTCAGGTCGCGATACGGCCAGGCGCCGCGCATTAATTCGAACAACCTCTGCTCATCCCAGTCTTCGCAGGCGGCACTGGCCACAATTTGCTGCGCCAGCACATCGAGCGGTTTGTGTGGAATTTCGAGACGATCCAGTTCGCCATGCCGAACGCAGCGGAGCAGGGCGATACATTCCAGCAGTTCATCCCGGCTGAGGGGAAATAAACGGCCTTTGGGCAAACCCTCGCGCTGATGCCGCGCGCGCCCAACCCGCTGCAACAAGGTGGCAATCGAGCGTGTCGACCCAATCTGGCAAACCAGGTCCACTGAGCCGATGTCGATCCCCAGCTCCAAAGAGGCGGTGGCGACCAGCGCTTTCAACTCGCCGCGTTTCAGGCGGGATTCCGCTTCGAGCCGCAGACGGGCAGACAGACTGCCGTGATGCGAAGTGACCTGGTCGGGTCCCAGTCGTTCGCACAAATGATGTGTCACCCGTTCGGCCATTCGGCGTGTGTTCACAAACACGAGGGTTGTGTGGTGCGCTGCAATCAGATCTGCCAGCCGCGTATAAACTTCTGTCCATACCTCATTGGACATGACGGCCTCCAGCGGTGAATTGGGGAGCTCGATAGCCAGGTCCATTTTCCTCGAATAGCCGCAGTCAATGATCGTCGCGCCTGATGACCGTTCTTTTGGTTTGGCCGCAGAGCCCACCAGGAATCTCGCGACCTCCTCAATTGGTTTCTGGGTCGCCGACAGGCCGATCCGCTGGAGTTGGCCGCCCGCCAACGCCGCCAGCCGCTCCATGCTCAACGCCAGATGTGAGCCGCGCCGATTGGCCACAACCGCGTGGATCTCGTCGACGATTAACGTGCGCACTGTGGCCAGCATATTGCGGCCGGAAACCGAGGTGAGCATGAGGTAAAGCGACTCGGGCGTGGTAACCAGGATATGCGGCGGCTTGCGGGTCATGGCCTGGCGGGCCGCAGCAGGTGTGTCGCCGGTCCGCACCTCGGCGCGAACATCGATAGCGCGGCCTTCACTGGCGAGCAGCGCCGACCGAATCTCTGCCAGTGGCTCTTCCAGATTCTTGTGGATGTCATTGCTTAGCGCCTTCAGCGGCGAGACGTAGAGCACGCGGGTTTCGTTCTTTAATGTACCTTCGAGGCCGTCCCGGAAGAGCCGATCCAGCGCTGCCAGAAACGCGGCAAAGGTTTTGCCCGACCCTGTCGGGGCCGCAATCAGCGTATGCGCTCCGGACCGAATCGCCGGCCAGCCGCGGCGTTGTGGATCTGTCGGTGAGCCGAACTTCTGTTCGAACCAATGCGCGATCTTGGGATGGAAACCAAATGACTGCACCAACCAACAGTTTACACTCGGTTTTGCCAATTGCAGAGGCTTTCCTGAATAAATTGTAACTCCCAGGTGAGGTAGGGGGGGACGTCTCGTCCCCAATTCACCAATATAAATCAGCCACGGGGACGAGACGTCCCCGCCCCGACGTTACAATAAGTTTGAGCCACCCAGCCCCGTAGGTTTCTACGGGTGACCCGTTGTGTTCGCGCACTTATTATCCTGCTGATGATATCGGCCCGGATCATCGCTGTCGGCTGCCTATTGCAACTTGCGTTAGCCTCTTCCGCTGCTGAGCGCAACGATGGCGCCCTCTGGCGCCCGCGCTTTGCCACACCCGCCATTGCGGCCCTCGATAGCTCTACGAACCGCCAGTTCACGGCTGAAGTTCGCGGAACCCGGACGGCGACGAGTTGGAGCGTCATTATCTCTAACGACCTGCGCGCCTGGTCATGCCCGGTAATCTCGGCGAAATATTCCACTATCAACCGCGAAACCGAGCCCGGTTGGCGGATCCTTGTCGGCATTCCCGCGGATGCTCCTCCGGAGCTGTTCACGGTTGTAGTCGCGTCGGACCAGGCGATCAGCATGCAACCGCAGGCACTGAGTGTCGTGCCATCTTTCGCTACAGACTTTTACGTCCTCCACATAACCGACGAGCAGATCGTCAATCAGTATCACACCGCGCCTTCCGGGATGTGGTATAACTCCGTGGGCACGTGGGAGGAAATCAAATGGATGCAGGAACCCGTTAATCTCATCAATCCCCGGCTTGTCATCATTACCGGCGACCAGATTGACTATAACGGCGCGCTGGACGGCTGGAATAACTGGGCGAACTGGGACTTCAAGCCCAATGGCAAACGCATCTTTACGCGGGACGAAACCCTTGCACTCGAACACCGGCTCACCGACCTCTACAAGGATTGCCACCGTGGGTATCGCGTTCCTTATGTTTCCGCGCCGGGCAATCATGATGTGCCGCCGGTAAATAAACCATTGATTGGGTCCAACCCGCCGCTGCTCTGGCATCCTATTGCGGTACCGATTTATGAAGCCGAGTTCGGCCAACGCTCCTGGTCATTGCGCATGGGTGATTTCTACGTGTTGATGCACGATTGGACCGAGCGCGGACTCCGGGATTGGGCGACCGCCGACCTCAAGCAAGCTTTGGTCGACTCCACCATTACCTATCGGCTCATCGGCCAGCATTACACCAACGACCAGGCGCTTTTCCCGCGGTCCTGCGATCTAATGCTGGTGGGCCATGGCCATGGCACAGCCACGCTGCAGTCGTCGCCCTACTATATTTACATGGATGGCCCAACCTTTCGCTATGGCATGACAGGCTTCTTCAATTTCAAACGTCTCCCGCACGGTTGGAGCTGCGACCAGACCGCCGCGCCACGCGACACCGGCAAAGACGTGTGGCCAATGTTCACCGCCGAGGGAAAAGTCAAAAAGGTGCGAACTGATCAACCTGACCCAATGAACGTGACTGCTGATTCGGTCACCATTACGAATGATCTGCCCGAAAACTTTTACGACGGCCGTGTCCGGTTCATTCGCCCCAAAGGCACCCACTCGGTTCACAATGGGACAATCCTTGCGCAATACGATTTTGATCGCGCCAGTAAAACAGCCATCCTCGTCAAAGTGAATATCCCCGCCAACGGATCGATCACCGTAGGAATCAGCCCCGCCGCATCAACCAAAACGTTCTGATCGTTACTGGTGGTTCTACGCAGCGCCTTCAGCGGTCGTCGCTGACTGATTCAGGCCGGGACCAGCATACTTTTGTTGGAGCCGGTTTTTGTTGCGGCTTAGGAGAAAGGCACAGTACCCGAGGATTACGCATTGCGTTGCGAGGATGATCCAGTTGCCCGTGCGTTGGACGAGTCCTTTGAGCGCGGGGACCCGCACGAAAGCCTCGTTCGCGGTGGCAGCAACCAGGCCCGCGTAGGACCAGGACATGTAAGTGTAATGGCGGTACAACCAGCGTCGAAATCGCCGCCGGAACAAAACCTGGCTCCAGCCGATGAGCACCATCAGCAAACTCAGGATCGCGAAAAGATGAAACAGGTTCACGTGGCCGGTCAGATGGTAGATACACAGTGCGGTGACGTTTACGGCGACCATCGCCAGCACATAAGTGGTTCCCAAATAGCGGTGCAGGCGCGTAGCTTTGGTGTTGAGAAGCACGATCGCGCCGAGCACGAGGCAGGCGGTTCCGCAGAGGGTGTGAAAAACGGCGAGCATGACTAAAGGCAGCTGCGGCCCAATATACGATTCAGAGGATTATTGAACAAGCCGATGATGGGAATGTCGCCTTGCTTTCACGGGGGCACAGACGAATGTTTGCGGAATGCAAGTGTTGCCAGCCCAATCAGGCCAACGCGTGCGGCGCCCGTTTTCGGCGTTCGGAATGTTTCTTTGGTATCATCTATCCTTGTTGGTGATCATTGCCTGTTGGGCGGTCAGCGCGTTGCACCGGTTGTCTCCGCGCGATTCCGCCGATTGGACGCTGGGACATCTCTTTTGGTTCGCTCTATTGGGCACGGTCGTGACTTGGATTGTGGTCTGGCTGCTTCTCAAACATGACGGCGAGAAGGTGAGCGAGCTCGGTTTCAGAAAGGAACAAATCAAATGGAGCTTTCTTTTCGGTATCCCTTTTGGAATCGGCATATTTTTTATCTGCAACGTTGTGCTACCGCGGCTGACCTGGCGCTGGTTCGCCGGCTCGGAGGCAGCTCCCGTTGGTAACTGGTTTCACAGCCCATGGGCCGTTCCTGCCTGGATCTTTCTCGGCTGGATCGCCGGCGGACTGACCGAGGAACTCCGCCGCGCGTTCGTGCTGACGCGGTTTGAAAAGGTTTTTGGGCGAGCCGGACTCATTGCCGCGGTCCTCGTGAGCTCCATCATGTTTGGCGTTGGGCATCTATACCAGGGAAAGGCGGCGGCGTATTATGTCGGCATCAGCGGCCTGCTATACGCGCTGGTTTACTTGCGCCGCAGGTCCTGCTGGGAAGCGGCCGTCGCCCACGCGACATTCGACAGCATTGGCATCACAATTCTGCTTTGGACGAACCTGGGGCGTGGTGGCTGATGATCGAGCAGGTCCAAACTCCGAGGCTCTCTCGATGAGCAGAAGGTCCTGGATCATACCATACCCACCCCTCACCCCCTAATTTACCCGTCAACCCGTCAGGGATACGGTAAAATGGGCTTTTTTTTGCAAAAGATCCGTCAGAAATCCGTCCTAGATCCGTCAACCATCCGTCAGGGGGAAGGGAAAGGCGGGTAAAGAAAGGCCA
>CAZUVM010000106.1:0-31704 GCA_964623885.1 uncultured Verrucomicrobiota bacterium
CAGGCTCGGTTGTTCGCGTTGAAGCGCCGATGTGATCGCCTGTTCCGCGTTTCGCTTGCCCATGCCGGTGACGAGCACGCGCAGTTCCGGCCGCCCGCGCGCGATGGGGTCGAAGAACTTGGCCTCTTCTTTTACGGCAAAGCAGACCAGGGTCGTTTTCACTTAATCCCTGCCAATCGCTCTTTCCAAATCTGGTACAGCAGCACGGTTGCCTTTACGTCGCGGAGACAATATTCGGCAATCTCCCGATAGCGCCCTTCGGCAAGCAGAACGCCGACATCGCGTCCTGTAACTCCTTGGCTCTTGGGCGACTCAATGCCAAATGCCTTGCAATAAAAGTCCAGGTTGAACCGGCGCGCGGCGCCATCCCGTCCACTCACGCCGTAAAACGTCAGTTGTTCCGCCAGATCGCAGTGCGGTTCGGTTTGATAACGATAGCCGAGCCAATCCTTCCGCGTGATCGGAACGTTCAACAGCGCCGAGCGCAGATAGAGGAACGGAACGTCAAAACCGCGTCCATTGAAGGTCACAATGTGGTCGTAATGCTTCGCCACATCCCAAAAGGCTGTGAGCAACTCGACTTCATCCATACAGGGGACAAACTCCACCGGCCCGGCTTCGGTGGCGTCATCCTCATAATCCTCGGCGGTGAAGAGAACCTGGCCGCGCGAAGTTTCGGCGTTGAGCATGGCAAGGCAGACCACCTGGGAAGTAAATGGCCAAAGACTGCACTGCTGCAGGATTTCGCCACGGCGGGTCGCGCGAGCTGCCTCCTCGGCGATTTTCCCGCATTCCCGGAACAGGTATTCCTGCTGTGCCTCGTCGAACTGGTCCAGCGGCAGCGCGGAAGTTTCGATGTCGAAAACTAATTTGGCCATGGTGGCGTGGCGCTCGTGCGACCTCTTTGTAGCCGGTGGGAAGCGGAGCGGCCAGCGTTTTCAGCCGCCCGGAAGGTTGGTCCTGCAAAAATCCACTATCCGAAAGCCGCCGATGTATTAATATAGGTGCTGAGAACCCGAACAACGAATGAGTAATCTGTGAGCAAATTGCTGTTAATTGACGATGAAGCGGACGTTCAATACTCGTTTCAGCGAATTTTTGATTCGCCAGACATCGAGCTGACAACCGCCTCGAGCGGGGAAGAGGGGCTGCGATTGATCAGCAAACTGCAGCCGGACCTGGTAATCATGGATGTGCGGATGGGAGGCTTGAGCGGCCTGGAAACTCTGCGCCGCATCCGGCAAATGGATTCGAAGCTGCTGGTCATTCTGATGACCGCCTACGGAACCACGCAAACCGCCATCGAAGCCATGAAATTGGGCGCCTACGACTATCTGCTCAAGCCGTTCGATGTGCCCAAGCTCAAAGAACTGATCATGAACGCGCTCAAAGCGGCGCGGGACATGAAGCAGGTAGTGTCCTATCAGCCATTGCTGGAAACGGAGGACTATGAGCTGGGGATTGTTGGCCGCAGCGAGCCGATGCAGCAGGTGTTTAAGTTGATTGGCCAACTGGCCGCCTCCGACGCCACGGCGCTGATTACCGGCGAGAGCGGCACCGGCAAGGAACTGGTTGCGCGCGCCATTTATCATCACAGTAATCGGAGTCAACAGGCATTCCTGGCGGTGAATTGTGCCGCCATCCCCGAGCAGTTGCTCGAAAGCGAGCTGTTCGGTCACGAACGGGGGGCGTTTACCGGCGCCACATTGCAGCGCATCGGCAAGTTCGAGCAATGCAATCGCGGCACGCTTTTCCTGGACGAAATCGGCGACATGACGCCCGCCACGCAAACCAAGATCCTGCGCGTGCTGCAATCCGGCACCTTCGAAAGGGTTGGCGGCAACCAACCGATCCGGGTGGACGTGCGGATCATCGCCGCCACCAATAAGCCGCTCGAACAGGCCGTAGCCGCGCGCCAGTTCCGCGAAGACCTTTTCTACCGGCTCAATGTCGTGCGCATACATAACCCGCCGCTGCGGGAGCGCCGAGAGGACATTCGGCTGCTGGTAAACTATTTCCTGAAAAAGTTTGCCAAGGATCAGCCCGGTCCTCCGCGGTCCATCGCCCCGTCCGCGTTAAAGGCGCTGGAGAAATATCACTGGCCCGGCAACGTCCGCGAACTCGAGAACGTGATCCGCCGCGCCCTCGTAATGGCAAAAGGCGAGGCCATACTGTTGACGGATTTGCCGAGCGAAATTACCGGGCAGACGACCGCGGGTGCGGTAACGCCTGGAGCCGTGCCGTCCGGCGAAGGGGCCACAAGTGACATCTCGTTGTTAGCGCGTCAGTTGTTTCACTGGGCGCGCAAGGATCCATCATTAAAAGTGATCCCGGCTGTAGAACGTGAGTTGGTGATCCAGGCGTTAAAAGAGACCGGCGGCAACCAGGTGCATGCCTCCAAACTCCTGGGCATTACCCGTGCCACGTTACGCAAAAGAGTCGAGAAGTTTGGGATCCACAAGGAACTGAGTATTAAGTAGAGAAGCGCCTGCTAACCAAAGACAGCCGTAAAGCGCGCGTTCGGTGCAAAATTCGAAACCCGAAGCTCAAAGCCCGAAAGAAAGACCGAGGGGCCGAAGCCCTACATGAGACGTTCCCAGACCCAATTCGGATTTCGGGGTTCGGACTTCTTTCGGATTTCGGCCCTCGCCATTCGGCCTTCAACGCTCATTTGCGACGGTCTCCTAACGGCCGGACAGGACATTTGGTGCGGGAGGTTTCTCCCTCTGGTGTTCGCTGTAGCTGATAAGGACCGCCCCAATCATGATCAGGATTACTCCGGCCCAGCGCATGGCGGACACCTGCTCCTGCAGGAACCACATTGCGGCGAGCGTGGCAAAGACGAAGCTCAAGCCCGTCAGCGGCCAGAGAAAGCTAATCTGGCTTTTGGCCATCAGGATAAGCAGACACCCAAAGAAAAGGGCCTCAAAAAAAACCCCTAAAAGGATCTGTGGATTGGTAATCCCGGCTCTCACAGCGCGGCTGATTTCGCTGACGTTCAGTGCGCGAACCTCGCCGATTTGAGTCATTCCCTTTTTAAGCAGGATCACACCGGTGCTTTCGAAGACCAATCCAATGAGGAGGATGAGCAAGAGTTTAGCCATTTTAGAGATCCTGGTAACGAATCAGTCGAATACCGAGCCGGCGGACCTGCTCGCGCACACGTGGACTGATTAGAGCTTCAAATTCATTCCTAAACTCGTCGAGTGAGGGATGCGAGTAAAGCTCCGAATCGCCGGGCGGCAGCCTTGGCAGCAGCTTCAGCACATACGTTTCGTCCACCAACGCATTTTGTAGCAGTCCAAAAACGGCGTCGGTGTGACGAAATCCGCGCCCGCGCAGAACTGGCCGCGCTCGGGCGCTAAGGGAATGAAAGATGATCACATGCAGCAGCCGATATCCAAAGCGGCCGGAAGCCAAACGCAAGTTAAGCCGGAACGGATCGAACGTGAGCCGCATGCGCTCAATGCCCAGGGACGCGGCATCCTGCATCAGAATCTCAAAGATCACAGGGTGCAGGTGCAGGTGCAGATGTCCGTTGACATGATCGAGTTTCAGTCCGGTCGCCCGGAACCGATCGAATTGGGCGTGGATTTCAGCGCGCAATTGTTCTCTCAACGAACGCACAAAAAAGTAACAGAACCCTGCGCGGGCCGGATTGTTTGTGAATTGTTGCAATGCATCCACCAAACCGGGAATTCGTTGGCGCGGCAAAGTGGAATGACCGCACAAGAGCGTCAGATGCAGGCCGACACCGAGATTCGGGTTTTCACGGGCCAAGGCGACGGCTTCGTCACAAGCAGGCTCATTCACCATGAGGCTGGTCGTGGTCAGGATGCCTTCTCGATGCGCGCGAACGACCGCGGCATTGATGGCCCCGGAACGACCGAAGTCATCGGCATTGACAATTAAACGCGGCCCATCCGGGCTCGCCGCCAAGGTTATGGCCGTCTCCATCTGCGTGCTCATGGTGAGCGACGTTCGTTCTTGTCCGGT
Source organism: uncultured Verrucomicrobiota bacterium (assembly GCA_964623885.1). Lineage (GTDB taxonomy): Bacteria > Verrucomicrobiota > Verrucomicrobiia > Limisphaerales > UBA8199 > CAZUVM01. The sequence goes on from CAZUVM010000106.1 coordinate 3,997, forward strand.
TTGGTTTCGCTCGAAGAAGCGCCCTCGTGGTAGGGTTGGCCGGCGCGATAGAGAGCCAGCCGCGACTCGGCCGCGCTGGCCAGCGCCGGTTTGCCCGCCGCCACAGCTGCATCACGGGTCTTTTCGGCCGCGGCAATGGCATCGTCAAACCTCCCCGCCTCAGCATAGGCAACGTCTAGAACCGCCAGATTCCGGGGGTCTTTCTCGCCAGATTGACAGACTCGTTGCGCCAGGCGCAGCGCTTCCGCGGGATTGCGAAACTCGGCCTTCGAGCACGTCGCGCGCAGCCAGGCCAGGCCGCGGAGCGCGCCGGGCCAGCTGGACTTCAGGCTCAGCGCTTGCTGATACGCAGCAATCGCTTCAGTTGGTTGGCCGCAGGCGGCCAGCGCGCGCCCCAGGCCGCTTAGAGCATCCGGGTCATTCGGATTCAGTTGCACGGCCTCTTTGAAATGGCCGACGGCCTCGGTGGGGCGACCCAGTTGCAGGAGAGCGGCCCCGAGATTGAAGTGAGCGTCGGCGGAATCCGGATTGAGATGCAAGGCCTCGGCGTACTCCCGGCAGGCTTCTTCTGAACGGCCCAAGTTCGAAAATGCCATGCCGAGCCGATTATGAGGAGCATCCCACCAGGGACTGATGCGAATAGCCGCCTGATACGCATCCACCGCCTCCGCGCTTTTTCCCAAACCATCAAGAGTCATGCCCAGACTGTAATAAGCGCTGACATAATTGGGATCGGCGCGGATGGCGGCACGAAAATGATTCAGGGCTGAGGTGAAATCTCCCTGACTGCCGTCGATGGAGCCTAGTTTGAAGTGGGCCGGCGCGTTATCGGGGTTTACGGCCAAAGCATGGCGGAAGAGTGTGGCGGTATCATGCCAATACTGCGCCTGGCGCGTCGCCATGACCGCGCAGGCGCAAAGTCCGACACCGGCAGCAAGCCCTAACCCACGGCGCCCGGTCTCCGTCATCGCGAAGAGTTCGGTGGCACTCCAGACGAGACAAATGAAAATGCCAATCAAAGGCATGTATGTGTATCGGTCGGCCATGCCGTGGCTGCCCGCCTGAACGAGACCAATGACGGGGACGAGCGTGCCGAGAAACCAGAACCAGCCGGTGATCAACCAGGGAGCTTTTTTATGCAACCCCACTGCCGCGAATGAAATCGCACCGAGCGCCAAGGCAGCGACAGCAATTATCAAAATCGGCCATTGAAGGGATTCGGGGTAGCGGATGTCCGGATGAGGATAGTACACGCTGAGCCCCACCGGACAGAATGTCTTGACCAGGTATTTCGCATAGGACGCCACCGCGTTGGCCAGGCGGCTGCCAAGCGGCAGGACCAGCGAAAAAGCATGCGCGGTGGCCTGAGCCCGATAAGCAATGATACTGGCTGCGAAACTCAACACCAGGAACGGCACCTTCTCCTGCAATAAAGACCATAACTTGGCCGGTCGCACCGCTTGAGATTTTATTTCCATACGGGCCAGGGGCCAATAGTCGAGCAGCAGCAGCACGAACGGCAGCGTAACCGTCATTACCTTGCTCATGAGACTGCAGGCAAAAAGCACGAGAGCGCAGGCGTACCACAACGCCGCTTTACTGCGGCTCGACCGTGATGAGACGTTTTCCCTTTCCGGCGGCTGGTTGCGATTCGCGGCGAAGTTCGCATAAGCCCATAGCGTAAGAAGGAAAAAGAATGTGCTCAGCATGTCCTTGCGTTCCGAGATCCACGCCACGGATTCGACATGGAGCGGGTGCCAGGCAAACAGAGCGGCGACACCCGCGCTGCGCCAGGGGGCACCTGTCAGCTTTTGGAGCAACAGAAAAAGCAGCAGAACATTGGCAAGGTGCCAAAGCAGATTCATCAAATGGTGCGCTGAGGCATTCAAGCCGAAGCACTGGACATCGAACATGTGCGAAAGCCAGGTCAGAGGGTGCCAGTTGCCGAAAAACCCTGTAGTAAACGCCCACCGCACACTTGACCAGGTCAAGCCGCTCAGCACGTGCGGGTTCTGAGTGACATACAAGCCGTCATCGAAGGAAATGAAGTCACTGTGCAGAACCGGCCAAAAGGCGGCGAGCGTGATGACCGACAGCACTGCAGCCATCGCCAGTGTGCGGGCGCGAGCGCTCAATTCAACCCCCTCGCAGGACATTTCGCAGCCCGCGCAGCGCGATAACTGGAGCCGTAAGGGTCGCGAGCCACGGATTGGCGCAGGAATTGTCGCATGTTAGCCGCCTTCAACAGGCCTCATCCGTAGCCCGGCACGCGGCTGCCGGCAGCGAATCGACACCAGGTGCGGAATATCAGTAACAGCTTTTGGATTTTGCTCAGCCGGGTCGGGATAGGGCCGAATACATTGAACTGCCGTCGCTCCAACTTCCTAAGCAGCCGCCAATAAACCGTCCCCATTAGTTCGGCAGCGACCATCGAACGACGGTCCGCAGCCGGCAGGATCTCACGAGCCTGCCGATAAAAATACCGGGCCCGCTCGTCAACGCTGCGCGCCAGAGTATAGAATCGCTCCGAATATTCAAATTGCAGCAGTTCCTCCGGTTTGACTCTAAACCGGTCGAGTTCCGATAGCGGCAGGTAAATGCGGCCGCGTTCCGCGTCGGTTCGAACGTCGCGCAGAATATTGGTCAATTGCAAGGCCTTGCCCAGATAAACGGCATAGTCTCGACAAGCAGGCTGGGAATAACCGAAGATCTCGATGCTGAGCAGACCGACCACTGAAGCTACGCGATAGCAGTAGAGCTCGAGCTGGTCATAATCCGCGTAACGCAAGATGTCGAGATCCATCTCAACTCCCCTAAGCAAGGCATCAAAGTGCTCCAAGGGAAGCTTGTATTGATGGATCACGGGTTGCAATTCACGGTTGACCTGAAACTGCGGGGATTCGTCCCCGCAGGCCCGGCGCACATCCTCCCGCCACTCAGCCAAACGAGCGCGCCGCTCCGGGATGGGGCGGGTGTCTTCATCGGCCACGTCATCAACTTCCCGGCAAAAAGCATAAAGAGCTGCCATCCCCTCACGCTTGGCTCTTGGCAGCATGACGAACGCCAACGCCAGGTTGGAAGCGCTTTTGCGAGTGATGGCGCGACTTTCCTTCATGAACAAGATTCGGACGCGCTCTTACTGTAAGGCCTGAGCCTGGCAGCGGAAGGGACCGCGCCGCTCATGGGACAGGTCCCGGCGGGCGTTCGGAACGTATGGGAGGCAGCCCGCCCGTCTCGGCAAGCGTGGGATTGCGCGGACGGTGACCGCGCCGCCGCCGCCGCCGGCGACGGCGGTTCGAACCCTCGATCACCTGGTCACCTGACGAGGTCTGGTTAACCTGGTTTACCTCGGGGTCATGGTGATGGTGGTGCCGGTGATGATGATGATGATGGTGGCGACGTCCGCGAATGTATACTGCCCAAATGAGCATTCCGGCAACCAGCAGAAGCAACGCGCCAAAAATGACAATCACATCGCGCATCGAACCGCTCAGTGTCCGCCAGGATTTGTCCACTCTTTCAAAGAGTGTTTCCTGCGCCAGAAAAAACGGAAAGGTGCTCATGCCGAACCAGCTTTGCCGGCCGGCGCGGCAGTCTCATCCTCGCCATCCACACCGGCAATATTCAGCCGCTGCATGCGATACCGAAGCGCGTGGCGGCTGATTTTCAGGTGTTCGGCAGTTTTTGCGAGGTTGTAATGATGCATATCGAGCAGCCCGGCGATGAGCTCGCGCTCGTAACCGGCCATGATTTCGTCGAGCGACCCGCTTGGGACACTTTGCGCTGCGGCGGCCTTGTGGAGCCGGGCTTCGAGCTGGAAATCCGGCAAGCTTTCGGGTCGAATCTCCGATGTGTTTTCGAGAATCAATGCTCGTTCAATCACGTTGCGAAGCTCCCGAACATTCCCGGGCCAATGATGCGCTTCGAGCTTTTGTCGCGCGGCGCGGGAAAGCGAGCGCGTGTTTTTGTTCATCGATAAGGAGAAGGTGCGAAGAAAGTATTCCGCCAGCAGACCCACATCACCGCCACGCTCGCGTAACGGAGGCAGGCGAAGCTGAACCACATTGAGGCGATGAAATAAATCTTCACGAAACTGGTCCTGGGCAATGGCGCGCACAATGTCCCGATTGGTCGCCGCCACCAAGCGCACATTGACCCGCAGTTCCTGGTTGCCGCCGACGCGAGTGAATGTGCCGTCTTCCAGGAACCTCAACAGCTTGGCCTGGAGCGGACGGCTCATATCGGCAATCTCATCCAGAAAAATCGTGCCGCCATCCGCCTCTTCCACCCGCCCGGGCTTCTGTTTGAGTGCACCCGTGAAGGCGCCCTTTTCGTGGCCGAAGAGCTCGCTTTCCAGCAGGGTCTCGGGGATGGCGGCGCAATTGATCCGGACGTAGCTGGCGCGCGTGCGCTGGCTCAGGCTATGCAGGGACCCCGCCACCAATTCCTTGCCGGTGCCGCTTTCACCCAAAATCAGCACCCGGGCGTCAGTGGGAGCAACGGTTTGAATAAGCTGCCGCAATTCGCGTATCCGCACGCATTCGCCGATAATCTGGTCGAGCCGGTAAGTCTCGGTGGCGCGGGCGCGGAGGTTGGCATTTTCCTGAAGGAGACGATAGCGCTCACCGCACCGGCCCACGGCATGGAGGAGTTCCTCAGGTGCAAACGGTTTGCTCAGGTAATCCATAGCGCCGGCCTTGATGGCGTCGACGGCCAGTTTGGCAGTAGCAAAGGCCGTAATCATCAGCACGGGCAGGTCTGGCCACTGCGCCCGCATGCGTGCCAACAATTCGTAACCGCTCATCCCCCCAAGCCGGGCATCAGTAATGGCCATGAAGAATTCTTCCCGACCCAGGAGATTCAATGCTTCTTCAGCGGACTCCACTCCTCGCACCCCATAGCCCTCGTCTGCCAGCATTTTCTGGAGCGACAAACGCATGTTCTTCTCGTCGTCGACAACAAGCACCGGTGGCAAGGGAAGGCTCATGCGTTAAGTCCTGACGCGAAACCTTGCGCTGGCACCCCTGCGCGATCGGTGGCCGGCATCACCGGCCAATTTGGCGGCATTGGAGCCCTGGCTTCGGAGTTCATATCGTTTTGGCCAGCCTCATTAGAGTTTTGGCAGGGAACAATAGAACAAAGCGCGCGCCCTTTCCAAGCCCAGATTCGACCCGGATGCTTCCACCATACAGCTCGATATTATGCTTCACAGTGGCGAGGCCGAGGCCGGTCCCCTTCTCTTTCGTCGTATAATACGCTTCGAAGATTTTGCCCTGCTTGTCCGGGGGGATGCCCGGGCCATCGTCGCGAATGGATACCTCAATCACCTGGTCGGGCAGGCATTGCGCCTTGATCCATACCGTGCCGCCTTTCTCCTCCAAAGCTTCGCGGGCATTTTGCAGCACATTCATGAAGATCTCAGCAGCGTGCCGTCGCTGCATCAGGAGCGGCGGGAACGTAGCCGCGAAATCCCTATGGACCAGGATCGGGTAATGTGCCGCGGCAGGAAAAACCCGGTCGATCGCATGCTCCAACTGTTCCAGCAGAAACAGTTTTTCAACGTGCCCTTCGCTCAATTGCGCATAGCCCATCACCTGCGTAATGATCCGATCGGCATGTTCGACCTCCTCCTGGATCATGCGGAGTTGCTCGGCCGTTTCCGTGTTGCTCTTTTTAAGGGCGCGCTGCAGTGAGTACGAAGCATTGTTGATAATGGCAAGGGGGTTCTTTATCTGGTGCGCGAACTCAGCGGCCAGGCGTCCGGCTGAGCGCAATTGGACTTCGCGCACGGCGAACTCGCGGGCTTCCTCGGCTGCCTGGCGCTGCCGCTCGAGCAGCACCTGGACGGCATAGCAACCGAACGTGGTCAAAAGCAATAACGCCAGGCGCAGGAACAACGGCTCCGCCGGATTGTCGGTTTCATATAATTCCAGGACCTGTCGCTCGGTTGGAGTCAGCCGATTGGCGATTGACGTGACAATGACGCCGGCCAACACATAGCAGGTGCTGAGCGTGACATTGAGCAGCAGTTGAGAAGTGGCGCGGGGCACGCTGACCGCGCTGCGCACCATTAACGCCAGGAAAAGCCAGTAGAGCGTGCTGTCGTATCCGCCGGTCACCAGTGTCAGCACGCCTAAAAAAATCCCGTCCACGAGGCTCATGGCAAAGACGCCCCATTCGACCCGGTTCGGAGGCAGGCGCCGCAAGTTGGCCAGTACAAATACAAAGCAAACGTTCAAAAACAGATACGCCCACAAAAAATAGCGTGTGTCTTCGATCGGAACTTCCAACGTATAGGAAGCTTCTTTTATCCATGGAAACCACTGCCAGAGGATTGCTATTGCAGCCAGTTTGACAGGCAGCACGATGTGAAGCTCCATCACCTCGATGCGACGCAGGAGCTGGCTGATATCCGGAGGCGAGATCATGAGCAGCTCGACCAGGCGTTCGAAAAACCGGAACGGGGAAACACCACGCTTGCGACGCGGACCAGGCGTAGGACCGGGACCGGTGCCCGGGTTGGCCGGCACCGTTGGTGCCGCGGTCGTCAATGTGGATGGACCGGAAGTGCTCATGCAAAAACAGCGTCGCAACGAGCAGTGGAACCCGCCCTGCCGAACGCAGCAAGGCTTAGATGATTAAGCGGCGTCATTTGTTTCCTGCCAATTCCAAAGCGCGCGCCGCCACCTTGTCCACCGGCCACAGCCGACCCAGACCCTCATACCCGCACGAGAGCAAACCTTCTTCGGGCCCGATGAACTCTGCGCCACGTTGCCTGAGGGTCGCGACGTTCTGCTGGGTTGCGGGGTGCAGCCACATCTTCCCGTTCATAGCGGGGGCCACGAGGACCTTTGCCTGGGGATTCAAAGCCAGCGCAACACAACTCAACGCATCGTTGGCCAGTCCCAGGGCCATTTTAGCAATCGTGTTCGCCGTTGCCGGCGCAACCAATAATAAGTCCGCCGCATCGGCGAGGCTAATGTGCGTCGGTTTCCAGCCTTCTTCCTCATCGTAGAGGTCGGTGATTACTGGGTGGCGTGAGAGGGTCTTGAACGCCAACGGTGTGATGAATTGCAGCGCGTCGGCGGTCATAACGACATGCACGTCACACCCTTGCTTGACCAGCGAGCTCGTCAAATCGGCTGCTTTATAGGCCGCAATCGAGCCGGTAACACCCAGGATGATCGTTTTGCCGGCCATGGCTAGAATTCGGGGGCTTGGGCCCGGCTCGTGCGCATTTTCTCGGCCTCAACAATTGCCAGCATCCGGCGCAAATCCTCGCTGATACTGTCGCTCAGCAGCAAATAATCAAAGTTCTTCCACTGGGCGAGTTCTTGTCGGGCGACGCTCAAGCGCTTCTGGATGACGGTCTCGGCATCAGTCGCGCGTTTGCGCAAGCGCGTCTCAAGAACAGCGACCGAAGGGGGCGTGAGGAATACGGTAACCAGGGCCCGCTTAAGCTCGGCATCCTCACGGGAGCGCTCGCGAATAGTTGCCGCGCCCTGGACATCGATGTTGAGCAGAACATCGCGGCCCTGTCGCAATTTGCCCAACACCTCCGATTTAAGCGTTCCATAGCTGTTGCCGAACACGGTGGCATGTTCGAGGAAATTGCCGGCCTGCAAGCGCTTCAGGAACGATGCAGCGTCGAGGAAATAATAATCCACACCGTCCTGCTCTCCGGCACGAGGGGCGCGCGTCGTGCACGTGACCGCCCTGGCCATGTCGGGCCGCGCGGCAAGCAACTGCTGGCATAGCGTGGTTTTGCCACCGCCGGAAGGAGCGGAAACGATGATCAAAAGTGGACTCAGATTAGACACGTTTTTTGGACTGGATTCAGGACGTGATTCCTGGGTCGACAAATTCATTACTCGACGTTCTGGGCTTGTTCGCGAAATCTCTCAAGCTCGGCTTTCAAGGTCACGACTTCGCGCGAGATCAGTTGGTCATTGGCTTTCGACCCGATAGTGTTAACCTCACGGTTCATTTCCTGCGCGAGAAAATCCAATGTCCGTCCCACTGGCTCGCGCGATTTCACACAATCGGCGAATTGCTGGAAATGACTTTGCAGCCTCGTCAGTTCCTCAGTGATGTCGGATCGATCGGCAAAATAGACAACCTCTTTCAATAAACGGTCGTCCTCGGGGTCCGGCGTATCCAGACCGGCAGCTTTAATGCGCTCGAGCAATTGTTCGCGATACCGCCGGGCAACCGACGGCGCATGGCGTTGGATACGGGTAGTGGCCTGACGCATGATGGCGATGCGTTTGGCCAAATCCCCTGCCAGGTGCTGTCCTTCCCGTTCGCGCATTTTGACCAGCCCGGCGAGCGCCTTGCGCAGTGCCTTTTGCACCGCCGGCCAGAAGTTCTCCTCCTCGACGATTTGTTCGTCCGTTTGGAACACTCCGGGCGCGCGGGCCAGATGATCGAGAGTGACCGGACCCGGCAGGCGCAACTGCCGGGAAAGACGGTTGAGTTCCCTGGCATAGGCCTTGGCCAGGGGCACATTCAAATGCATTCGGGCAGAGAGTTTGCTCGCCCCGGCATGCAGGCCGACCCGCACATTCAGGCGCCCACGGGCGATATACCCGTGGATGAGTTCGCGGATCTGCGCCTCGAGCAATTCCATCTCGCGTGGCAATGCCACGGCGATCTCGGTCTGCTTCCGATTCACCGAACTGAGCTCGACGGTGATATTGAAGCCATCCTGCGCGCAATCCCCGCGGCCATATCCCGTCATTGATTTCATCCATTCAGAAGTATGCGAAAAAACGGCTGAAATGTCGAATCGGAATTGAGGAGAATCGCAGATTTAAACGATTTGAAGGAATACAAAACCGGTCCAGACAGGCCAGCAACGCATTCCAGCCGGGCCTATTGACAACTGGCAATTCCAACTTTAGCAGCCACCTGGGAAACATCTTTGTCGCCGCGCCCGGACAGGTTCACAATGATGATCTTATCCTTACCCAGGCTGGGCGCCCGCTGGATGACCTCGGCGATAGCGTGGGCGCTTTCGAGAGCGGGAATAATGCCCTCGAGGCGAGCGAGGCGCATGAAAGCATCGAGTGCGCGGTCATCAGTCGCGTACGTATATTCCACCCGGTTCTGGTCGCGGAGCCAGGCGTGCTCCGGGCCAACGGCCGCGTAATCGAGCCCGGCGGAGACGCTGTGCGTGAGCTGGACCTGTCCAAATTCGTCCTGAAGCAGGTACGAGCGAGTACCCTGCAGCACACCCAAAGAACCACTCTGGAAACGAGCCGCATGTTTGCCGGCAGCGATTCCTTCGCCTCCGGCTTCAACACCGACCATCTTGACCGAATCGTCGCCGAGGAAAGGGTAGAACAAACCCATGGCGTTAGACCCGCCGCCAACGCACGCGATAAGCAGATGCGGCAAGCGCTGTTCTTTTTCGAGCACTTGGCGGCGCGCTTCATCACCGATGACGCGTTGAAAATTCCGGACCATGAGCGGGTACGGGTGGGCGCCGTAAACCGTCCCCAGAATGTAATGGGTGGTGCGGACGTTCGTGACCCAATCACGCATTGCTTCGTTAATGGCTTCTTTGAGCGTCTGCTGGCCGGCTTTTACAGGCACGACCTCGGCGCCAAGCATCTTCATCCGGAACACATTCAGAGCCTGGCGTTCGCAATCGACCGCCCCCATGTAAACGACGCACTTGAGGCCAAACATCGCAGCAACCGTGGCCGTGGCGACGCCGTGCTGGCCTGCGCCGGTTTCGGCTATAATGCGGTTCTTGCCCATGCGCCGGGCGAGCAGGATCTGGCCGATGCAATTATTGATTTTGTGGGCGCCGGTATGGAGGAGGTCCTCGCGTTTGAGATAAATCCTGGCCCCGCCCAGCTCTCGCGTCAGGCGCTCGGCAAAATAGAGCGGCGTAGGGCGGCCGCAAAACTCTTTCAGGTAATACTCGAATTCACGCTGGAATTCAGTGTCAGTTTGGGCTTGGGCGTATTCGGCTTCGAGCTGCTGCAAAGGATGCATCAAGGTCTCGGGCACGAACCGGCCGCCGTAAGGCCCGAAATGCCCGTGCTCATCCGGCGCGGTTTTGAGGGCAGCGATGCTCATTATTGCCACCATAACAGGCTAAAGTCGGAACGTCGAGGAAGTCCGCTCATTGAGTATTGACCCCTTTGGCGAGCAATCAAATGGGCAAACTCGACGTAAGTCTTGTCCAAGACGACGATTTCACCGGGTTTAATTCCCGCACAAATCTCTTGGGCTCGCTTGTTGTCGTGATCTTGGCCATTTTTCTCCCTCAGCTATGCGATGGCTGTGAAAAATACCGATGCTCAATGAGTGATACCGGCCGAGACAAACCTGCGACCACCGCAGCAATGCCTGAGGCACGCCTCATCTTTATTACCGGCACCGACACAGGCGTTGGCAAAACGACGCTGACGGCGCTGCTCCTCGCGCATCTCCGCTCGCAACAAATCTCGGCCAAGGCTATCAAGCCCTTCTGCTCTGGCTCACGCGACGATGTAACACTGCTCCGTTCCTTACAGGACAACGAACTTACCCTGGACGAAATCAATCCTTTTTTCTTCAGCGAACCGCTCGCCCCGTTCGCCGCTGCGCGTCTCCATCGCCGCCGAATCCCGCTGCAGCGCGTCGTTGACAACATTCGCCGGATAGCCGGATGTGACTACCTGCTCATTGAAGGGGTGGGCGGCCTGCTTGTTCCTCTGGGGGCGAATTACAATGTGCTAGACCTGGTCACGCGGCTCGGCTGCGAGATCATCGTCGTCGCTCGCAATCAACTCGGCACGCTCAATCATACACTGCTAACAGTGAAAGCCCTCCACTCCGCCTGGTCCTCCGGTGTAAAGCAGAGAGAAGGTGACCCGCGCGTCAAAGTGGTTTTGATGCAACCTCGTCGTCCCGATCCCTCCTCCGCCTCCAACCCACGTATCCTTGCCGCGCTGCTTAAACCGACACCGGTCCTGTCACTGCCTTTTCTGGGCCAGCGCTGTAAGCGCGCTAAACACCTGCGTCGTTGCGCTGGTGAGCTAAAGGAGTTCCTGAACATTCTTACGGAGCGTTGACCACATTGCTTACTATACCCACGCCGACATCCCTATTCATTCTAGGCCGTGCACCCAACCGCTCTGCGAGGCTGCTTCAGTTCTCTCTCTCGGGCTCAAGCTTCCCTTTCGCCTTGGCCTCTTTTCGCAGCGCCGCGAGCTTGCCCAGGTCGCCGAACCACAGGATGGCGCCGCACCGGGTGCACATTTTTGCGGTCGTCGGAATGAAGCTATCCTTCAAGGTCCAGAATTTCGCCTTGGCCGGAACAAAATAGGTCAACCCGGTTGAGCGGACTTTTCCGATCACTAATTCGTCATGGTGGCAGACGGGACAAACCTCGCGGGCCTTGTCGATGTCCCGCTCGCTGTGGAACACCTCCATGACTGAGTCCAGGTCTTCCTGCCAAAACCGCGTGGAATCACCCACCTTCCGGTAAGTTATTTTATTCTCGCGCATCCAGCGGTAAAGAGTCGGTTCGCCCACGTCTAAATACTCGGCAGCTTCCTTGATGCAGAACCACGTTTTCCTGGCCGGCACCGGTTGTTCTTCGTTTTCCATATAACCCATCGGTACAATCATAAACTATCAATTGCAACTTATTTGTTGACATATCTCGCAAATGATAGTATACGATAGTCAATGACAAGCGGCAGTCCAAACTGTCGATTCGGCGAGGATACACCCCAAGATATAAATGTCGCGGCGCCGGTGCTGGGAGCGGCAGCTCAATGGAATTTCAAGCATCTGCTAGCGGCCCTCCTTGCGGGTTTCGTCTTTCAGTCTCTGTTGCTTCCGTGTTTGTGCGACATAGGAACTGCCAAAACCGCGTTCGCATATGCCTTCGATGTTCTGGTGCTCATTCGGATAGCAGCTGCGCGCGCATGCCACGAGACGGGGAAGGGGTGGCTCTTCTATGGGGTTCTGTGTTATACCTCACCGGCTTGGATTGAGGGCGTTGCTTACTTGGTAATAGGAGGGCATTGAGTGAGATTTGGGCTGCAGCCGTCAACCGTCTGTCTCTCTCTTCGCAGAAGCGCAGCAGACTCGTTATACCGCCAGTCCTCGGCGACTGCGGCTCGGCTCCTGTTCGTTCAAACTACTTCATTAAAGTTGGAGGCATCTATGACAGAAAATCCACATGCTGGTTTCAGGCTCCAAATTCGGCAAATCTCACCATCCGGCCTGACAAAACTCTTACAAACGATTTACGCGCCGGGAACATCCCGTCGCCCGAACGCGTGTTTAATGAGGCGTTGTCAGAGAATCTTGCAGCCGATTGCGCCGAATATGAAAACGATCGTAACCGCCGTGTGCGTTTTTATGGGATTGTCATGGTGTATTTGGGCGGAGAGTGCTCCACAGTCTGCCAAAAGCAGCAACACGGGCCTTTCCATCCCTCGACTTGATTATCAGGCACATGTGACCGATGAGGAAGCGCGCGTGCTCGCGGACGTCACGGTCGAGTGCACCGCCAAAGCAGAGGCGGCGTATCCCTTGTTCGAAGGCGAACTGGCGTTGTTACCGCCCAAGTTGCCCGAACCGCTTCGGATCGAACGCGAGGGCAACACCTACAAACTGCTGGTGTCGAAACCGGGACGCTACGAGTTCAGGCTCGAGTTGATCGCCCGAGTGAAGCACATCGAACCTTGGAACCAAATCTCCTTCAGCGGTCCGCCCGCCGCCATTGCCTCGGTTACAGCAGAAGCCCCCGGCGCTAATGTGGACCTTCAGCTTCTTAGCGGCACGTTACTGTCTACCGCGCAATCCAACGGCGTCGCTCGCGTGAAAGGTTTTCTGGGCTCGGAACAGACCGTGGCATTGCGCTGGTCGCGCGCGGGCGCAGTCGGAGAAGCGGCTCGCAAATCGGTTGTGACCGCGGAAACTTCCATTGATGCCCAAATCACGCCCACGGTGATTAAGTATGCCACGCAAATCCACTACGACATTCTCCAGGGTAAGACTTCGAAGCTGCTTCTGGCGTTGCCGTCATCGCACGCCCTGACGCGTCTGGTGGGCGAACAGATTCGGGATTGGGAGCTCAAGCCGGTTGGAACTCCCGGCATCTCGCAGGCCAACGGAACGCAAGTGCTGGAGGTACAATTGATCAAACCGCTCGAGAATCAATACCAGCTAACGGTTTATTCCGAGCAAACAGTCGAAACCACTCCAACGCCTGTGTCAGTGGTCGTGCCGCAGCCGATGGAGCTCGAAAGGGAATCCGGTTCTCTCACGGTCACGACCGAAGACACGCTGGCAGAAGTCGATTCCGCCGCAGGATTGCGCCAGGTGAACGCCCCGAACGGGGCGCTGGCGGCGTATCGGTTCAATGGGCGAGCGTTCTCGCTGAACCTGAGGCTCCATCGGATCGAGCCGGTTATCTCCGTCGCCGACCGCGTTAGCGCCCGCATCGAAGAAACCCGGTTGGTTTCGTCGTACTCGCTTGCGTTGGAGATTCAAAAGGCAGGCGTTTACGCGTTGGACCTGCTGGCTCCGCCCGGATTTGCCGTGACCGAGGTTCGCGGCGATGGCGTTGAAGATTGGAAGGTAAGTGAACCTCAACCTGGCGGCGAAAGGAAATTGCGGGTGAACTTTTCCAATCGGGTCCTGGGCGCGCGCAAACTCGACGTCCAACTCGAGCAACCATTCACCGCATTTCCTGAACAGGTTGCTCTCTGTCCGTTGCGCGTCGCAGGGGCGAGCAGGGAGACGGCACAGCTTGGCGCAGCTTCCGCTGCGGGTATCCGGCTCAAGACTGCCGAATTAACAGGCATGCGCGAGGTGCCGGTTCGAACGCTACAGGCCGGCGCGAACGGGACCGCCGCTGGCGAGTTGCTGGGCTACCAGGCTGAGCAGCCCGACTGGAGAATCTCATTGGTGATCGAACGCCTGGCACCTCGCATCCTGGCGGAGGTTTTCAACCTGATCACCATCGGCGATGGCATCGTCGGCGGCAGCGCAACCATTCGCTACGCGCTGCTCAACCAGGGCGTGCAGCAGTTCGCCATCGCGATTCCTGCCGGCTGGAAAAACGTGGAATTCACCGGCCCGAATATTCGACGCAAGGAACAAAACCCGGATGGTACCTGGACGATTGGGCTGCAGGACAAGGTCTGGGACGGTTACACGCTGGTGATAACGTACGATTTTCAATTCGACGCGAAGGGCGCGACACTCCCGGTTGGCGGGATTCACACGTTGGGCGTGGAACGCGAGACGGGTTCGATCGCCATCACTACTGCCGCCAGCTTGAAATTAAGTCCCAACACTGTTTCCGATTTGCTTCGGCCGCTGGACGAGATGGAACTTTCCGCGCCCAACCGCGCGCTCATCACGCGTTCGGTCCTGCTTGCCTACCAGTACGACGATCCCAAATACAATCTGGCGCTCGACGTGAAGCGCTTTGACGAAGTCAGCGTCCTGTCCGCCGTCGCTGACCGGACGCAGCTAACGACCGTGCTCACGGAGGCTGGCGAAATGCTCACCCAGGCGTCGTTCATGGTGAAAAATAACGACAAGCAATTCCAGCGCTTCAAGCTGCCCGGGGATGCAAAATTCTGGAGCTGCCACGTTAACGGCCAGCCGGTGAAAGCGGAGCGCGATGGCGATTGGCTGATGGCGCCTTTGCCGCGCGGCGCCAATCGTGACCAGGCGTTTGCCGTTGATATCGTCTATGCCGAAACCAACGGGGCCAAACCCGCGTTCCTGCCGCGCACGTTTGCTTTGCAAGCGCCGCAAACCGATGTCCCCAACACTTACGCCGAATGGCAGTTTTACGCCCCGGCAACGTACCGGCTTTCAGGCTTCGCCGGAAACATGTTTCCCGTGCGCGGCACGACTTACGATATCCGCGACGCCTGGCAAAAGTTCACCCGCTTCTACTGGGATTTCCTGCATGAATCCGGTCCGGCGCTGTTTTTCATTACTGTCCTTATCAGCCTGGTGATCGCTCTGGTGGCCTCCGCGAGCCGGCGCGGCGCAAGCGGCGTGCTCTCCGTGCTGGTCGTCTTCGCCATGCTGGCCATCCTGGCGGCGATGCTGCTGCCGGCGCTGGCGAAAGCCAAGGCTCGGGCACAACGCATCAGTGGGACCAACAACCTCAAGCAGATTGGCGTGGCGATCAGGACGTTCGCGCTGGACAACACGAATCGCCTGCCGAATTCGTTCGAAGAAATGATGAACGAACTGAACACGGACAAGATCACTTACGATCCCCAAACTGGAAAACGCTATATTTATCTCGGTGCCGGCTTGGACCTGGAAAAGATCCAACCGGAATCGGTGCTCGCTTTTTCCCCGCCTAATGACCGGGGTCACTTCGATGTGTTGTTGGCCGATGGAAGTGTTCAGCAACTCACGGCTTCCCGATTCGATGAACTCCAGCGGCGCGGCCTGGTTTTGTCCGCCACCGGACAACAAATCGCCCTCAACCAGCAACTCGCGGCCGTTCGCGGCGCTCAATTCCAAGCAGCAACGGCGCTGCCCCTTCCGGCCCAGTCCCCGACAGATTCCGTAACCGGATTGCCGGCTGCAGGCCCGCGCATCCGCTCGATCCGGATCGAGATTCCTCGTGAGGGTCAGGCCTTTGCTTTCACCAAAGTGCTACACCTCGACAACAAGCCGCTGAACGTTCAGGTGCAGGTGATGAAACTGCAAACGTTCCTGATCTTGCAAATGTCCGGGCAATCCGCGGCCTTCCTGGCCGGGCTCGGCGTCTGGTTCTGGCAATGGCGCCGGGCTCGCAACAGTTTCATCCTGACGCTGGCGCTGACGATGTCACTCTGTGCCGTGGGGAGTTTGCTGCTGGCTTGGCGTATGTTACACCTTGCGTTCATTTGGCTGGCGCCCGTCGTTCTGCTCGTCATCCTCGCCTGGCTGGTTTGGAAGTTCTGGCCGCGCTTCAAAGAGAGTCCTGTCGCGCCGGCCGGCCGTCTCGAACCGGGCATCCCTCCCGCAGTCGCCTCCATCGCGTTACTCGCTTTCTCGCTCATGAGTGCCGGCGCCGCGCCTACAACAAAGCCCGAACCGCCCATTTCAATCGCAGAAAATGTATCAATCCTCTCGGCCGTTTACAGCGGAACCGTCGCCGAGCATGTAGCCCAGGTCGAGGCCACGATCGTTGTCAACGCCGGCGAGCCGAACAAAAGGGTTCGGTTGTTCGGCGAAGACGTTGCCGTGCGGCAGTTCTCGGCTAAACCGGCGGCAAAGCTGCTGCGGGAAGGTAATAATGTCACTGTCTTGCTGGCCAAACGAGGCGAAACCACGTTGCATCTCACGCTTTTGATTAAGCTGGGCGGAGACGTCACCCGGCGCCAGCTTGCGTTCGCCATCCCCGACGCGCTAACCAGCCAAATGGCCCTCACGCTCGATCAACCTGACGCCGACGTCGAGTTTCCGGCGGCGATCTCCGTCAAACGCACCACCGCCGGACAACAAACGCGGCTCGAAGCCATGATGGGCTCCAGCGATCGCGTTGAGTTGTTCTGGACCCCGCGCGTGAAGCGCGCCGCCGAAATTGCGGCCAACATTATCTGCCGCAATGCCGCGCTGCTCACTTTTGCCAACGGTGTGCTCAATGCCCGCGCCACATTCGATTATCAGGTAACGCAGGGGGAGATGCGCCAGGCGCGCGTCCGGATGCCGGCCGGCCACCGCCTGCTCCGCGTCGAGGGCGAAGGAATCCGTACTTGGACGCTCAAATCGGAGAACGGAGCTGCCATTGTCGAGGTTGAGCTCTTGAAGGGCGTGGCCCCTGGTTACCAGCTCATCGTGGAAACCGAGAAAGCTCTGGAAAGTCTGCCTACGCTCGTCAAAGCCGAGGTTCCACACTCAGAAGGCGTGCAACGTGAAACCGGTTTGCTCGCTGTGCGCGGAGACGAGGAACTGGAGCTGACCGTCGAAGACACGGCTGAGCTTTATCGCGTGGATACAGATGAATTTATCCGCGTCGCCGGTCAAAAAATCACCGGAGCGATTAACGCCTTCCGATTTCTGAAGCCGGAGTTCACGTTGCAAGTACGCGCCGCCGCCATGCGGCCGCAAATCGAAGCGGTCGTCCACAACAATGTCCGGGTCAGTCCCGAACAATTGAATCTTACCGCCATGGTCGATTACACAATCAAGCGCGCAGGCGTCTTCTCGCTCAAACTTGCTTTGCCCATGGGCTTCGGTCTCGAAAGTGTCAACGGCACCAATATCCTGCAGAGCGCTGAGCACAACGAGTCCGGCCAGCCCGTCGTCGAAGTCACGCTCAAAGAACGAACCAGCGGCGTGTATTCGCTCCGGTTCGATCTCACACAAACACTGAAGCAACTGCCGAAAAGCCTCGGGATCGTTGGCGTGCATCCTTTGGGGACCGAGAAGCTCACCGGTTTTGTCCTTGTCTCCGTCGAGCCAGGGGTGGCGCTCAAACCTGCGGCGTTCGCGGGCCTGACTGAAGTCCCGGCGGCATCGCTCGGCAGTGCCGACAATCCGGTCGCACCTACCGGCGCTTTGGCGTACAAGTTCATTTCCACCGAACCCCAATCCGAGCCGAGCTGGCGTCTTTCAGTCGAAACGGAGATTGTCGCCTCCTGGGTGCGAGCTGAAATCGTCAATACCCTTACCATTTCAGATGTGCTCATCAGCGGACGCGCGGTTGCGCGATTCGATGTCCAGAATGCGCCGGTCAAAGAGTTGCGGTTGAGAATCCCCGCCGATTTCAAGAACGTGGAAATTTCCGCTCCGAACATTCGCCGCCGTGACCACGATGGCGAGGTTTGGACCATCGAATTCCAAAGTAAGATTCGCGGCCCGCATACGCTCACCGTCACTTGGGAACAGCCGCGCGCCGCCCGAACTAACTCTGTCGAACTGCGCGGCATTGCCGCCGAGAACGTCGAACGCGACTCGGGCGTGCTCACCGTAATCGCCCGGCCTCCCTTGCAAGTCACCGCGGAAAACAGCGGCGACCTCAAACCGATTGATCTGCGTGACTTGCCGGATTGGGCCGGTCAGCCCGACGAATCGACGGTTCTCGCTTATCGTTATCTTCGCCCTGGTTATCAATTAACCGTGGAGGCCCGCCGTTTCGCCGAAGCCGAGGTCCTGCAGGCGCTCGTCGAAAATCTAAGGCTCAGCACGGTCGTCGCCGATGACGGGCAAATGATGACGGAGATGTCTCTCTCTGTCCGTAACCAGGGGCGACAGCACCTCGAAATCGCTCTGCCGCCTGGGGCAAAGGTGTGGTCAGCATTCGTTGCCGGCCAGGCCGTACGGCCCAGCGTGAAGGAAGGCAAACTCCTCCTCCCGCTCGAACATTCTCTTGGCGATGACTCCGCCATTCCGGTTGACCTCGTCTATGTCGATGCCAGCGCTTTTCCGCGAAAGCACGGCGGGGTCGAGCTGGTTTCACCCCAACTCGATGCGCCCCTGAAGAGCGCGCGCTGGGAACTTTTCCTTCCGCCCGACTATGACTACAGCCGTTTCGGTGGAACCATGTCGCATGAAAATGAAGCTGCCATGGTCGAGGCAGCCAGCTTTTCCCTCCTCGATTACAGCTCGCGCGAGTCCCAGAGCAAGGCCGAGCTGGCTAAAGAATGGAAATCCGAACTCACCAGCGCGAAGCAGAAATTGGGCGCGGGCAACGTGAAAGAGGCATTGGCCGATTATAACCGGGCCCGCACCAAAACTGATCTCGCCACTGCGAACAACACTGAAGCGCGCCGGCTCGAAGCCGACTTGCGCCGCGCGCAGGGCAATGCGCTCATTGAAGCTCAAAACGCTTTCAGCCTCAGCAACGGCCAGGTCCCGCAACAGCTCCAGGCTGCCGCGGCGGTGAAGTACGATAACGAAACGGCCGAAGCTCAATGGAGCAAGTTGCAGCAAGCGCAGGATCTCGGGATAGCTGCCGTGCAACCCATTCGCGTCAACTTGCCCACACGTGGCTTGCGTTACGCCTTCACTCAGGTCCTGCAAACCGAGGCTGGCCGGCCCCTCACGGTGCGCCTTTTTGCGGCGAATACCCGCATCATAAGTTGGCCCAGACGCATCGCGGCTCCCTTGGCGGCATTCGTCGTGCTCTGGTTCGTTGTGTCCCTGATCTCGCGTCGCGCTCCAGCACGAGCGCGAGGGTAAGCTCTCTATCCTTGGCGGCCGCTATGCTGCTGTTCAGGCTGGCGCGTCGGAGTCTTCATCTCCGCACGCGCCAGCGCCTGGTCTGCTGAACGGTCTCTAATCCGTCGAAGCGCGACGAGCATGGATTTCCAAGTACTCCGAGGGCGTGTCGGTTTCGTTGGGGCGCAATGAAACGTTGTGGTGGGTTTCAAGCTCGATCAGGTCGCGACGCAAATTGGCCTGACTGGCAGGATCCAGAGCCGCGAACGAGCGTTGCGTCGGTCCGTAATAACGCCGGAAGAACTCCACCGTTCCTGCCGGATCGCAAGGGAAGCACATGCGCGCCATTCGGCGAGTGAGTCGAAGTTCCTGAACTGCGCCATTGAACCTATCCCGCACCGTGTCCTCGTCTCCCCACAGCAGCGGCGAGGGAATGCCAGCCGGGGGAGGCAGATGGCGGGCAAAGACGGCAAACATTTTGCCAATGAATCCGCCGGGGGTCCAATTAGCCAGTGCGATCAGGCCGCCGGGTTTGGTCACTCGACAGAGTTCTTTCACGACCCGTTCGGGACGCGGCGCGAACATGATGCCATACATGCTCACCACGACGTCGAAGCTGGCGTCCTCGTAGGGCATCGCCTCGACGTCGCCCTCGGCGTAGTCGATGGTCAACGATTCCTGTTCTGCGCGTTCGCGAGCTTGGGCCAGGAGGTTTCGGGCTATGTCCACGCCAAAGACCTCGCAGCCTCGGCGCGCGGCAAGCACGGCTAGATTGCCCGTGCCGCACGCGGCATCGAGCACACGCGTGCCGGGCTGGAGCGGGATTCGGGCCATGAATTCCTGCGCGGAATGCATAGTAAACTTCGCGATTTCGCCGAAGTCGCCGCTTTCCCAGGTGGCCTTTTGGCGGGCTTTGATTGCCTGAATGTCAGGTGCAGGTGGTTTCGTACCCGAGGGAACGGCGGTCGGCTGGCGCGTCGCGGAAGTTCCCAACGTGGCGGTTTTCTTTATGTTCCGGGCGGAAACGCCGGGCGCCTCAGTTTCGATCAATGTATTGGTGCTCATAAGATCTGTGGTTGGTGGTGCTTGGTTTATCCGTGGAAGGTTTTGGATTGTGTTCACTCGACTACGAGTCGTGATTTGAGGGGAATGGCGGTGGCCAGGTTGAAATAGTTCGGCGAGGTCGCCATCACTGATTGGTGGATTTTCTCGAATTGTTCCGGCGTGCCGTTGCCTTTGATCCGAACGGTGTAGCGGAGCTGCTCGTAACCAGGGGCGATCGTGGGCTCAATTCCAAGGAAGCCGCGCAGATCGATGTCGCCCTCGGTCTCGATACACAACTGATCGAGCTGGATGCCCTCGAGCGAGCAGAGGGCCGAATAGCCGACTATCATGCAGGAATTGAGCGCCGTGAGCAGGTGCTCTTGCGGATTCGCGTATTGGTTGGTGCCAAAGAGCTGCAACGGTTCGTCCACGCGAATCGTAAAGTCTTTGGCGATTGTCTGGCCGCCGATGCTGCACTGAGTCACCCGCGTGTCGGATCGAAACCCGCCGCGCCAGTGCGTCGCCACCTGCCAGTGGGTTCGGGCATGCGAAGGATCCTGCGTGATGGTTTCGATTGCGCCGCGGATCGCCTCAGAGTTGACGCCGTTAAGCATTGTGGGTTCGATTGTGGTTGTCATATTTAATTGTCAGTTTTTTATTTTGGTTTTTCCGTGTCGCTTTCGAGTCAACCCGCGCGACGCCCAACCCATCGCTCGACGCGTGCCAATGACCGTGGCGATGTGAATAAGCCCAGATCACAGGTGTTTTCGAAGGTTTTGGGAGACTTGTGCGCTCGCGAAAACCCGCGAGGCGCGAAATTTCGCGAGTGCCGGTGACGAGAAATGGCGAACGCCGGCGGTCAGCCCTTGCGCTGAATTCCCAGCGCCTTCATGCGCGAAGAGACGGTAGAAGGTGGGAGACCGAGAAGTTCGGCGGCACCGCCGCTGCCGGAGATTTTTCCGCCCGTGGCCGCCAGGGCACGTTCGAGGTTTGCCCGTTCGAGCGACAGCAATTCAGAAGCGGAAATCACCCGTGGCGATGCGCCGTTCACGGGTTGGGGGCTCTGAGTGGAAGCGAAATCGGCAGGCAAGGCGCGGTGCAGGTCGAGGCGTCCGCCGGTGGCGAGGATGATGGCGCGCTCGATGACATTTTGGAGTTCGCGGACATTGCCAGGCCAATGGTAGGCCTGCAAGCGCTGGAGCTGGTCGGGCTGAAGAGGATCGATGCGCCGGCCCATCCGGCGGGCGAACCGCTCGACGAAAGCTCGGGCGAGCAGAGTGATATCCGGGCCGCGCTCGCGCAATGCCGGCACGCGCACGGGAAACACGTTTAAGCGATAGAAAAGATCCTCTCGGAACTTGCCATCGGCAACCATGGCTTCCAGGTCGCGATTGGTGGCGGCCACAACGCGCACGTTCACCTTGCGCGTGCGGGCGCTGCCGAGCGGTTCGAACTCGCCCTCCTGCAATACCCGCAGCAACTTGGCCTGGAGATCGAGCGGCAGTTCCCCGACTTCATCCAGGAAAATGGTGCCGCCGTCCGCGAGGGCAAAGCGGCCTTCGCGTTTGACGGTCGCACCGGTGAACGCGCCGCGTTCGTGGCCGAAGAATTCGCTTTCCATCAGCGTGCCGGGAATCGCCGCGCAATTAACGCGCACCAGCGGCTTGTCATGGCGCCCGCTGGCTTCGTGAATCGAGCGAGCGATGAGTTCCTTGCCGGTGCCAGTTTCGCCGGTCACCAACACGGTGGCATCGGTGGCGGCGACGCGCTTGAGCGATTCAAACAAGTCCTTCATTGCCGGACCGGCCCCGAGCATCTCGCCCATGCCGGCAAAATCGCGGGCGTTGTCCCGCAGGTACTCGGCCTCGGCGCTCAGCAGCTCAATGCGGCGCTCGGCGGCCAGGCGTTGGTCCACGTTGCGGAGGATGACCGTGTGGAACACCTGACCGCGGTTCTCGAACCGCGAAAGTGTCGCCTCGGCCGGGAACGTGCTCTTGTCCCACCGTTGCGCGGTGAAACTATGGGGGATCCAAAGGTGCCGGCGACCTTCCGGTTGGGCGTCCAGTTCCTGCAGGAACGCGTCGAATTGCGCCGCACTATCGGTGGGCAGGAAGTCGCGCACGTTTTCGCCCACCAAATCCTCGGCCGTGCAGCCGAAGAGGATTTCCGCCGCCGGGTTCACGCGGACGATGCAGCCGGGAGCATCCAGAACGATCACGGCATCCATGGCGCTGTCGAGCAGCGCGGTGAGTTCTTCTTCGCGGGCACGAACCTCCAACTCGTGCCGCAGCCGGCGTTGCTCGGCGGCGGCGCGGACGGCAAAAATCTCGAACAACGACAGCAAGCGAGACTCGGCGGGCAGCGGTTTGGTATCCAGGACTGAGAGGTGACCCATGACTTCGCCTTGAGCATCGAGCAAAGGCACGCCCAGGTAACTCACGGCGTTGAGCGCGCGAGCGTTGGGATTACCGGGGTACAATTCGACCATCCGGTCAGGGATATGGACCAGGCGCTTGTCCTCCACGACCGGCGCGCAGGCCGTCCCGGCAATGTTGTATTCGAAATGCTCGATGTACGCGCCATTCAGCCAGAACGCATAGGCGCGAAGCCGCTTTTCCGCCGGCAGATACTCAGTTACCCAGGCGCCGGCCGTGCCCATGACCGCCGCCAGATTTTTGACCAGCGCGCGAAAAAAGGCCGTTCCCGTTTCCGAAGCGGTGCCTTCGACGACAAGGCGTAGGGCCTCGGCGTCGGTCGGCTTCGATTGCAGCGCCTGCATGGTAATGGGTATTCAAGGCATAAGCTGAACCGATTTGTCGCGCGTGTAAAGACAAGGGTTTCACAAACCTGAGGCGCTCAACTCCGCATCCGTATCTCGCGATCTCAACTCGCCTGCCAGGTTGCATTTCGTGCGGCGTTATCAGAAAGTCTTCGGAACGTTCGCGTTGTGCGTCGTTCTTATGACACCCATTAAATCGTTTTCAGTCAGTCTCGTCGCAGCCTTTTCCACCCTGCTGTTTCCGGCTCTCTTGTCCGCTTCCGATCGCGCCGATTGGCAGGAACGCATGCAACCCATTATCCCCAGAACTTACCTGTGCCCGCGCGCTGAGCGCCGGATTGTCATTGACGGAAAGCCTGACGAGCGCGCGTGGTCGGCTGCGCGGTGGACCGAAGACTTTGTCGACATCGAAGGTCCGGCCAAACCAAAACCACCCTGGCGAACGCGCGTCAAAATGCTTTGGGATGACGATTACCTTTACATCGCGGCCGAACTGAGGGAACCGCACGTTTGGGCCACTCTGACCGATCACGATGCCGTCATTTTCCGCGACCCGGACTTCGAGGTGTTTATCGATCCTCAAGGCAAAACAGAGCCTTATTACGAATTTGAGATGAACGCGCTGAACACGACATGGGATTTGTTGCTCGACAAGCCTTACATGGACGGAGGCAAGCCCCATAACGAGTGGGAGATCCCCGGCATAAAAACGGCCGTCCATATTAATGGCACCCTCAACAATCCCGCGGACAAGGACCGAGGCTGGACGGTGGAACTCGCGTTTCCCTGGAAGGTGTTGTCGGAGCATGCGCGCCACGCCGGCCCGCCGGGCGAAGGCGAGCAATGGCGAATTAACTTCTCGCGTGTGGAATGGCAGGTCGCCGTCACCAATGGCACTTATCACAAACTGCCTGGTAAGCCGGAAGACAACTGGGTGTGGTCGCCTTCTGGTGTGATCGATATGCATCGGCCGGAGATGTGGGGCCTCGTCCAATTCACGACTCGGCCCGCAAAAGAATCCGTTGCGCCAATTCCGGGCAAGCCGGCGCGCGACGTGGCGCTGGCCGTCTATTACGCCGAGCGCGATTTCTGGAAACAACACCGACGCTGGGCCACCAACCTCACCGAGCTCACTGAAACAGGTTGGTCTTCTGGCAACCTCGGCTCTGGAGTCTCTGCGCCCACATTGGAACCCACTCCGGATGGTTACAGCTGCTCGGTCTCATTTGATGCCGGCGGCAAGCAGCGCACCTGGCGCATTCGCCAGGATCGGTTGCTGACCCTGGATGAACCCTTGCCCCTGGAAACGGACACTTTCATCACTCAAGCCGCCGCCCGCTTCGGCGAGGCTGGAAGGCGCGCTGCTTATTTTCTGATCGACAACATGCCGGCGAGCGACCGCGCTACGTTGAGTTGCGATTTTCTCATGCAGAACCTGTCGCTCGCTTTCGAAGCGCGACAGCGTTTTCCCTGGGCCAAATCACTGCCGGAGCGGACGTTCTTCAATGAAGTGCTGCCGTACGCTTCGGTTGATGAGTCGCGGGATCTCTGGCGCAAGCAATTCTTCGATCTGGCGGCGCCCATGGTGGCCAATTGCACTAACGCCACTGAAGCAGCGCAGGCTTTGAATCGCCAGTTCTTCAAGCGCATCAACGTCCATTACAACACCGCGCGCAAGCGCAACAACCAGGGCCCTTTGGGCTCCATCGACGAGGGCAAGGCTACCTGCACAGGACTGGCGATCCTCCTCGTGGATGCGTGTCGCGCGGTGGGCGTGCCGGCTCGCATTGCCGGCGTCCCGGAATGGGCTCAAAAACAGGGCAACCACACCTGGGTCGAGATTTGGGATGGCGATTGGTTTTTCACCGGCGCAGATGAATATGACGCCAAAGGTTTAAACCGCGCCTGGTTTAACGGCGACGCGGCGCAAACCGTTCGCAGCGACAAGCCGCTGAACCAGATTTATGCCACGAGCTGGCGCCGTACCGGCCAGTATTTCCCCATGTCCTGGGATTTCCGCTCGCACGACGTAGCTGGAGTGAATGTTTCCGCCCGTTACGCTAGCCCGTCCGTCGCCACCAACTCTGCGGATTCCGTAGTCCACGTCCGGCTGCGCGATAAGCCCGGAGGTGAGCGTCTGTTGGCCGACGTGCAACTTCGCTCCACGGGCGGCGCGTTGATCGCCACCGACAAAACTCGCGCCGGAACCGCGGACATGAACGATATGCCCGATTTCAAACTGCCTCAGGACGCTTCTGAGGTGGCCTTTCGTTTTTTGCGTGGTGACGATGCCCGGGAGAAGGTGTTGTCCTGTGCCTCTTGCGCCAACTCCCATACACTTGATTTTGCCTGGGACCAACTCGATGCCGTGCCGAAGGCAATTCTGGCCGCGGAAAACTGGCTGGCCCGGCCCAGCTCTGACCGTGGCGAGCCGCCAGATGTTCCAGTATCCCACAGCGAAGCTTCCCGCCTGATTGCCCTGGCCTGGGACGACCTCGTTAAACAAAACGCTGCCTCCGCAACCCAGGAATTGGCCGACAAAAAAATCACCATCGGCGACAAGACTCTCAAATGGATGGAAAAATCCTTCGGCGACGCCGCAAATGGAAAACATAGTTTGTGGATTACCCTGCATGGCGGCGGCCAGGGCACTGAAGCGGAAAACGACCAGAATTGGAGAGGTTACTTCGGCCGCTACGAATTCCCGCCCGGCAGCATCAACGCCGCGCCGCGAGGCCCGGCCAACTCCTGGGACTTGTGGCATGTGAAGTGGGTGGACGGGCTATTGGATCGCCTGATCGCAGACATGGTGCAACAGCGCGGCGTCGATCCCAATCAGGTTTATCTCATTGGGTACTCGGCCGGCGGCGACGGCGTTTATCAACTCGCGCCGCGCATGGCGGATCGTTTTGCCGCCGCCACCATGTGCGCCGGCCATCCCAACCAGGTAACACCCGAAGGTCTGCGCAACCTGCCTTTCTTTCTCTATATGGGCGGCGACGACTCCGCTTACAACCGTAATAAGGTGGTGCGCGAATTCAGCGCCAAAATGGATGTTCTGCAATCCGCCGACCCTGGCGGTTACGCCCATCGGCTCACCGTCTATCCCGGACTGTCGCATAATATGCAGGGGCGCGAAGCCGAAACGATCCCGCGCATGGCCTCCTTCCAAAGGGTGGCTTGGCCAAAACGCGTCGTCTGGTTGGAAAACGACAACTTCGTGCATCCACGGTTCTATTGGCTCGAGCACGCTGCCGAGCCGGCGCACCCGCAAGACATTTATGCCGCCCATGTGGAAGGCCAGGCCATCACCATCGAAGCACCCACCTCGGGCAAGTTGATCTTGCGCCTTTCCGATAACCTGGTGGACCTCGATAAACCGGTACGGGTGATGGCGGGCGGTCGGCAGATTTTCGAAGGCACCGTCCAACGTTCGTTTGCCGCTATTCTGCAATCGTTGCAGGAACGGAACGACCCGGACTTGGTTGCAACTGCTCTGTTGCCGGTATCGTGGTGATTCCGATCAGATCTTGACCTATCGCGGCTTCGTGAGTATGCAGCGGACTGACATCGTCGCCGGTGCCAATATGGATCCGCAGACGAAAACCGTGGTCCTGAAATCGTTGGTCGGGCAGAGCCTGAACCAATACCGCATAGAAGGTTTGCTTGGCCAGGGAGGAATGGGAGTCGTTTATCGAGCGCGTGATCTCAAGCTCGAACGGCCGGTGGCGCTGAAAGTCCTCCCCAGTGACCTGACTGCGGATGAAGATCGGCGAAAGCGCTTCATGTTGGAAGCCCGCGCGGCCGCCCGCATCAGCCACCCTGCCATCGCCCAGGTTTACGACGTGGATGAGCAGGACGGCACCATCTTTATTGCAATGGAGCTCATCGAAGGCAAGACCGTCCGCACGGTAATCGACAATGGCGAGTTGGATTTGCTCGGCGCCATTGATATCGCCTATCAGGTGGCCGGGGGCCTCGCCCGGGCGCACGCTGCGGGCATTCTGCATCGCGACATTAAGCCGGCCAACGTTATCCAAACGCCGGATGGCCATGTAAAAATCCTGGATTTCGGCATCGCCAAGCTCCTCAATCCCGACTCCTCCACTTTGATGCTGACGGCGAGCGGCGACAGCCCGGCAGCCCTGGCCCAAACGCAGACTGGATCCTTGAAAGGCACGCCCGCCTATATGAGCCCGGAGCAGATCAAAGGCGAGCGTCTCGACGCCCGCAGCGACATTTTCTCCCTGGGCATCATGCTTTTTGAAATGGCGACCGGGAAGGTTCCGTTCCCGCGAGCCACGATGATGGAGATGATACAGGCGATCCTGTTCGCCGAACCGCCAGACATGAACTCGATACGGCCCAATTTGCCTGTGGATCTGCGGCGGATTGTTTCCAAGTGCCTGCAAAAGCGCCCCGACGATCGCTTCCCTGACGCGCGCTCCCTCCTCGAAGAACTGAAGCTCTTGCGCCGGGAAATGGAATCCGGACTGGTGCGAAAGACCTCGCTGAAGGATCGCATCGACGAAACGGTCGACCGGCTGCGGCACCTCAAGCCCGGTGATTACGTGTGGCTGGCCGGCGCCTTGCTGGTAGTGGCGTGTGTTATCTACCTCCTCGTGGCGAAGACTGGCTCCCTGGTGCAATTGCTTCCGATCGCGATTGGGCTCCTCCTGGTCTATCGGAAGATTCGCGACCAGCCGCGAAAGCTTTCCGAATTGTTCGCGCGGAAGGTAGCCAAA
>CAZUVM010000107.1:0-10403 GCA_964623885.1 uncultured Verrucomicrobiota bacterium
GCATAGCGCGGCTCTTGCCGCAACCAAAGTGGCGGATCGCCGGGCGTTTGGATAAAAGTTTGGGTGATGAACGCACAAACTTCTCCCACCGTCACCGACGTCCCGCCGGCCTTTCTTAACCGATTCAACCAGTCTTTGACAGGCGTTTTGTCGGGTTTCGACCGTCTTCGCTTGCGCGGCACGCTGCGCCATCTGTTCCAGCCCACCGTTATGGAAGCCTACCTCAACGCCTGCCGTGTCCTTATCAAAGACTTTGGCACTTTGGCCCAAGGGCTGACGGCCCGTATCAAAGCCGCCGCCTACGCCGCAGCAGAGCAAGCAGGTCGGCCCTTCCGCTATCTGTCCAGCAACCAAACCAGCAAGGAAGCCTTGGCCCGGCAGATCGCCCACCAAGATGGCGTGACTTCCGGCTTGATCGTCATCTTCAGCGCGCTGGAAAACTGTCTGTCTTACTCCGTGCGCGGCGACCGCCAGACCAAACAGATTCATCTGGTGCTCGAACCCCGCAAATGCCTCCATCTCTACCACTACTTCCTGCATGAGGAACTGGGTCTGTGCCACGTCCGGGTCCAAACCTGGTTTCCCTTCACTGTGGATCTCTGTCTCAACGGCCGCGACCGGCTCGCCCGTCAGATGGACGCCGCCGGCCTGGCCTACCGCCAGCGCGACAACTGTTTCATCTGGGTCGAAGATGCTCCGCGCGCTCAAGCCTTGCTGGACCAACAACTGCGCACCGACTGGCCGCGCCTGCTGGGCCAGCTGCTGGACCAAGCCCATCCGTTGCACCGGGAAATTTGCCGCCCCATCGCCCAGACCTATTACTGGACCGCCAGCGCCAGCGAGTACGCCACCGACCTGCTGTTCCGCGACGCGCCCAGCTTGGCCGCACTCTACCCTCGCTTGGTGCATCACGGCCTGCGCACCTTTGCCAGCCCTGATGTGATGCGCTTCCTGGGACATAAGACTCCGACCTTGAGCGGGCGAGTGAACGCAAACTTTGCCGGCGAAATCATCAGTGACCTCAAACACCGGCCCGAAGGCATCCGCGTCAAACATTCCCTCAACGGCAACTCGGTGAAGATGTATGACAAAGAAGGCACCGTCCTGCGCATCGAAACCACCATCAATAAAACTGAGGACTTTCGCGTCTATCGCGCCAAGCAAGGCGACCCCAGCGGCCAGAAAGCCTGGAGACCTTTGCAACGGAGCGTGGGCGAATTGTGGCGACGGGCGCAAGTCTCGGCCGCGGCTAACCGGCGCTACCTCCAAGCGCTGGCCAGTGTCACCCACAAAACCCCGGCCGGTGAAGCCAGTGCAGGGGTCTGCCGGGCCGTGGTGCGAGAGGGACGCCCTTATCGTGCGCTCAACCCGTGGAGCGAAAAAGACGCGGCCTTACTGGCGATAGTGAGCCGCGGTGAATACACGATTAACGGCCTCCGCAACCGCGACGTGCGCCGCCAACTTTGGCCCAAAGCCGCAACGGATCGAGAAGAACGACGCCGAGCCGCGGCGGTGACCCGGCAGCTGCGGTTGCTGCGCGCACACGCACTGTTGCCCAAAGTCAGCGGCACTCACCGCTACGTCGTGACTGAAGACGGCCGTAAAATCCTCACCGCACTGCTTGCTGCACGCCAAGCGGATGTCGAACAACTCTCGGCACTTGCCGCGTGAGAAAATCTTTTCGGAATGAACCGATGTCATGAGATAGCACTGCAGGGTGCAAAGATGGCGTCGGTCATGCCGTGGATAATCTTCTTGTCCGCGGGACAAATTGTGGCGAGCACGCCGCCGAGCTGCGCGCGAGCTGCTTCGGCCTCGCCGCTGACAAAGTAGTAAGGGCACAGGCGCGCGCGGCCTTGCATGGGGACGATTTGGTTTTGCTCGAAATCGAACCATTGAACCTCGACAAGCGCAGGCTTGTGGTAACGCTGCAGGACGAAGGGTGTCTGGTTGAACTCCGTAATAGCTCGTTCGACAGCGGCAGCCCAGTCGGCATGCGGCAGGTCGCTGCCGAGATAAACGCCGCGCGCCCCCCAGGCATGGGGCGAGAAGCCGGATACCTTGAGGATCAACTCGCGTTCCTTGTGCGAAAGCGTGGCCAACTGGCGCCAGTCGGTCAGGTTTAACTCCGGGAAAGCACCCTGCGGGGGCAATGGCGTGGGATCCACAAACCAGGTATAGGGCACAAGCTTCTGCATGCGCCGGAAAAAGTTTTCGCCTAGCTCCTGCCGCCAGAAATCGCGGAGGTTGCGATTCCAAAGCAAGGCGAAGAGCATTTTCTCCTCGAACAGGGGCTTGGGCGGAGGCGTAACGCGCAAGCGTTTGTCAGCCGCGAGTTCGAAAATTCGATGCGCACTGGCGACGTTGGCGAGATCGAACAATTCAAAGAAGCGGTATACCGCGTCTCCGTCAGCAAAGTCGTGAAAGTCAGGCCCACCGATTTTGAATTTGGCGCCGTCAATCTGTTTAGCCAGCCACTCCATTTCCGGCCGGTACGTGGCGGCCTCTTCCGAGAGGACGATGTGCACGCGTGGCGCGTCGCCGAAGATACTGACAAAGCCTTGAAGCATTCCCTCGGGGCCGCCGATGACATCGGAACCCAACCGGGAATAGGTTTGATTCAGCCAGGCGGTCAAGCCAATGCCGCCGGGGACTGAATCGAGTTCGGTGACGCTGAAGCCGTTTTCGGTCAGGAGGAGATCGGGACGGATGACGCGCGGGACTTCATTGCGGAACGCATGGGAACGCTGACGCGCGATAAGTTCGGGCGGTTTGCCCTGATCGAGCCACCGCGCGACCCATTCAGGTTGCCGACCTTCGGCACTTTTGCGGTAAAGCAGATTGACCGCGCGGTAAAATTGGAGCAGTACGCGGCCTAACGATTCCAACTCTTTTCCCAACGCAACCCTGAGAGAGAATGGAACTGGCGAGGTTCGCCAATCGTGCCCGGCAAACAAGCCATCGGAAGGAAGGGCCTGGCGGACCAAACGCGCCGCCTCAGCAGCAGAGGCCGCCGCCTTTAACGGTTGGGTAGTAGGAATGACGTTTTCCAAGCGACCTTAAAATCCCTGCGCTGACGCCGCTCAAATCCCTTCGTAAATCGCCGCGAGTGGAAGCGACAGCTTCAGCGACACCAGTGAGATTTTTGCTTTTCCGCCAAAAAACACTTCAGACCTCCAATCACCTGAGCGGCGAAACACAGTAACCTCGCGCGGGTCCTGGCCGACCAGCACGTATTCCTCGAGCGACGCAATATGGGTATAAGCGAGGAACTTTTCCCGCCGGTCAACGCGCTCTGTGCTCTCGGACAAGACCTCGATAATGAGCTTTGGAAAGTGCACCGCCCTTGGATCGGTATCTCGTTTATCACAGGTCACAACGATATCGGGGTAATAAAAGTAATCGTCGCCGCGGAGCTTGAAATTGACGCGAATGTCGCTCATAAAGACCCGACACGATTTTCCCTTAAGGTGCTGGCGGACGGCGACGTACAAATTGCCGGCAATCTGGTTATGAATCGTAGTCTCTCCCGCCATGGCATACACCACCCCGCCGAGATATTCATGGCGCACTTCACTGCCAGTTTCAGCGGCAAGATAATCCTCAATACTGACGAACTCACTTTGAGTCTCAGTCTGCATCGATTGGAATTTAAGTGCGGAGTTGGCCATTGCCAATCCCAATCCATTTATAGCTGGTCAACTCTTCCAATCCCATAGGACCGCGCGCGCCGATTTTGTCGGTGCTAATGCCGATCTCGGCGCCCATGCCGAACTCGCCGCCATCGGTGAACCGGGTCGAGGCATTCCAGTAAACCGTGGCCGAATCGACTTCGTTGAGGAATTGCTTGGCGCGCGCTTCATTGCGGGTGACGATGCTATCCGAATGGGCCGAGCCGTAATGGTTGATGTGATCGATGGCCTGCTTTACACCATCCACGACACGCACGTTCAGGATGTAGTCATTGTATTCCGTGAAGAAGTCCTGGTCGGTAACGGCCTTCAATTTCAAGTTACCGCCGTTCTTTTTTGAACTGAGAATTGCCCTCGTCGGCTCGTCGGCATGAAGTTCGACATTTTTCTCCGCGAGTTTTTCGACCACGACCGGCAGAAAGCGAGGGGCCACGGCCTTGTCGACGAGCAAAGTTTCCATTGAGTTACAGACCGCAGGCCGCTGCACCTTGGCATTAAGAGCGATCGCCACTGCCATGTTCAAATCGGCTTCGGCTTCGACAAAGACGTGGCAGACCCCTTTGTAATGCTTGATGACCGGCACCTTAGAGCATTCCGCGACAGCGCGAATGAGGCCTTCGCCGCCGCGCGGCATACAGAGGTCAACGTATTGGGTGAGCGAGAGCAGTTCCTTAATCGCTTCCCGTTCGGTGGTGGCCACAACCTGAATGGCAAACTCGGGGAATTGCGGCAAAGCGCTACGCCCAGCCTCGATCATAATGCGGGCGATGGTCTGGTTCGATTGCATCGCTTCTTTGCCGCCGCGCAATATGGTGGCATTGCCGGATTTGAAGCAAAGGCTGGCGGCGTCAGCGGTGACGTTGGGGCGCGATTCGTAGATGATGACCACCACGCCAATCGGCGTGCTGACCTTTTGCAGCTTCAAGCCATTCGGCCGCACGCGCTCATCGAGCACGCGCCCGACGGGATCGGGGAGAGCGGCGACTTCGCGCAATCCTTTGGCCATCGAGGCGATGCGTTTGTCATCCAGCTTCAACCGGTCGAGCATGGCGGAGGAGAGACCTGATTTCGCGCCACCTTCCATGTCGACGGTGTTGGCCTGTTTGATACTGGCGCTGTTTTTTTCGAGCGCATCGGCCATGGCGAGCAAACAGGCGTTCTTCTGGGCGGTGCTGAGCTTCGCCAATTCGCGAGACGCCGCCCTGGCCTGTTTGGCCAGGAGGGTCATCTGCTCGTTCAAGGTCATGGCGAAACAGTAAGCCAAGGATGGGGGGATGGAAACCGGAAATCGGTCGATGCTTGCTTGGCGGCCTTGCAAACCGAACAATGGCGGCAGTTTGGCAGGCGATGCAAGCAACGCAAAATAAGCTCGCGCTGGCGCTGCGGGATGTGTGCGGGACGTTTCTGGTGTCCCAGGCGATCCGGTCGCTCAGAACATTGGCGGCTGACGTGAGAACGCCGGAGGAAGCTATCCACTTGGCTTTTCAGTTTCGTTGTTGCGGCATCCGCATCGCGCCCGGCCAAATTCCGCGCGAGATCAGCCAATTGATCAATGTGCTCGCTCAACGGCCACCACGGCGAGTGCTTGAGATTGGGACCGCCGGCGGAGGGACTTTTTTCCTGCTCGCGCGCGTGGCCAGCGAGGATGCGCTGCTTATCAGCGCGGATTTGCCGTCGGGACCTTTCGGCGGCGGATATCCGAAATGGCGGGGACGATTGATCCAGTCCTTTGGGCGAGCGAAGCAGGAAGTGCATTTATTGAGGGCAGACTCTCACGCCCCTGCCACCTTCGAGAGCATTCAGCAATTGTTGAAAGGCAAGCCATTGGATTTCCTATTTATTGACGGGGACCATCGCTATGAAGGCGTCAAAGCCGATTACGAGATGTATGCGCTGCTGGTTGGTAAAGGAGGACTGATCGGGTTCCATGATATTGTTCCAGGCCCAGCGCACGAAGTTGGGGGCGTACCGAAACTCTGGCAGGAGGTGAAGCAAGGACGAGCGGCGCGGGAATTTGTGGCGGATTGGAAACAGGGGGGATACGGGATCGGCGTGATCGAAAATGATTAGTGCAGCGAACTTATACGCATCTAAACATTCTTTTATGAACGATTTATCCTGCAGTCGCCGGGAATTCCTCGCGCGGGCGGCGGCCGCCGGCGCCGTAGTCAGCCTCGGATCACTTTCGCCGAATGACTCGACGGCGGCGGACAGTTCACCCGCCATGCCGCCGGCAAAGCCGTCCTGGGTGGACAAGCCGATGCGCTGGGCGCAACTGACGCTGGTGGAGGACGATCCTCCCAAGTTGGACGTTGGTTTTTGGATGGATTACTTCAAGCGCACGCGATCCGATGCCGTTTGCCTGAGCGGCGGCGGTTGTGTCGCTTATTATCCAACGCAAATCCCGTTTCACCATCGCAGCCGCTGGCTGGGCGACCGCGATGTGCTTGGCGAACTGATAAGCGGATGCCGCAAGCTAGGGATGGTGGTCATCGTGCGCACCGATCCGCACGCCACGTGGGATGACGCGCAGGCGGCGCACCCGGACTGGATTGCGGTGGACGCCAGTGGCCAACCGAGGCGGCATTGGGCATCGCCGGACATGTGGGTCACTTGTGGGCTGGGGCCTTACAATTTCGAGTTCATGACCGAAGTGAAGAAGGAGCTTATGACCCGCTACCGCATGGACGGGATCTTCATCAACCGCTGGGATGGCTCGGGCATGTGCTACTGCGAGCATTGCCAAAAGAACTTCAAGGAAGCGACCGGCCACGAACTCCCCCGAACGAATAATCCACAGGACCCTGTGAGACGCGCTTACGTGCTGTGGCGGCAACAACGGCTGTTCGACTTATGGCAAACGTGGGACCAGGCCGTGCGAGCAATCAATCCCGACTCTTGCGTCATTCCGAATACCGGCGGCGGAGCAACCAGCTCACTCGACATGAAAAAGATTGGCGAGTTGGCGCCGACCTTGATGGCGGACCGCCAGGGGCGTCGCGGGCTAATGGCGCCATGGGCGATTGGGATGAACGCGAAAGAATACCGCGCCGCTCTGGGTATGAAGCCGATTGTCGGCATCTTCAGCGTCGGAGTGGAGGAACCGTATCGGTGGAAAGACTCGGTGCAAAACGGCGCGGAGATTCAGCTTTGGGTGGCGGACCTGGTGGCCAACGGGATGCGCCCGTGGTTCACCAAATTTGGCGGCGTGCTGCGGGATGAGCGTTGGCTGAAACCGGTCGAGCAGACCTATCGACGCCTCGCAGGATGGGAGAAGTATTTGCGCAATGAACGTTCGCTGGCGCGAGTGGGCGTGGTGTATTCGCAGCAAACCGCATGGTTCATCGGCGAGCGAGTGCAGGATCACATCAACGGCTGGTATCAGGCGCTGATCGAGGCGCGAGTACCATTTGAGCTGGTTCATGATCGGTTGCTGGACCCTCAGCATGTTAGTCAGTTCAAAACGTTGATTCTGCCGAACTTGATTGCGTTATCGGACGCTCAGTGCCGGCAGCTCGCGGATTTTGTCCAACGGGGCGGCAGCGTAATTGCCACGCACGAAACCAGCCTGGCGGATGAATGGGGCACGCGGCGGAAAGATTTCGGGCTGGCCAATTTGTTCGGCGTTAATTTCACCGGCAAGATCGATTCGCGCATGCAGAACGCGTATTTGCGCCTGGAACATGAAACGACCCATGGCCGCGAGTTATTGAAGGGTCTGGAAGACGCGCCACGAATCATTCACGGGACAGCACGAGTTGAGGTTCGGGAATCGTTCTCCCCTGCCCCGCTCACGCTGATTCCGAGTTATCCTGATCTGCCAATGGAAATGGTTTATCCTCGCGTGGCGAAAACGGATATCGCGCAGGTATTTCTGCGCGAAATCGGCAAGGGCCGGGTTGTGTATTTTCCTTGGGACATTGATAGAACTTTTTGGGAAGTGCTGAGCGTCGATCATTGGAAACTGCTTCGGAATGCGGTGGACTGGGCCACTAACGAAGCACCGGCGGTGAAGGTCACGGGACCTGGTGTGCTCGATGTAACGGTTTGGAAGCAAAAGGCGTCGATCACGGTGCACCTGGTTAACCTCACGAATCCAATGATGATGAAAGGGCCGGTTCGCGAACTGCTGCCAGTAGGCGAGCAACAGGTTCAACTGCAGATCCCGGAATTGCGTTCGGTAAGGAAAGTACACTTGCTGGCTTCCGGGAAAACGTCTGATTCGAAGCGCAACGGAACGAATCTGACGGTTACGGTTCCGTCGGTTTTGGACCATGAAATCCTGGCCATCGATCTTTAAGGGATTTACGATGGAAAGCGTGCATCGGTCGATTTGTGGCTGCATCCTGGCGGGGCTGTTTTTGCTGAGTGTTCAGTGCGGGGCCCAGGACTCCATCAGCGAGAAGGCCGACTCCTTTGTTCGCGAGGAGATGGCGAAGCAAAAAATCCCGGGCGTTTCTCTGCTCGTGAACAAGGACGGTAAAATCGTCCTGGCGAAAGGTTACGGACTGGCCAATGTGGAGCACAACGTGGCAGTCAAGCCGGAGACAGTCTTCCAGTCCGGATCCGTTGGAAAGCAGTTCGCCGCAACGGCGGTAATGATGCTAGTCGAAGAGGGGAAGATTGGCCTGGACGACAAGGTAAGCAAATACCTCACGAAGGCGCCGCCGAGCTGGGCAAATATGAAGGTCCGCCATCTCCTGACGCACACCTCCGGGCTGGGAGATTACACCGCCGATTTCGATCTGCGGCAGGATAATACAGAGGATGAGTTGCTGGCGAAAGTTGCCGCAACGCCGCTTGCCTTTCCGCCGGGCGAAAAGTGGAGCTATAGCAACCTGGGCTATCTGACGCTCGGGATCATGATCGGCAAGGTGACCGGGAAATTCTACGGGGATTTTCTGCAAGAACGCATATTCAAGCCGCTCGGCATGACGACGGCCCGGATCATCAGCGAAGCGGATATCGTTACGAACCGCGCCGCCGGTTATCGCCTGGTGGATGGCCAATTAATGAACCAGGATTGGGTTTCGCCCACCTTTAACACGACTGCGGACGGTTCGCTTTATCTTACGATCTACGACCTGGCCAAGTGGGATGCGGCGCTCGTCACGGAAAAACTGCTTAAGCGGTCGGACCTCGAACAAATGTGGACGCCGGTTACGCTCAACAACGGGAAGACACATCCGTATGGATTCGGGTGGGCGCTGGACGATGTGCGCGGCCACCGACGCATCTGGCACAATGGCGCGTGGCAAGGTTTCCATTGTGCCATCGAGAGATACGTGGATGACAAACTGACCGTAATCGGGTTCGACAATTTGGCACAGTCTGACCTGGGGAGGATCATTCGCGGAGTCGCCGTTATCCATAATCCGGAACTCAAGCTGGAGAAAAAGTAGCAGGCAACAGGGGCGGACTTGGTTTATAATTGTCCTTTACTGAGCAGAAGTTGATTTCAAAAAAGGATTGCTGGGCAATAAAAGATTAATTGTGACTTCACATTTAAAGGCGGTGGTGGGAGGATAGTTTCGTATGGCGAGGTTGGCTGAGCTTCAACGTTGGAAGGAGTCCTGCGGGCTCGCATTGCGGAGACGTTCCAGGAGTTTTCAACTATGAACCCATCTAACGAGCGTTCTGTCATCATTCGGAGGGGCAGAATAAGGGACTACGCAATCGTCGACACGAACGCTGACAACATCGGCGGTTGCAGCCTCTGTGGCAATAAAAACGCCAGCAACGTGGGTTATCGTCGCAAAATCAATTGGCTCAGGGAGCGTTATCCGGAAGGCCTGAGATACAAAGTGCTACGCTCAGAAAAGTACGGTGATATTGGGATGATCGAGTACGCCTTGGGCCAGCATGCGTGGCGACCGGTGGAGGCGAAGGGTTACATGATCATCCATTGCTTGATGGTTAATGGCAAGCACAAGGGGAAGGGTTTTGGGTCGCTGCTGCTGGAGAGCTGTGTGAGGGACGCGAAGAGGAGCAAGTGCCGAGGGGTCGCCGTGGTGACCAGTTCGGACAGTTTCATGGCAAAACGTGATTTGTTCATCAAGGCGGGTTTTGTGCCGGTGGACCGCATCGCTATCGATGAACCGAAGATCGAACGTCGAACTTCCAACGCTCAACGTCCAACGTCGAACGAGAGCAACGGACCCCTCACCCCGACCCTCTCCCCATCGGATGGGGCGAGGGAGAAGCCTTCGGCGCAGGTTGGGACTCACTACGAACTACTGGTCAAGAAATTCAAGAAGACAGCCCCGGGTCCTCGGTTCATTGTGGAACGGGGCCGTTTGTTGAAGAGATACAGAAAAGGACTCACGATCTTAGCCGCCGATCAGTGCCCGTATGTTATAAAAACGGCGGAGCGGATCGCGGCGGCGTCCAGGAGGTTGGGGCTGGAGCCGAAAGTGGTTCGAGTCGGGAGCGCTAAGGCGTCACGGGAGCTGCCAACGCCTTATGGGGTGTTTAGTATCATTTACGATGGCAGGCTGATTGCGGAACGTCCGATCAGTGCAACGAGGTTCATGAGTATCATGCGAAGGAATGGCTAAGCCGGAACGATTCAATGGAAGGGACGCCCGCCGCGGGCGCAGCGGTTGGCGCCCTCGCCAACCGCATTCCCGCTTCGCCATTTCTACTCACTATTTGGCGAGCTTGGGCCGATAAGAGCCAACCGGCGGGGACGCCGGTTGGCAGCGCCCGAGG
>CAZUVM010000108.1:0-36824 GCA_964623885.1 uncultured Verrucomicrobiota bacterium
ATACACATCCAATCGGTTGAAAAGAAGGAGAGGCGCGTTCATGGCATATTGGTCACCGGTAGTAGATTCGCGTTCCCAGTGCACGGTCCTCTCTAACACCGCGCTTTAGCGGGGTGACCGCCGAACACGAGGGAAGCTGAACCGTGTTAACGGTTTCAGCGCGCACCTTTAAACCGTTGAAACGGTTGGGATCAATCAGCACGCTACCCACAACTCGCTGAAGCGGGGTGTTAATGAGAGCGGCTACAGGTTTAGCGGCCTCGACGGACAAGTGTCTGAGCAGTTGCTGGGTGGTCATGGCTTGGTCCTCCCAGTTCGGGCGATCGCGAGAGCGCCGAGGATCGCTACCAATAGAGCGAGTGAAATCAATTCAAACGCGAGGCTGTAAGTGGTAAGCAACGCCGTTCCCAGAGCCTTGATTGAACCACTCGATCCGTTGCTTGTCGGCCACGTACCGTGTGTTCCCAGCCAGCCGAGAGCGCAGAATACGATGGCTGCCACGCCCATGCCGATGGCACCCCAGAGCCAGCCTCGTGCGACAGGATCCGGAGCAGGCTCATCCGGTTCGGCCAGCATTACGGCAAACACGATGGTGACACAAACCGCCCCGATATAGATCAGGATTTCCATCAAGGCCAAAAACGGGCTGTTCAGGAAATAGTACAGGCCGGCCAGCCCCAGACTGCAGATCGCCAGTCCACAAACGCTGCGAATCAGCCGAGAACTCATGACTGCCAGCAGGGCCCCGGACACCAGTGTTGCGAGGCAAACCACGAAAACACAGGTCAGAACCAGATTGGTAGCTGGGAACGGTGTCATTTAACCTCCGCTGGTAATTGCGGCACTAAGGTTTGGCCTGTCGCGGTTGCCGTTACTGGCTTCTCGAGCTGGCTGCCGGCATTCTTCGCGGTGCTTGCGGCGGAAGTTCCTTGTCCCGGCGGAACTTCCGCACTCGGAGCTGGCGCCGGTTTCTCAGCAACAGCGCCGGCTTCTGCCTCCAGGCGCTTGAACAAGTCCATCACGAATTCCTCTTTGCTGGTACTGGCGAGGTTGTAATCACGCGAGAAGCGGATCGCGCCATCGCGACAAGCTTCAACACAGGAACCGCAGAGACTGCACTTGGTGAAATCGAGTCGATAAAAGGTGACGGTTTTGCGTTTGGCACCTTCGGGTTTCATGCCATCGACGGTGATGCAGTCACTGGGGCAGGCCTTCTCGCACAATTTGCAAACGAAACACTTGGCTTTGCCCGTCGACGGGTCTCGCACCAGCTCAATATGCCCGCGGAACCGTGGCGGGATTTTGAGCGTCTGGTACGGATACCGTACTGTGATCGGCCGCTGGAAAAATTGACCAAGCGTGATCTTAAGCCCGATAAAGAGGCTTTTGAGGCCGGTATAGATTTCGATAAGGGCCTTCATAGTTTCACGAGCGCGCTCGAAAGGATTAGCGTGAATAGCGATACCGGGATCAGAATTTTCCACGAGAGGTTCAGCAGCCCGTAAAATTGGGTGCGCGGGAAAGTCCATCTTACCCACACGACCGAGAAGACCAGGAAATACATCTTCAGCAGGAACCAGAAGACACCAGAGAAGTGGCCAATCGGGCTTTGCCAACCGCCCAGGAAAAGCGCTGTGGCCAGGCTGCAGCCCAGCAGGATATTGGCGTACTCGGCCATAAAGAAGACTCCAAAACCCATGCCGGAGTATTCCGTATAGGCACCGGCTACCAATTCACTTTCAGCCTCCGCCATGTCGAATGGGGCGCGGTTGGTTTCAGCCAGCATGCAGGTGTAAAAGATCAGGAATGTGACCGGCGCCAGCGGATTGAGGTCCCAACGGAAGATGTACCACTTCCAGAACGGCCCGGCCTGGTTGGCTACGATTTCGTTCAGATTCATCGTGCCGGTGACCAGGATCATTGTGACGACCACCAGCAACATTGGAATTTCGTAGGCAACGTTTTGGGAAACCACGCGCGCAGCGGAGATGATCGCGTATTTGTTCCGCGATGACCACCCTCCGAGCATGATGGCCATGACGTTGATCGAGCCGAACGCAAAAATCATCAACAGCCCGACGTTGATATTCCTCGCGGCGAGACTCTCGCCCCAAGGGATTACGGCCAGGCTCATCAGCGCAGGAGACATCATCAGCATTGGCGCTATGCGGAACAGAGTGCGATCGACGCCCGCCGGCACGATTAATTGCTTTGAGAGCAATTTGACGGCATCAGCGATTGGTTGCAGCAAACCTGCCGGACCAACCTCGGTAGGCCCGGGGCGTCGCTGGAAACGCCCGGCGCCTTTGCGCTCAACCCAAACCAGGTAAGCCGCGTTTAGACCGACGAAGGCCAGTATTCCGACGAGAAACAACACCAGGCGGAAGGGTTCGGCGGACAAAATTTTGGCTAGGGTTTGGTTCATCGGTCGATATCCGGAATCACAAGGTCCAAACTCCCCATGAGCGCCAGCGCATCCGGCAGCAGCATGCCGCGGCTGGCTTCTTCAAACAGACTCAGGTTCGACAGGCAAGGAGTGCGGAGTTTCACGCGGTAGGGAATCTCTTTATTGTCGCTGACGATCCGCACCATGAATCGCCCGCGCGCAGCTTCGACAGCGTAGCAGTAATCGCCGGCGGGCAGCTTCAGCACACGCGGGACTTTATCCGCCATGACCGGCCCGGCAGGTAGCTTGTCCAGCGCTTGCTCGATGATACGCAAGCTTTGATTCATCTCCTCCATGCGTACCAGGTAACGGGCCATCGAGTCGGTTTCGGGGAAAGTCGGAATCTCAAAATCGAACTCGGGGTAAACTGAATAAGGTTCGAGACGACGAACGTCGTAGGCAACACCGGAACCGCGGATGACCGGGCCGGTGGCGCCATATTTTCTACAGAGTTCTGCGCTGATCGGGCCGATATCAATCAGCCGCTTGCGCAAGATCACATTCTCAGTGACCAACTCGCGATACATCTTCAGGCGCGGCCGCATATGCGCGACAAAGGCGCGCGTGCCGCTGATGAACTGGTCATCGACATCGTTGTAAAGTCCCCCAACCCGATAATAACAATAGGTCAGACGCGCCCCGCAGATACCTTCTAGCAGGTCGAGGATCTTCTCCCGATCATCGAAAGCGTAGAGCAGTGGTGTGAATCCTCCGAGATCCAACAGGAATGCTCCCCACCACACCAAGTGGCTGGAAATGCGGTTGAGTTCCGAGGTGATGACGCGGATATATTCGGCGCGCGGCGGTGCTTGTATTTTAGCCGCGCGTTCGACAGCGCCCACGAAGGCGTGGGTATAAGTCATGGCCGAGAGGTAGTCTATGCGGCTGGTGTTGGGAAGAAACTGCGCGTAAGTGCGATTCTCTGCCATCTTTTCGTGCATCCGATGGATGTACCCGCAGACCGGTTCGGCGCGGACGATGTACTCGCCGTCCATCAGCATTTTGACTCGGAGAACCCCATGAGTTGCAGGGTGCTGCGGCCCAAGGTTAATGACAAAGGTCTCGCGCTGCGCTTCCGGAGACTCCTTCGCGCCGGATTCAACGGCGCCGCCGGAAGACATAACGGCCGTACCGCCGACCGCTGTCGCTTCAGCGACCGAGTTGGTCTCTTCTACAATCACGCCGTAAAGTCCTTTCTCAGGGGGTGATACGTGGCGTCTTCAGGCAGCAGGAAAGGCATCAAATTGGGATGACCCAGAAAGCGGATACCAAAGAAATCGTGCGTCTCGCGCTCGTGCCAATTTGCCCCGGGAAATACTTCGCAAATCGTTGGAACTTCAGCTTTGTCTCGTGGGATGCGCGTCCGAACTACCGCGCGCAAAAATCGGGAGGGATGGAAATAATCATACACAACTTCCATCTGACCAACTTGGAGCCAATCCACGCCGGTAATGGTGTCCAGCCCGAATCCCTCGTTGGCAAGGTGTTTGGCAGCACAAACTACCTGATCGGCAGCGACAGTTGCGTCCACGTGATAGCCGTGCAGGAAATAATCGACCGGCTGAAACGCTATGGGCAAGTGCGAGAGCGGATTAGGCAGGGGTGCCGCAGCAGGAGGCGTCGCTGCGGGTGTAACGTTCGTCGGAGGGACGTTCAAGCCTTCATTGCTCATAGGGTGTGTTAATGGATTTGCGTTTGGCCTTACGCCGGTTTGACCACCGGCCAACGCCGCTTACCCGTTAGCTTTTCTTCCAGTTTCAGGATTCCTTCGATCAACGCCTCGGGCCGAGGGGGACAGCCGGGAACGAACACGTCTACCGGAAATAGCTTGTCGACGCCTTCGATCACCGCGTATTGCCCCGGAAAAACGAATGGGCCGCCAGAAATAGCACAATTGCCCATGGCAATAACCCATTTCGGCTCAGGCATTTGGTCGTAGAGCGTCTTAACCGCCTCGGCCATTTTCTTGTT
The DNA here is from genome assembly GCA_964623885.1 of uncultured Verrucomicrobiota bacterium. GTDB lineage: Bacteria > Verrucomicrobiota > Verrucomicrobiia > Limisphaerales > UBA8199 > CAZUVM01. The sequence goes on from CAZUVM010000108.1 coordinate 4,418, forward strand.
GATCGTGCCGGCAACGATCATCACGTCCGCCTGACGCGGTGATGGACGAAAGACCTCAGCACCAAACCGGGCGAGGTCAAAACGCGAAGCGCCCGCTGCCATCATCTCAATGGCGCAACAGGCCAGGCCGAAAGTTAACGGCCACAATGAGTTAGCCCGGCCCAGGGACAACAATTCGTCCAACTTGGCGAACCTTACGTATGGCGCGCAGTCCTTTAGGATTTGGTCATCTTGCGCTTCCATTCAAAAACTCCCTTTTTCCAGGCGTAGACGATTACCAGCGAGAGGATTCCGACAAAGAGGAACATCTCAACGAAATCGCGAACAAAGAACTGTTTAATGTCTTCCCGATAAACGAGCGCGACCGGTACCAGATAAAGTACATCCACGGCAAATGCGACAAACACCAGCGCGTACAGATAATAGACCGCGCTATACCTGATCCACGCATCACCGATTGGGTCCATCCCGCATTCGATGAACTGGCCCGTTTTATTGGCGTAATTGCGCGTGCGGCGAGCGGAGATCAGATGCACCAACACGATCGGCCCTAACGCGAATCCCAGACCGCCTAGGCAGAACGCCAGGAGGTAAATCAGGTCGCCCGATTGAACGCTTTCCATACTCGTGCAATGTCAGTGCAAAGCGTCAATCCGAGCCACACATAAGGTGGCAATTCCTTACCCTTTATTGTCCTGACTACTGCATTAGTTGACTAGCAGGGGTATCAAAATTCCATAATCCTTGATAATCCTTAGGCGGGGCCTACGGGAAGTAATCAGCGTTCAAGTAACTGAGTTGTCAGTAATCGCCTATCGCCAATAGTAGTTTGGCTGAAGGTCTGGGCGGATTAGCTCTTCCGTTTGGCTTTTTTTGCGGCCCGATCAACGAGTGCAATTGCCTTTTTTGAGCTTCCGGTTCCGAGGACCTTAAACTTCACTCCGTAAGCTTTATTGTACGCCTTGAAAAAGAATTGTATTTGTTTAACCGTTTTTTTCGTGAGCTTTATCTCTTCCAACTCAGTGGGCGCTTCTTTTGGCACGGCTTGTCCAATTATTCTGTCATTTCTGATTGCCCGCTTGTGATCGGACTGCTCAGCCTTGATAACACCGATTGGCCTGACATGAAGGAGACAGCCGGCCACAAGGGGCTCTTCATTGAAGACAAGGACATCAATCGGATCGCCGTCCTCGGCTAAAGTTCCTGGAATCATTCCAAAATTGAACGGGAACACCATCCCTTCCGGGAGCGCCTTTTTCACCGTCAACAGCCCGGTATCCTCCTCAAACGCGTATTTTACATTACTTCCCTTCGGGGTCTCGATGATGACGTTCCAGCATTTCTTGTCTTGATCGAATGGCTGGATGGAATCGAGTGTGGATTTCATAAAAGTTCTTTAAGCCAGTCGTGGGATGTTGGCCTCGGCGTACTTTGGTCTCGGAGTTGACTCAGTCTTTCACGACGCTTAGTTGCCCGTTTCTCTCATAATAAGCTGCTTTGACTTTGTTGATCTCGCCGATGTTTCCGTTCATCCGAATGTCCTCAAGCAAGTCGTGTTTGCTGAGGTCGTTTGCCTTCATGACGCTTACATTGATTTGCCCGTCTTTAATAATGAGTTCGGCTTTACCCTTGATCAGATTGCCAAACCAGTGAGTTTGCCGTGTGAGGAAGGCGAGAATTTTGTGGAGGCCCACGATGACAAATCCGCCGCCGATGGTAGGGAAGAAAGCGGAGGAACCGTTTACTGCCCTGGCGAGCATGGAAGCCAGGAGAAAGCCCAGCACCGCGTCAAATGCGGAACGCTTAGACATGAAACGTTTGTCCCCAATCCTGAGCATGACGAGGGTCGCACCAAAGACGACGATACCTCGCAAACATATTTGCCAGAATGTAAGATCTTTTGGCTCGGTGCCTATGCCCAAAAAGTTGTTAAGATTTGCGAAAATGGAAGCGATCATGTTTCGAGTCAGCCGTATTTAATGCCCCGTGGCATGTCTCTCTCCTGGTCCAAAGGCATAAGCCGATAGAGCTGTTCAGGGCTCGATGCTCGGCAGGGAAGAGGAGGAACACTCAACATGCCAGTGCCAGCACGGTAATCGCTGACGCGCTAAAGACCGAGCGGGGTAAAGACCTACCCTGAAAGCAGGAGCGAACTGTCGAGTTGCGGTCGCCTTGCGGGGATATTGGATTCGCGGGAGGAGACTCGCTTAGAACTGCTGCCGCTGCAGGCGGGAAGTGCTGGGCGGAAAGTCTGCCCAAAGGCAATAGCCGCTGAGGGCCCGGCTGATTTCAACAAAGCTGTCGAAGTCCGAAGGCTTTACGAGGAACCAGTTCGCGCCGCATTTGTAGGCCATGTCGATGTCGCGGGTCTCGTCGGAAGTGGTAAGAACGACGACGCGGAGGTTAGCGGTGGCCGGCTGCCGGCGTATCCACCGCAGGACCTCGAACCCATCAATGCCCGGCATTTTGAGATCGAGCAGCACGAGCGAAGGCAGCGGAAACTCGGCACGATTTGAGAATTTGCCGGCGCCACTGAGGTATTCAATCGCTTCCTCGCCGCTCCTGACGATTTGCATCGGATTGAGGAGTTTGGCTCGCCTGAACGCGCGCTGCACCAGCAACACGTGGTCGGGGTTGTCATCGACGAGCAGGAAGAGAGCCAGGTCGGGTATAGCGCTCATGCTTCGCAAGGTAGTCGGGTAAAACACTTCTTTCGACTGGGGTGTTGACCTACCCGTAGTTTATCGAGGGGCGGTTTGGTTTACCACACTGATTGTCAAAGGGTCTGGGCGATGATGAAGAGGGGAGAGATTGGGGTTGAGTTTACGATTGCGATTGAGAGCAGTAATTGATGCTAGGATTGGGATTGCCACCACTCGCAAATTCGCCTACTGGTATGCCCACCGATTTCTGCCGCTTCGCACATGATTGCTTTGGCAGGGAATGGTTTTGCGAGATTAACGACCTTTATTGAACAAATGTTACTGGCAGGAAAATTGGGAATTGTTTTTGGTGTCGCGAATAAGCGCTCGATCGCCTGGGCCATCGCGCAGGCGTGGCACAAGGCCGGTGCACGGCTGGCCTTCACCTATCAAGGGGAGCGCCTGAAGGAAAACGTCGAAGAGTTGGCGGGCACATTCGGAGCTGAAACTCTAATCCTTCCGTGCGATGTGACGAAAGATGACGAGATCGCCGCCGTGTTTAAAGCGGTCGCGGAGAAGTTTGGGAAACTGAACCTGCTGTTGCATTCGGTGGCGTTCGCGCCCAAGGATGCGCTCGAAGGAGAGTTTCTCAACACCAGCCGCGAAGCGTTTCGCATCGCCCAGGACGTCAGCGCGTATTCCCTGGTGGCGCTGGCGCGAGCAGCCGCCCCGCTCATGACCGAGGGAGGCAGCATGGTGGCGATGAGCTATTACGGGGCAGAGAAAGTAGTGCCGCATTACAATGTGATGGGCGTAGCCAAAGCGTCACTGGAAGCCAGCACGCGTTACCTTGCCTATGATCTGGGCCCTAAAAAGATCCGAGTTAATTGCATCAGCGCCGGACCGGTCAACACCCTGGCCGCGCGTGGGATTGCCGGATTCACTGAAATGCTAAAGCATTACGAGGCGCACGCGCCGCTTAAGCGCAATGTCTTGCCGGAAGAACTGGGCGCGACGGGACTATTTCTGGCCAGTGATGGGGCGGCTGCGATTACCGGGCAGGTGGTTTACGTCGATGCCGGGTACCAAATTATGGGAATGTAGGCGGGAGCTTGGCCAAAAGTTGTGGGAGACGACGTCAGGAGTCTCGGATTCAATTGAAACACAGTTAAATGAGGGACTACTCACGTCGTCCCTACAGTTTCAGGTGATTCGGGACGAGTTCTGGTTTCTCTTTATGGAGATGTGATTACCGGTACCCAGCTTTGCCTGCGTGCTTGTCCCCTGCTTGCAGCGAGACTATCCGCTGTTGCGCCGCGAGATTTCCCGGCTCGAGTCGAAGGACGGCTTCGAATTCCTGTTGCGCCTCATCCATACGCCCTTGGCTCATGAGCCAGGCTCCATAATCAAACCGCGCTGGAACAGTGTCTGGGCTCAGTTGTGCTGCTTCCCGGAATTCGTTTCCGGCCGGTCCCGGCTGCCCGGCCAAAACCAATTCAACCCCCAACTCATGATGCGGAAGCCCATCTTTCGGGTTCAATTCTATCGCTGCACGATAACTTGCCATGGCTTCCACACGACGACCCAGTGCTGCCAACACTTTGCCCTGACGAATCAGGATTTGAGGGTTCTTGGGATCCTGTTTAAGGGCGGTTGAAAAGCAAGCGAGCGCCTCATAATACTGTTTCTGCCCAGCCAGCGCGCTGCCGAACTCGACCCATGCATCCGTCTGGCCCGGACGGATGGCGGTGGCGGTTCGGAGCGACGTCTCGGCCTCGGCATATCGTCCCAAGGCGTTGAGCATTCGCCCGGCCCCGGAATAGCCGAGCGAATCCTGCGGCACCAAACCACAATAGCGCCGCCATTCCTTCGCCGAGCCGGCCACATCGCCGGTAAGTTCAAGGAACACGGCAAATTCCTGGCACAGGAAAAAGTCTTCCGGAAGCTGCCCAAGCAGTCTCAGAAAATCCTGCCGTGTCCTCGCGGCATTGGCTGCGTTCATTTGCCTGCCCAATTCGTTGATCCGTGCCTGCAATTCCTGGCGACGTTGCACATTATTCGCCTGGCCGCTCAGCGGAGGCGTTTGCATGCGCTCATCCATGAAATGAAGCGCCTGAGCGCGGTTCCATGGAGAAAGCCCCAGTCTCTGCTCGCACACCTGCTGCGAAACCCAGGCGTTAGTACTGCGCGGCAGGAACCGTTCAATTTGTTCCGCCCAGGCACGCGCTAGCCGATAACGCCCATCAAGGTCAAAATGGACGTGTTCAAAGAACGTCTCCTGGCCGCAAATCCCAGTTTCATTCTGCGCTGCGAGCGCCGCCGCAGCGTCGAACAGAATGAGATTTTCGTTCGCAATCCTCTGCTGCTCGGCCCGGATCTCAGCGTTAATTCGAGAATCGGCGCGAAAGGGCAAGGCATCATCGTCGCAGGCAAGTTGAAAGCGCTCGCGTGCAGCACTAAAATTGGTCTGCAGAAGTAAGGCCTCACCCCAATGGAATTGCAGCTCGGCTGATTTTGCGTCGATCCGGCCGGCTTGTTCGAAGCGATCGGTCGCTTTGAGACATTCCTTTGCCGCCACTGCCTGCAGTCCGTTCGTGTATGCTCGATCAAATTGCGCGCGTACTGATGGCTTCAGACGGCTATCCAGCATCGAGGCAAAGGGTGGACAATCCTTGAGATTCACTGCAACGGTGTTCAGCAGGATCTTTGCGCCCGAATTCAGTCCTGCTCGTACAATATCATCCAGGTTCTTCTGGAAGTTACGGTACACGATCTCCTTGCGCGGGTTGTCCGGCGAAACCGGATTATTCAGAAACATTCCCATTCCGCCCCAGGCGGCGCGAGTTCCCCGACTCGTGATCCTGCGCCCCAGTTCCATCAACCACTGACCGGTGCGCAATCGCTGAAATGCCAGGGCGAGCCGTACAAACGACAGCCGCGGCGTTTGCCAGCCGAAAACCGTCGCGGCTCCGTATGGCCCAACCATTTCGTTATTGCCCATGTAGATGATCCACAAGTCCCCTTCATGCGTGGCGCATTCGCGGGCCATCGGTAGAATGACATGCGAGTTGATCGCGGTGAACGCTACGTTGATGATTTCAAATTTGATGTCGGAATACCTCTCCCGCAGCAGGACCCCCAGATATCGGTCCGGGGCGAAACTCTCGACCGGATCGCCCATGGCCGCCGATTCGCCGAAGACGAAAATGCGGAATGTGCCGGGCGCCTTGTGCACCGGGAATCGAATCGGGCCGGGGTGTCGCGTCAGTTCCTTAGGAAAGAAACGGCGGCTGAAGTCCTCATTCTGCACGTAGTATTCCGCGCCGCCGATTGTCAACCGCTTGAACAACTGGGGTCTGTAGCCATAGCCGTCGAGGCGCAGAGAAATCTCCAATAAGCCGAACAACAGGAAAGGAAACAGGAGTAGTATCAGGCGGAAAAGCCAGCGCCGCCGCGCTGCAAACAGTGGTTTCGTCTCAGGCTGTCGATCGAAACGCGATGAAGCGTTCTTTGTCCTTCGCGGGCTCAACCTCATTATTAAACTTCCAGCCTGAAAAACTTGCAACCTTGCAAGGGGCTAGAAGATCGGACCGAATGCCGATCTCCTTGGAAATTGGCAGACTCTTTGACGATGAAAGCTGCGGGGTGGGCTCGAGCCCACGTGTCAGGCGATCCTTACCGTCGGCGCCGCCCCTGCGACGCTTGAACAACGATTGACATCCCGGGTCCAGGCTGTCGCCAGCCAGCGACAGCCATTCGCACCTGACCGTGGGCTGAAGCCCACCCCAATTTCGCGAACTAAGGCGAAGTTACTTTATAGAAACGAACCGCGGCCGTCGCGGGATCGCTGACCGTCTTTACGGTGCCGTCGCCACCAACCGTAGTCAGCAGAGACCATGTCCCGCCGCTCACTGTCGTGTTATAGAACACCCGATAGTTCGCTCCTAGTTGTGTCGGGAAGGAAATGTGTATGTTGTTACCCGACTTGCCGGCCGAGATAGTGATGGTCTGAGCTGGGACGAGCATGAAGTAGTTCGCATTAATATTGCCGCCCGAGGTTACGCGGAGCGTATTCGTCCCTCCCAGCGTAACGACGACTGGCGCGGCGAGACCTGAATCCGTCAGCGCCACCCAAGCCCAACTTTGCCAACCACCCGTATTAGCACGCCACGTGCCCAGTCTCTGTGTTGTCTGAGTTTGCGTTCCCAAACCACTAGTGACCTTGTCCAAGTACGCGGTCAAAGGACCATTGCCACCGGCAAGTCGGCCGTAAACGAAATACTTGCCCGCGGGATAACCGCGCGTGTAGTTGCCCCAATCGCCCCCGTTGAAGTTCCCAACGTCGTAATCGCCGCCCGCGAAATACCCTGGCAGCGGAACGTCCGCCGTGACTTCTGTGGCCAGCCCGGGCGTGCGGAAAGGATAGTTGCCGTTGCCGGGGTTGCCGTTGTGAAGGTAGTCCACATTGGAAACGGCCGTGTTTACCTGGTAATAGGCGAACGGCGAGCTGATGCCGTTGCCGGCCTCGTCCCACTGCCCGCTGTTATAGTCAAAATCCCCGACTTTAACGTAAAAATTACCGGGGTTCATGGTGTCGAAGCTGATCGTTCGGACGCTGCCGGCTCCCGTGGTATTGGTCACGGCGATGACCGCTGTATAGAAGCTGTTCGTAAACAGCCCCGAATAACTTACGTTAAAGGGCCCGCCACCGGAGATGTTGAGTCTGGAGGTCACATCGACACCGTTCAAGCTGAGGTGAATGCCGCTGCTGTTCAGCGCCGCGCTGCCCAACCCAGCCGCCGCGGTAAAAGTGAAGCCAGCCGATGCGGGAGCAAACACGGTGCCATTGGCCGGACTAATGTTGTTGATACTGGGAGGAACGCCTGAGGTTGGAAACGGAACGAAAATGAATGAGATGACGTTCTCGCCGGCAATGGGTGAGCTAAGTAGTTGCAGTGTTTGTTGCCCGGCAGGCACACTCACCGGCGCCAAATTGCCGTCGAGATCCGTCAGGGGTATCCAGGAATACTTGGTCCAATCCGTTCCATTGGCGAGATAAAATTGCCCAATGTTATTGGTTGTTTGAGGCGTTGTACCGTAGCCGCTGGTTAGAATGTTCAGGTACTCCGCACCGGCGCCCTGTCCACCCGAAATGCGCCCATAGACCTCGTAATTACCAGACGGCCAGGAGCTTCGGGTGTAATTGTACCAATTCCCGGGGTTGTTGTAGGAAAAGTCAACGTTATACACGCCGGGGTCATTTGCGGCCTTATACAACGGCAATTGAATGTCGCTCGAGACCTCGAAAGCCTCTTTGAGATCCGAACGGTTCGGATAATTTGGCGCGAGCGTCGAGCCGCCCGGCAATGTTCCCGTTCCATTGTAGGTCCACATATCAATTCCAAATGTGCCGGCCCGGCCAAAGTAGCTGTCCACATAATTCGTAGAAGTGGGTATCGGGTTCTGGATGAACTGACCGCTGTTATAGTCAAAGGTCTCGACCGGCACGATGAAAACCGGAGTAAGGGTATCAAAGACAGGATTGGCGGTGGTGAGCAGTCCCGCGCTGTTGCTGATAGTGATACTGACGTTATAAAACGAGTTCGAAGTAAAGCCTGGTAGCGTCACAGTTAAAGCTGTCGGTGTTCCGCCGAATTGGAGGTTGGCAGACTGGTCAACTCCATTCACGACGACTTTGACACCACTCTGCGGGTTGGTCGGCAACGGTGCGCCTCCGGTTGAGGCGGAGGTCACGTTGAAGCTGAGGCTGGTGTTGGTGTTAAAGAATTTCGAGCCGTCCGGTGCAAGGGCGCTGATCACTGAGGGAGAAGGTCCGCCGAGCTGCATCAGCGTGCAATCATCCCAATAGTTTGCGCCGGACTCGTACAAGGCTTGAGCCAAGCACAACATGTATTGCACATAGGCAGTTCCGGCCGGTGCGGTCATGACCCCGTCGCTCAGCGTGCTGTTCACCGTCTCCGTGGCGGGGTCTGTATTCGGTCCGATGGTGGTGACATCAAATACATTCGTAACCGCGCAATGTATCCACTGGAGATAGATGTTTGTTGCAACGTTGGGGATGACATTGGTCACTGTCGGCCAAGTGTTCACATTGATGGTCTTTACACCGGCTGAGCCCGGTAGTGTAACCTCAATTGGGCTGATAATGACCGATTTGTAATCGGCCAGAATGTTGTTGTTGATATCCAGGAACTGCACCTCCACCCAACAATCTTCCACGCCATCCCCGTCACTCGTAAGCAAGCCGGAACCAGCGCCGTTATCACCGCCCTGATGCTGATAATAAGACGAGTACTCGGAAAACCAGGCGTCCGCGGTGTACGTGGATCCCGGCGCCGCAGCTATTTTCTGAAAGGCATACATATTGTAGTACCGCGGAGCACCACCGTTGCCATACAACCCCTGCGTCCACAGGGAGTTTCCCCCACTGCGAGACAGCACCCCGTTCGCTGAGTTCATACTCCAGCCTTCGGTCGTATGAGCCGACCACGTGCTAAAAATGGGGGTGGTTTCAAAACCAGGATTGACCAGCACGTTCTGGGCGGCTGTAGCACAATCGGCTGCAAGGATAGTTGTCAGGAGAAGCGCTGCGAGGCGCAAGGTGCTTTGAAGGCACTGCTCCAAACGAGGGGGTTGATTCGTTTTCATGAGGTTGTTTTTGTTCAGGGAACGGATTAGCTCGATAAATTAAAACACATTCATCGACATTAAACGTAAACTACTTGTCATATTTTTAATAAAATGATTACGCTACGTCAATAGGTTTTTCACGATCTTCATACAACTATGCGGCAGAGGCATTAACAGATTACAAGAAAGCCAGTATTCTTTCGGTTTGTTCGTAATATTTGTCGAATCTCTGCTCATTTTAAAGTTTAGATGGATTACGAATTGACATTGTTTGTAAGAAACAATATTACACCTTCATGAGCTGCCAAGTAATGCCGAGTTCGTTGGGACTGATCAGAAGAAGGTCTCTTGTTTACGCCGCTTTTGTGGTCTTTTGCGCACCTGTATGGCTGGCCAAGGGAGCGCCAGATTACAATGGACAAGCCAAAGCACTCCTGGGGAAGATGACTTTGGAAGAAAAGATCGGCCAAATGACCCAGGCCGATATGAACGCGGTTAAGGACAAGTCGGATATACAGAAATACAGCCTTGGCTCGATGTTAAGTGGTGGCGATTCCGATCCCAAAGATATTACCGCCAAAGGTTGGCTGAAGGCTTGCCAGGAGTATCAGGATTGGGCCCTGAAGAGTCGGCTGAAGATTCCGCTCATTTACGGCATCGACGCCGTGCACGGCCACAACAATGTGGACGGCGCGGTGATCTTCCCGCACGACATCGGCTTGGGCGCCACGCGCAATCCAGATCTGGTCGAGCGTGCGGAACATATCACCGCCTTGGAAGTGGCTGGCACCGGGATCCAGTGGGCTTTCGCACCATGTCTGGCCGCTGCGCAGTGCGAGCGCTGGGGCAGGACCTATGAAAGCTTCAGCGAAGATCCTTCATTGGCCGGTGAACTGGGTGCTGCGGCGGTCAGAGGTTTTCAAAGTCCTTTGCCAAACGGCGCGAAAGTCCTGGCGTGCGCCAAACATTTCCTCGCCGACGGCGGCACTCAGAACGGCGTGGACCAGGGCAACGCGGTCATAGACGAGGCAACGTTGAGGAAACTGCACTTGGCGCAATACATTCCAGCCATCAAGGCAGGCGCCGGCTCGATCATGGTTTCGTATAGCAGTTGGAATGGCCAGAAGATGCACGGCAACCGTTATTTGCTGACGGACGTGCTCAAAGGCGAACTGGGATTCCAGGGCTTTTTGGTCAGCGACTGGGCGGCCATCGACCAACTGTCGCGCGACTACAAGACGGCCATCGAGAAATCGATTAATGCCGGGTTGGACATGGTTATGATTCCCAACGGGCCTGGGCAAAAGAACAATTATGTCGAGTTCATAAGCTTGCTGAAGGAACTGGTAGCCGAAGGCCGAGTGCCGCAGGCGCGGATTGATGATGCTGTATTGCGGATCTTGCGCGTGAAATATGAGTTCGGTGTGTTCGAGCATCCCTATGCCGACCCCGCGCTGGTTGCGGACGTGGGCTCGGCCGAACACCGTAAAGTAGCGCGTGAATGCGTGCGCCAGTCGCTGGTACTGCTGAAGAACGAGCGCGGAGCTCTGCCGCTTTCGAAGGAACTCAAGCACCTGGTTGTCGTGGGACCGGCCGCCGATGATATAGGCCGGCAGTGCGGTGGCTGGACGATTACCTGGCAAGGCAAGTCCGGCCTGGTCACTCATGGCGGGACCACCTTGTTGGCCGGATTGCGCCAGGTCGCCGGCGGCAGCCTGGATATCACTCACTCACCCGATGCCAGCAATCTGCAAGGAGCCGATGTCGTACTGGCGGTCATTGGCGAAAAGCCCTACGCCGAAATGCAGGGTGATCGCAGTGATCTGCGTGTGGCTCCTGAAGACGCAGCGCTTATTAAGAAGGCAAAACAAACGGGCAAGCCAGTGGTAACCGTATTGTTCAGTGGCCGGCCGCTGGTGCTCGGCGACGTGCTGGACAACAGCGACGCACTCGTGGCGGCCTGGCTCCCCGGAACCGAAGGTCAGGGGATTGCCGACGTCCTCTTTGGCAATTCTGAGCCCACCGGCAAGCTCCCGCGCACCTGGCCGCGCAATAACGAGCAAGTTACGCGAGCCAACGCTGGCGATCCGCAATTCCCGTTTGGCTATGGCTTGACCTACGGACAGGCACGCGCCAGCACGCACTGAGTCAGCTCAATCTTCCAGCTCGAGCACCAGTGCGCCGGGGTCGACCCGCAAGCTTTTTATGCCCCGCAGAATCGGGCCGCGTTTGCCCTGACCAACGGCATCTTGCAGCAGATTTTCTCCTTTCAAACCGCCCAGCCAGGCCTTTGGCAAACTAATCCCGAACACGGTGACGTCTTCAAGAACGGCGAAGGGCGCGCCGCCGTTGCCGATGGAAACGGCAAACCGGCCGCGCGCGCGGAACATCTTCCCACCCATAATCGGAAAGTCCTGCGGGATAGGGACGGCGAGGTACGCATTCACAGCATCACGCGCGAATTCAATCCGAACACTTTTGCCCAAATCGGTGTTTTGGTTGAGCAAGCCGTTGATTTCGCGTTCGGTGAACCGGATCTCCTTGGAGCCGGGCACATAGGGCCGATCCGGCGCCGGCACTTGCACCGGCCGATCGTTCGTCCACGCGCGAGCAGCCCGACTTGGGTCAAAAGTGGCGGATGGCCGGGCAGGGCTTTCGGCTTCCACCTTGTCCAGCTTCTGTTGAACGACCGTTTGCTCTTTCGGAGTCAGCACAACGGGCTTGATCGGGCGTTGGATCCACCAAATCGTAATGGCGACGCTCGCGATAATGATCAGCAACAGCGCGAGCAGGCCGCCACAGCCGTAGAGCAACCAGGGGCGCTTTTTCGGCGGGGGAGTCGGTGGAATCGGGTCCGGAACAGAGGGGAGCGGGGCATCGGTTGACATAGCAAAGTCGCGTTTCCCTCAGCCACTGTGCTGCAACGGCTGGTGGTTGGCAAGGCGTCCTTATTTGACGACGATCTCCTTTCGGATCGCCGCGATCAGCGCCTCGACGTCGGTTTGGTCCAGGCGCCGCACGACACATTCCCAGCGATAGCCATAACTGCCCGCCGGGTCATATTTGCAGTGTTTGAACAGGTTATCAAAAGCGCGCTGGCGCTTCCGGTAATCACCTTGAACATGCAATAACTGCTGGCGCAGCGCTTCCAGGTAAAGTTCAGCGAATTCCTTCAGGTCCGGAACCTTGGCGGCGCGATTGTTGACTGGCCGCGCATATTGGGGCGCCAGTTTTTCCAGCGGCGATTTGTACTCGGTGAACGCGCCGCTGTGATCGCCCACGAGGATCTCTGCCGGCAGCCCGTCCGACCCTTCGCAGACAACTTCATCGCCGTCATCGAACGCCGCCCGCTGGCCGTCAAAGGTTCGGCCAACGAGCAGGTTGCTGGCGGCGGCGCGGCCCAACAAAGTCGCCAGCCTGGCGGCGTAGCCAGGCCGCGCATAGCGGTCTAGCGGCAATTTATCCGTCGCGATGCCGGAAAGATAATCGCGCTCGAAATAGGTCGTGTGGATGTTTTGGTTGCGGAATTTCTCGTTGGTACCCTGGTACTTCTCGTTTAGCCGGCGCATGAACACCCGGTGGCAGAGATTCATGCCCAATTGCCGGCAGCCCAGGCGCCGATCCTGCCAGTAATCCGTGTACTCGTCGCTTTCCTGGATTGACTGCAGTAACTCTTTCTTTTCATCCAGGTGCTCCCACACGCCCCATTTTTGCAGTCGTAGAAACCGCTTGCGCGGAGCGGCTTCGCCTCGAGCAAGGAATTCGCAGAGGAACACACCGCGCCGCCCGCGCTGCGGCCGGTCTTTAGACAACGATTCCGGGAGGCTGCCCAGGTTGATGTATTCCAAATTGCCGTACTCGCGAATGATATTAAAAATGATGTCTCGGGAGCGCGGGTCGCACAGTCGCTGCAGATCCTCGTCTTCGGGATGAGCGGCGGCCTCATCGAACACGGAGTCGAGCAGAAACTCGCCTTCCTCGAGCCGCCCTCCGGCCAGCCAATCGATTTGCAGATAAAACTCCGGGCTGAAACCGCTGAGCAGTTGCTCGCTCTGCGCTTCATTGCCTTCGAGGAACAGGGTCGAGATGATCCCTTCGCACCAGGCCTTATTATGGCAATCGTCCTTCTGCAGGTCCGGCGGCACGGCTGCCTGGAAGGCGGCGGCCAGTTCCTGGAAACGAGCTCGCAATTGTTCGCCGCTCAGTTGAGCGAATGGAGCTCCGGCAAAATCCCGCGCCCCGAACTTCAGCGGGTCGGCCGCGAAGAAATCAATCTCGGCGCGGTCCAGTCGATTGCGACGCTGGGCATGATCCGCGATCTCCTGCAGATGCCCGGCCAGACCCGTGTCATCAAGCTGCCCCAGGGCGGCGAATTCCTGGCTCGTCAACCAGCGGGTGCCCGTCAGGCGATTGTAGAAGTAAATCGGCCGCCCATGGATGCCTACTTTCGACCCGAACACAAGGCGCTCCTTGAGTTCACGGGTTTTGGGGATGGCGCTAAGCCGCCAGCACTCGCCTCGACGCTTTATCGCTTCGCGCACGCGCGGATCCGAAACGGAGAGAAACTTCACCTGTCGTTTTGAGACCAGCGTTTGCAACAGTTCATCCGCGGCGAACGCCAATTCCATCCGTTCGGGATCGGGGCGGATGAGGATGTGATCCGATTCAAACACCAGGTCGACGGAGCGCAAGGTAATCGACTGCTCGGCGTCGGGCAGCAGCGGTGGCAAACCCTGAGCCACGCGCTTTTCATTGAGGTGATCGATAAAACCGACGCGCTGCCAGGCATGCACCCCCGGCGGTTGGGTGTAGAGCACCCCCTGGTCAGGAAACAATGTACCGATGCGGGTTACTTGCCGTCCCTGTTCATCTTTCGCCAACGGATGGGGCCCGATCACTTCCAATTGCATTGCACGAGGAAATTGGATGCGAAGGACGAATTTGTCCACCCCGGATAGCGGCCCGGTCTTGTAGACTTGCTCTAAAGAACCCCTCTAGTCGGCTGGGCAGACATGGACCCAACCGGTGCGAAGAGGCCCACGGCTCCCTTTAACGCGCCTCCCATTAAAGGGAGTGCAGCGAAATAACCTTAAGTTCCTTTACGCGGAACATCGGCTTGCCCGGCTTTTCTGATGTGTAGAATTCCTCCGCTCCTGAGCGCAGAGCGGCGGAGAGGTGGAGCGCATCCACGGCTGCCAGGCCGTATTTCTCCGCAAGGCTCTGCGCGTGTTCCCCCAGTAGTTCGTCCAAAGACTGCGTGGCGACCGCTTCCTCGAAGTGCGTCTGGTAGAATGCCCTTTCCGCCGGTCGCTTTTCAAAAACTGCCTTGGGCAGCAACTCCAGCTTGGTGAGTTGTGAAGTGGCAAACTGTCGGGCTGGATCCTCAAGCACCCGCAATGCGGCGGGGCGCAGTTCCGCGCTTCTCCACGCGGCCAGCAAGACGCCGCTGTCTAGGTAGGTTACCACTGAAGGCCTCCGCGGCGGTTCCGAATTTCTGCTTCCAGTTGTTCCAGCGTCAGGTCCGGTCCGCGCTCGCGTTTGCCCCGCTCGAGCATAGCCGCTAGCCTGCGGCCGCGCTGCGTCGTCGGTTTCCATGCCGCGGGTCGTTTTCGGGCCAGCTTCTCTTCGATAGCCTGGACAATGAAACCGCTTCGTCCCTGTCCGGGCGGCGGAATACGCTCGAGAATCCGCGCCGGGATTTTGACGCTGACTGCCACCGATGATTTGGTCATACCAAAAAGTACTACTGGTTGGCTGGCGCCGTCAACCAGAGACTGCTGCGCAAGTCCTCAACCAAGCCGCGAGTGAGAGGATTGAATGTCGAATTTCTAAAATGTGGTTACTCATGAGGCAGACACCCGATTGGGCAGTCGATCATCCTGGGCGAACTTAATAAACGGGAAATGAAGCCCTGGCTTAAAGAAGTAAAGCAGCAAGTGCGCGGTCGGAAGCGCCAAGATTTTGCCGAGATCGCGGCGCGGTTGATTCCGTCCCATCCCACGCTCGAAAGCTTGAAGACCGCCGCGCATTCCTGCCGAGTTTGTCCCTTATGGCAAAACGCGATTCAAACCGTTTTCGGCGAAGGGAGTTCCAAGGCAAAAGTCGTTTTCGTTGGCGAACAGCCGGGCTTTGACGAAGATCGCCTGGGACACCCTTTTGTTGGACCTGCAGGAAAGTTATTGGATAAAGCGCTGAGCGCGGCGGGAATCGATCGCGAGGAAGTGTACGTGACCAACGTGGTGAAACACTTCAAATGGGAAGCCAAAGGCAAACAGCATATCCACAAGAAACCCAATGCCAGCGAGATCGCCGCCTGCCGGCCCTGGCTGGAGGCCGAACTCGAGATGCTCAAACCCACGGTGCTCGTATGTCTTGGAGCCACCGCCGCACAGGCGCTATTCGGGAAAGAATTTCGCGTCAGCACTCAACGCGGCCAATTTCAAAGTTCGCCGTTGGCGCCCTACGCGGTGGCGACCGTGCATCCGTCTTCCATCCTGCGCGCGCCGGATGATCAAACTCGGCACCAGGAAATGGACCGGTTTATCGCCGATCTTCGAAAGATTGCAAAAGTGATAGCCAAGCTTTCGTAATCGCGATGCGTGAGGTTTGGGACAGAATCTTCTGCTCTCTAACACTCGCCCGGTGGGTGGCGTTGTCTGGTCGACTGCTGCCCATTGGCGTTTCGAATTATCGGCGTAACGATGCTCTGAACGTAGTGACATGGGTGTTGGCGGGTGAGCGAAAAAGCGCTACACCCAGTTATGAAATCAAACACCAACACCCACGTATCGACTAAACCACAAACAGCCACCAAAGCCAAGTGCATCAAGCTGGGCATCGATATTCACGCCGACAGCTATCGGGTAGTTCGCCAAATCGACCACGCAACTCCACAACCGGCACAAAAGTTCACTCCGAAGGATTTTTTGGCATGGGCTGAGAAGCAGCTGGCGCAGGCCGAAGAAGTACACAGTTGCTACGAAGCCGGGCCGCTGGGCTACGGTTTACATCGTGCCCTGCTCAAACTAGGGGTCCACAACCTGGTGATCCGGCCGCAGAACTGGGATGAACTACACAAGGGTGTGAAGACCGACAAAACCGATGCGCTGGCGCTGACGCAGCGCTTGGATCGTTATGTGCAAGGCAATATGACGGCGCTGGCGGTCATCCGCGTGCCCACACCAGAGCAGGAATTAGCTCGTAGTCAGAGCCGTCAGCGAGAGCAACTGATGTCCCACCGCTTGCGTTTGGAAGCCCAGGGACGCAGCCTGCTACTCTTTAATGGTGTACGCGTGCGCGGCCGTTGGTGGCAGGAGAGTCACTGGGAGCAGCTGACGCCTCAAGTGTCGGTCCCGCTGCTGGAACTTTTGACCGTTCTACGGGACTTGCTTCTGGCGGTGCAGAGCCAACTGGAAGCGGCCACGAGGCGTTTAGAAAAAGCTGCGAGCACGCAGCCACGCGGTGTGGGTGCCCTGACCAGCCAGGTTCTGGAGCGAGAGATCCTCTCCTGGGATCGCTTTAGAAATCGCCGCCAGGTAGCCAGCCTAACGGGTATGTGTCCTGGGGTGCGAGCCAGCGGCCGCAAAAGCCAAACCGGACCGATCACCAAACACGGTAACCGACGTCTACGCACGGCCTTGGTAGAGTTGGCCTGGCGTTGGGTGCGCTTCCAACCGGACTACAAACCAGTGAAACGTTCTTGGGCGGTGCTGAGCAGTCCCAGGAGCAGCGGGCCAGCCAAGAAAAAAGCCATTGTGGCGGTGGGCCGGCATCTGGCCATTGATTTGTGGCGTTTGAATACGGGTCGAACCACTATGGAAAAACTTTCTCTGCGCTAAGGTCCATGAGCTGAAACGAAATTTTGGAGCGGCGCGCGCCCGGCCCACGGCTTGGGTCAGCTAGTCTGAACCCCTAAATTAGATTGGGTGCGCTCGTTCCTCTTCACTGACTCTGAATCGTCAATTGGCACCGAGACCCTTCGCGTGCGGATAGCAGGCTGGAGCGGCGCAAGAAAAAGCCGCCAATGAAGAGGAAACGCGACCAGAAAAACCAGAAAAGACCAAGACCGCTTTTAATAAAAAGAAAAGAAATGAACTAACCAAATCAAACTGCTCACTTGACAACTTCCCATAGCAGCAGCCGGGGGCGCTTCAGCCCACGGGAAGACTCAGGCTCGTGTCCTGGCTCGCGCTACTCCCCCTGCTCCTTGACTCCCCGCTGGGCCGCTGCGAACGTTAAGCAGCTTGGCGCAAGGTTCCGTAACAGAAGCGACAAGCGATTTGTTCGCTCAGGTTCTGGACTCTCCCGCTGTGCAATCACTTGCTCGGCGCCTGGAGAAAGGGGGAGTGTTGTCCTGTCCGGAAATCAGTCCAGCCGGGCAGCCATTCCTGGCCGAGGTGCTCCATCGCCTTTTCCCCGGGCGGCCGCTGGTCGTCGTTACCGAAGGCCTCAGGACGCAAGAGAGCTTTCAACAGGATCTGGAGACCTGGATTCGGATGGGCGGCAAGCCTGGTCAGAACATGGCCGAACCGATTTTCTATCCGGCCTGGGAGATTTTGCCTCACGAAGACCGGCTGCCGCATGTCGATATCATTAGTGAACGCCTCGAGACATTGTTGCGCCTCACCGCGTGGGAAACACCCAATTCCAGGGAACAGCATGTGACGAAAGTAGCCGCCCCGGTGGTTGTCACCTCGATAATCGCTTTGCTGCAGCGGACATTCCCCGCCCGCCGCCTGCGGGAGCACACGCGGATACTGCGTCGAGGCGAGGCTATCGACCCATTCGATTTGGCAGAATGGTTGGAGGCGCAAGGGTACGAACCCGAGGCCCAGGTGACGCAAAAAGGCGAATTGTCTTTGCGCGGAGGGATACTGGACGTTTACCCGCTCACCAGCCCCTGGCCGGTGCGCCTTGAATTCTTCGGAAATGAACTGGAGTCGCTCCGGCACTTCGATCCGATCACGCAAATCTCCCGTGAAGAAATAACGGAGTTGGCGCTCCCGCCCGGTGGGGAGCTAGGCCTGATCAAAGGATGGCGGAACAGCCGACAAAACAAGGACGACCCCGATCCGAAACGCGACGCCGCCGCGAACGAGCTCGGCACCCTGATCGATTATCTCCCTAAGAGCGCCATTTTCCTCGTTTGCGAACCCGAGTTACTGGACGAGCGCGCCGATGAGTACTCCGGCCAGGTCCCCCTGGATGACCCCTTTTTCATTGGGTGGAATGAATTGCAAGTCACGGCCATCGCCCGGGGAATAACCATTTTGAAGGCGGCTGAAGCTGAGCAAATCGTCGAGGCCTCCGAAGGGAATGCCGATTGCGGCCTGCGACTGGCCAGTCTCGAGGCGTTTCGACCCATCACGGAACGCCCGCCGGAGCCACAAGTGGCCGAGGCGCAGCGCCGCGAGTTCCTTGGGCAATTGCATCGGTGGCTCCGCCAGGATTACCACGTCCACGTGTTTTGCAATAACGACGGCGAACGTCAACGGTTCAGCGAGATTTGGTCGGAACTCGAAAGTCCGAAGTCCGAAGATCCAAGTTCAACGTCCAACGTCCAACGTCCAAGGTCAGAAGTCCAAACGCCGGGGGCCGAAAAAAGACTTTGGACCCTGGACTTTGGACTCGAGGCTCACCTCGGTTCGGTAGCGCGCGGATTCATCTGTGATGACGCAAGGCTGGTGGTCGTGACCGACGCGGAGATCTTCGGCCGTTACAAAGTTCTGCGCCCGCGTCGGCTCAAATCGCCCCATGCGCAAGCGGTGCGCTCGGCGCTCGACATCGATTTCACCGATTTGGAGGAAGGGGATTATGTAGTTCATTTGCAGCACGGGATTGGGCGCTACCTGGGGCTGCAAGTGCTGCCCGTGGGAGCTGGCCGCAAAAATCCGGATGGGACCTTCCAGGCCGAAACGGAAGGCGGATCATCTCACGGCCAGGAATGTCTCGTGCTCGAATTTGCGGCGCACGATCCGGCGCAGCCTGCGCCCAAATTGTATGTGCCGGTGACGGAAGCGCATCTGGTAAGCAAATACGTCGGCACCGGCAAGGCTCGCCCGCCGCTCAATACCTTGGGCGGCACGCGCTGGGCCAGGGCCAAGGAACAAGCGGAGCGGTCGGTCCGCGATGTCGCAAGTGAACTGCTCTCCATTCAGGCGGCTCGTGAATCGCAAGCCGGGCATGCCTTTCCCGCGGATGCGCCGTGGCAGCGCGAATTTGAAGGCGCTTTTCTGTTCGAAGAAACGCCGGATCAAATGCGCGCGATCCTGGAAACCAAGGCGGATATGGAGCGGCCCAAACCCATGGACCGGCTGATCTGCGGCGATGTCGGCTTTGGCAAAACCGAGGTCGGCATTCGCGCGGCGTTCAAAGCCGTGCTGGACGGCAAACAGGTGGCGGTCCTGGTGCCGACTACGGTGCTGGCCCAGCAGCACTTCAATACGTTCCGGGAGCGCATGGCGGATTACCCGGTCCGGATCGAGTTGTTGTCCCGGTTCCGCACCCGTCGCGCCCAGCAGCGCGTGGTCAGGGATGTTGCTGCCGGAGCGGTCGACATCGTCATCGGCACCCATCGCTTGCTTCAACCGGACATTGGTTTCAAAGACCTGGGGCTTGTGGTTATTGACGAAGAGCAGCGGTTCGGCGTGCTGCACAAGGAGAAGTTCAAGATGCTGCGCCGCATGGTGGATGTCCTGACGCTGAGCGCCACACCCATCCCGCGAACACTTTACCTGGCCCTGACCGGTGCCCGGGACATGAGCACGATTCAAACTCCGCCGCACGATCGGCTGCCGGTTGAAACCATCGTCACTCAATACGACGAGCGCATCATCCGCGATGCCATCCGGCGCGAGCTAAACCGCGGCGGCCAGGTCTTTTTTCTCCACAACCGCGTGATGACCATCGACGTGATGGCGAAAAAGCTCATCGCCCTTGTGCCGGAAGCACGCGTCGTTGTTGGCCACGGGCAGATGCATAGTGACGACCTGGAGGAAGTCATGACTAAGTTCGTCAATGGCGAGGCCGATGTCCTGCTTTCAACCACTATCATCGAGAGCGGCCTGGATATTCCCAACGCCAATACGATCATCATCGACCGCGCCGACCGGTTCGGCCTGAGCGATCTTTATCAACTTCGGGGACGCGTCGGCCGCTATAAGCACCAGGCTTATGCCTATTTGCTGCTGCCACGCCACGCGGGGCTCCTGGCCGATGTGCGCAAGCGCCTCAGCGCGATCAAACAATACTCCAGCCTCGGCAGCGGTTTTAAAATCGCCATGCGCGACCTCGAAATTCGTGGCGCCGGCAATCTGCTCGGCGCCGAACAGAGCGGCCATATCACCGCCGTTGGCTTCGAGCTATATTGCCAGTTGCTCAAACAAAGCGTTGCCTCATTGAAAGGTCAAAAGGTCAAACCGCGCGTCGAAGTGCAGGTTCGCATCGATTTCCTGGCTCTAAGCCCGACCGAAGAAAGGCCAAAGGCCAAACCGTCGAGTCCGGGATCTGTATTTTCGAAAGACTCGCGCATTATTGACGAAATCGACTTGTCCGAACGCGCGGAGCAGGACGCAACCCCCAACTCTCAACCCTCAACCCTCAACCATTCCGCTCCTGCCGCCGCTTTTCTGCCCTTCCACTACATCACGGAACCGCGACAGCGGATCGACATCTATCGCAAGCTGGCCCAAGCCACTGAGAAAGCTGCTGTTCAGGCCCTCGAAAAGGAATTGCGCGATCGATTTGGGCCGATACCTATCCCGGTGGAACTATTGCTACAGGTTGCGCACGTGAAAATCCTGGCAGCCGAGCGCGGGATCAGCACGATTGAAGTTAAAGAGGACCGGCTCATGCTGACCCGCAACAACGATTACATCATGGTGGGATCCAAATTCCCGCGCCTGACCAAGAAGGACGCCGGAGCTCGTTTGAAAGAGATCCAGAAGGTGCTGCGTGTGCTTTAACCTGGGGTTTCACAATTTTCCACGGTCGAACATGCCCCGGCCTTGTAGCAAACCCAGAAGTGTTTGGTGGGGGCGCCTCGCCGAGGCAGCCGGGAAACGGCCCGTTTGGCAAACTGGCCATATCAAGCTGGGAGCGTGTTTGGAAAATGTAGTGCAGGCGTCCTCGCCTGCGGGTTTGGGCGGCGTCCCGCCGCCTTTTTCAGCCAAGAACGCACCGGGACGGTGCTTGAACTCGCAACCGAGACGGTCGCGCTACATTTTCCAAACACGGTCTGAGCATTACGTCAGAAGGGGACCTGTTTTTTCGAACTCCTGGCCTTGCGCGGCGCGCGATAGGTTACCGGTTTTGCATTTGCCGGACGAGCCTGGGCCGCGGGTGTGCTGCCGTCGAGGGCGCGTTTGAGCTCGCGGACCTGGTCGCGCAGTAGCGCCGCTTTTTCGAATTCCAGATTGTTCGCGGCGGCCAGCATTTCGCTTTCGAGCTCCTTGACCGTTTCACTCAGATCCAAATCGACGCCGGACTCAGCGAGGAATGCGTGGGCGCGATTGGTGGTCGCGCGGTAGGTGGAAAGGCTTTCCTCGACGGCGCGGCTGACGCTGCGCGGAGTGATGTGATGTTCCTCGTTGTACGCCAATTGGCGTTTGCGGCGATATTCGGAGATGGCGAGGAAGCGTTGAATGCTTTGGGTCTTTACGTCGGCGTAGAGGATGACCTCGCCGTTGAGATGCCTCGCGGCGCGGCCGGCGGTTTGGATGAGGCTGGTCTCGCTACGTAGAAAGCCTTCTTTGTCTGCGTCGAGGATCGCGACCAGCGAGACCTCAGGCAAGTCCAGCCCTTCACGCAATAGGTTGATGCCGACCAGCACGTCGAAATCGCCCTTGCGCAATGCGCGGAGGATCTCGACCCGTTCGATGGCGTCGATCTCACTATGGAGGTACTGGACATTGATGCCGATCTCGCGGAGGTAGTCAGTAAGTTCCTCGGCGGTGCGCTTGGTCAGCGTCGTTACCAGGACACGCTCTTTCTGTTCGGCGCGTTTGCGGCATTCATTGATGAGATCATCGATTTGGCCGGCCAGAGGTTTGAGAGTTATACGCGGATCCACCAGGCCGGTGGGCCGGACGACCAACTCCGCGACACCGGGCAGGGAGCCACGTCTCTCTGCGCCGGGCAGCGCGGGCAGGCCCTCCGCCGCGCTGCCGAGGCCCAGGGCGCTGGCACGGGCCCATTCAAACTCGCGCGGGCCCGGAGTGGCGCTGACGTAAATCGTCTGGTTCTGGAGCGATTGAAACTCGTCGAAACTGAGCGGCCGGTTATCGAGCGCGCTGGGCAAACGGAAGCCGTGCTCGACCAGGACGGTTTTGCGCGAGCGGTCGCCTTCATACATCCCGCCGATCTGAGGAACCGTGGCATGCGACTCGTCGATGACCAGCAGGTAATCCTTGGGAAAGAAATCGAACAAGGTGCAGGGCCTGGAGCCGGGCGGCCGGGCCGAAAGGTGGCGGGAGTAATTCTCGATCCCGGAGCAAAAGCCCATTTCCTCCATCATTTCGAGGTCGTATTCCGTGCGCATTTTCAGGCGCTGGGCTTCGAGCAGTTTGCCTTGTTTTTCGAACCAGGCGATGCGTTCGCTCAACTCCTCGCGGATCGCGAGCAGGGCCGGCCGCAGCTTTTCGGCCGGCGTCACGAATTGTTTGGCGGGATAGATCGTGACTGCCGGCAGCGACTCTATTTTGTGCCCGTTCAGCGGCTCGAACCGGGTGATGCGATCGATTTGGTCACCGAAGAATTCGACGCGCAAGGCATCTTCGCGTCCGGCGGGGCAGAGTTCAACCGTGTCACCGCGAACGCGAAACTCACCGCGACTGAATTCGATGTCATTGCGGGCGTATTGGAGGTCGACCAGCCGGCGGAGGAAATTTTCGCGCGTGAGTTCCGAACCGGCGCGGATGGGGATGACCATGGCCTCGTAGTCCTCCTTGCTGCCGATGCCGTAGATGCAGGAGACGCTGGCGACGACGACGACATCCTCCCGCGAGAAGAGGGAACTCATCGTGGAGAGCCGCAACCGCTCGATCTCTTCGTTCACGCTCGAGTCTTTTTCGATGTAGGTATCCGTGCGAGGGATGTAAGCCTCCGGCTGATAGTAATCGAAATAGCTGACGAAATACTCAACTGCGTTATTGGGGAAAAAGCCTTTAAACTCAGCATAAAGCTGAGCAGCGAGAGTCTTGTTATGGGAAATAACGAGCGTTGGCTTATTGATGTTTTTTATGACATTCGCGATCGTGAACGTTTTGCCGGAGCCGGTGACGCCGAGGAGGACCTGGTGTTGAGCGCCGGCGGTCAAACCGTCGGTGAGCTTGGTAATGGCCTGGGGTTGGTCACCGGCCGGCTGGTATGGAGCTACGAGTTCAAACACGTGACTCTAAGATACTACGGACGCGAGGTGTTGCTATCTTTTCCTGCGGATTAGCGGATCACCAGATCGTCATCAGTCCACATGGTACGATCCGGGCCGGCGGAGCGGATTTCCATGAGGGTGCCCGAAAGCTGATGGAAGAAATAGGGCGTGCCCCAGACATCGACCAGTTCGCCGTTGGAATTAACGCGATTGCCATCGGCTTTGAGAAAATTGACGTGCTTGGGATTATCGCCCATGAGCGCACGGGTGATTTCCTGGTTGGTACCGACGGGATTGCCGCCGAAGATCGACGCGTATTGGCGGAAAGTGGTGCGCATGTTTTCGAGGACGGTCCTCGGCGCGACATTGAGCAGATCGGGGGCAAGCGGCGGGACAGTGGCAGGTGGCGCCTGGGTAGGAGCGTTGTAAGTGACTGCCGGGATTGGCTGGAGATTGCCCTGGACGGTGGTGGCGGCCGGCACGACCGCGGGAGCGGCGTTCGCGATTACCTGATTAGTTTCTGCTGCGGGGGCGGGCAGTTGATTCGGTTGGGCAATCGGCTTCCGTAGAAAAATGAACAAAACCGTTCCCGCCAGGCAGGCGAGCAGGACGGCAAAGAGCCAATTCTTCATTAAGGCATTTTCCTCGATCCCGAAGGGATTAGCAAATCGGGGGGAGCGTCTCAACGGATCGGCACGCAACCGGCGCGGAGCGCAACCAGTAATCGGCAATCAGTAATCAAGTGATCAGTGGTGTGTGTGGTCACGGTGGATGGTCCCGGTCTCCGTAGATGCGTTTGAGGTCGGCCAAAGCAGAAGTGTGAGCGCCGGGCTCGGGTTGGGCCTGAGGCGAATGCTCGCCGACGGCAAGGCGACCGAAGTCGAATGCGATCTCCATCAGGCGTACATACTGACCGAAGCGCGGCAAGGCGTGGGGATGTCGGATTCGAAAACGTTTCATCGCATCTTTTCCGATTTTCAACCACAAACGCCATGCGGCCAACTCGCGCTCCACTGCTGCCCGGATGCGGGTGGAGGAGGTGGGGGCGGGTCGGGTTCCGGGATCGGTTTGGGTTTAGTGCCATAGATCCTGGCAATTGCTAGTGCTGCTTCCTCGTTCCAGCGACGACGAGCTTCGCGCTCGGCGC
The DNA here is from genome assembly GCA_964623885.1 of uncultured Verrucomicrobiota bacterium. Taxonomy (GTDB): domain Bacteria; phylum Verrucomicrobiota; class Verrucomicrobiia; order Limisphaerales; family UBA8199; genus CAZUVM01. Next base: position 29,226 of record CAZUVM010000108.1, read on the forward strand.
GTTCGCGATCAACCACGGTGGCATCGAATTGGGACGGGGCGAGGCAAGCAAGCCGGCGATGGGCGCGAATGGCGCGGCGGTAAGCGGCGAGCGCACGGCCAAAATCATCGGGCGCGCGCCAGCGTGTCGGATGGCGCGCCGGAATGTTGAGCGAGTAGTTGGTCGGGAGATGTGACGGTGTTTATACATTGGTGACGAGAGGAACCAGGAACTCCCCTCACGCCACCCCTCTCCCGGGGCCGGAACGATGCAGTTGTCTTCGGGGAGCGCGCCCGCCTCGGGCGTTGCCAACCGATGACCGCCTGAAGAACCCAAAAGCCCCCTGAGTTGAACTAAATCCTCGATCCCAAAGGGACCGGCGCTTGGCGGGAGTTGGTGGATTTATGGGACGCCGGGAGGGCGTCCCTACCGAGCCATCATAGTTGGGTCAGACGAAGCCGAGGTTCGCGGTGGAGAAGCGGCCAACGTTGGGGAAGACAGTGGCAAGATTGCTATTGTCGACACCAAACCACGTGGCGAGCGTGGAGAAGTATTGGTCGATGGCGATGGTGGGGATCCAGCGACCGGTGCCGGTGTCATCGGGACCGTTTACAACGAGGGTGGGGAGGGTGCCATAGGTGCGGCCGCCGTTAACGGCTCCGCCGAAGACGATGTGATGGCTGCCCCAGCCGTGATCGGAGCCCTGGCCGTTGCTGGGGAAAGTGCGGCTGAAATCGCTGGCGGTGAAGGCGGTGACTTTGTTGGAGAGCCCGAGCTGTTCCATGGCGCGCTGGAATGCGTACATGGACTGGCTCAACTCGGCCAGCAAGTTCGCATGCGAACCGACCGTGGTTTGACCGGAACCGGGAGTTTGGCCGGTATGCAGGTCGTAACCGCCGACCGAGCAGAAGAAGATCTGGCGTTTCATGCCAAAGCCGGCGTGACCGGCTTGAATCAGGCGAGCGATCATTTTGAGTTGCGGGCCCAAAGAGGAATTGAATTTCGTCCCGCTGGTGGGCACAACGACCTGGAATGGTGTGTTGCCCGGGAAAGGAGTCGTCCAGTACTGCTGAGTGCCGGAGGGATCGGCGGTCGGCCCGATGGCGGTGTTCAGAACACTGGCGGTATTGATCGAATGAGCGGCAACACCGGCGTAAGCCTGGGCCTGCATGTTGACGTTTTGGATCCCAAGCATATTGGTCAGGGCGGCATAGCGAGCCGTGCCGGGCGTCAGGCCGGTCAGAGAAATCGCGCCGGAAGTGGAGACGGAGTATTGGGAAACGAAATTGCCGACTTCGAACGTGTTGGCCCCGGCCAGGGTGACGGAGAGCGAGATAGGGGAATTGGGTTGAATCGCGTTCAGCAGATCGGCACAGCGACCGCCCCAACCGGTCAGCGGCGGCTGGTCGGGAATGGATGTTTGCCACTGGGTCACCTGGTCGGAATGGGAAAAAAGCTGAGGCGGTTTTTGCAGGGCGCCGCCGAGGTATTGGGCGCGGGTCAAAGGGAAAAGGAGCGTGCCGGTGTTGAACAGGAAAGCCAATTTGTTTTCACCGAAGAGCGTTTGGAGCTCAGGCAAGCAGGGGTGGAGGCCATAGGAATGTCCGTCGTAATTGGCAGGGGAGATTCCCAGCAAAGAGGATTGGGGCAGAGCCAGGACGGGGGTGCGGATGGCAGCGTAATTATTGTAATCCGTCAGGCCGCTGGGAACGATCAAATTGTTGGAATCATTACCGCCGGCCATGAAGATGCACACCAGGGCCTTGTAATCGCTGATGTTGGATTGGGCGACCGCAGCGTTCATGAAACGCAGGTCGCGGACGGTGGTAGTCATTGCGAGCGTGCCTACGGCAGCGCAGGCGGCCTGGCGGATGAAATCGCGCCGGGATTGAAGGACGGAGGCTGATTTTCGTTCCATAAAGCTATTTCTGGATGGTGAAGTCAGGAGAATCGAGGATCAAGTGCACGACAGCGCGAACACGGTCGCGCATCTGGGAATTGGTCGGCGGCGAACTGTAGGCGAAATTGGTCGTGTTGGCGACAAAGTTGACGATGAAATTCTTGGCGCTGCCGGAGAGTTGACCGCCCAGGAGCAAACTATTGAGGGCGTCGACGAGGCTCGGGATGCCGGCGTTGGAGGTGTAGCCCTGGGTCAACCATGGGCCGAGATCCATGACGATAGCACCGCTGCCGTTATTAAAGCTGCTCAGGCCACTGGTGTTGCCGCTGTTGCTGCCGAGCAAGCCATCATACATGAAGTTCATCATCTGGGCCACAGATGTGTCCGACGTCAGTTGGAACTCGGGCGTGGTCAAGCTCGCCGCGGCGAGGGCGCCCGGGAATTCAAAGCTCGGGAAAAAGAAGTTGAAGACGGTGGGTGAGTTGAGGGGTGATTGGCCAAGGTTTGGAGTTCCGGAATCGGTGAAGCCCATGTTCCACGTGCTCCAGGTCACGACGACATTGCCGGAACGCACCAACGGCGGCGCCGTCAGCGGGTAAACCGAGAGGCTATTCTGACTCTGGCTGGTGGAGTTGGTCGTGACTACAACGAAATGCGCGGGATCAGGCACGCTGACGACCTGATAAACGCCGTCGACGGCCGTGCCGGAACTGAAGTTGATGAAGACAGGATCACCCGGGTTCAGCCAATGCGGTCCGTTGACGTCGATGGTGATGTTGGTGCGGGATTGGGTATACCCACCGACGCTGAGCCTGGAGAGCAGGACGTTGCCGGAGAGCGTGGTAGGATCAGCGGTGCCGACGGTGAAATGGTTGGCATCGGTATTGGTGATCACCGTGTAAATGCCATTCGTCGCACCACCCGTCGTGAAGCTAAGGTATGCCGGGTTACCCGGGGAAAGACCGTGGCTGTTAATCGACAGGGTCATTAACCCCAGAAAGTTGGTAGAACTCGAGTTGGTGACCTGGGAGTAGGTGCCCGAAAGCAACCCGGGAGTATTGACCGTCAAGGTGGTTGGGCCGGTGACCGTGACACTATAGGTCTGTGACGGGGGCGCAGCGTTACTGGAGGTGTCAGTGAAATTCAAAACGACGGTATCGGTACCGTTGAGGCGATGGGCATTTGTGGTCGTAATGGTAATGACCTGAGTGCCATTCTGGCTGTAAGTGCCGCCGACGGAAGGCGGGGACAGGAACGCGCGGGCCGGCGCAGTGACACGCAGCAACGGCTCGCGTTGTTTGCCGTAAGTCGGCTGGGTGATCATGGCTGTGCTACGCGCTTCGTAATCGAGGAAAATGGCGTTGAGCACGGCCGTCATATCGCCGCGTACGCCGGAGCCATTATCGTTGAAAGCCTGAACGACGCGATAGAGGTAGCCGCGGCTGGGGTTGCTGGTGATGAGGCGCTGGATGAGTTGGCGGCAGATGAAGGGGCCAACGTTTTGATTATTAAAGATGGAATCGTGGGCGGCTTCGAGATCGTGCTGGCAATAATTCACGCAATTGGTGGTCGTCGTAGTTGTCTGCAGACCGTACGCTTGCGGGAGCATGACATTATCCAGGAGGAGTTTGGTACCCAGCTCATGATGGCCTGGAACGAGAGTCATCGGATCGATATAGTCCGCGGGCGGATTGAAACTGGTGGGCGGGTTGCCGTTGGCGAGATTGGTTTGATAATAATTCCAGCCGGTAAACACGCTGGCAAAGCCCATGATCACGTTCTGATTATAGGTGGGCACGAGGTTCCCCTGGGAGTCCATCACGAGGGTGCCATCCGGCCACATTCTATTCAGTCCGATTGAGAAAAGTTGTTGTATTTCGCGGGCGTAATTCTCATTGGCATGAAGACCGGTGGTGATATTGCCTTTGTCGTTCCCACGCATGTCGAGATAGATGCCCATAGCGGGTTCGAGCGTCACGGCTTCGAGCAGATTCCGGAAATTGCCGAAAGCGTTATCGAGGAGAGTGTCGTAGTAGTCGGAAAGGGCGGTGGCGTTATTATTGAGGACGCCGTTTTGGGAAACGACCATGATTTCGCTAAGGGCAAACGCCACGCGCTGGCGCAGTTGATCGGGAGCGGTAACGGACTGTTGCCACCAGGAATTGAAAGTGAGCTGGCTAGGGAACGGCGTCGTGGGATCAGTTGATTGGTGAGCCAACACAAATGGCAGCTGATGCGTTGGAGGCAAGCTGTATTGGTTGCTGAGCCAGCCCGCATAGCCGAGCGACTGCACCAAGGCCACGTCGGCGGGCGACGGGCCGAATGTGGCCTGGATAAGGAAACGGGAAGCAGCGTTCGGGTTGGCATGGTCATCGGTCCACGCCGGAGGCGGAGGCGGAGGAGTAAAGGTCTGGCTGCCATCGGCGGGAGTAAAGTGGCCGGCGATCTCGCCATTCGGGTAATTGACCGTGTGGACGTTCATATAGGACTTACCCTCCCGAATAATCTCGACGATATCAGCGGGTTGCAGCGTTCCTACCGGGCCAATGTTCCAGATATAGCTGCCATCTGGTTGTGGTGTGGCAGCATCGATATCGAACATGATTTGGCTGGGGTAATTCAGGTAAGGATCACAATGAATGTGCTCACCGGTAAGTGGTGAAGTGAGATTCCCATATTTGAACTTGAGAACGGCCTGCGAACCGTCAGGACTCAAACGAAGCGTCGCTGAGCCGGTGCCCTGGCTGACCACGGTGCCCTCGGCCAACAGGTCGGCACTGTACAGGGTGCCCGGCTGCGCGGCAGCAGGCAGCGGAAAATAGCGCGAGAGAACGTAACCGGGCACGACACCACTCACGGCGTTATTGGTCCCGGTGGGATCCTGCAGCCAACCAACCGCCCAGTTATCGGGGGTGCCGCCGCCCGCGCCCGCCTTGTGGAGAATCTCGATATAATATTTTTGTCCTGCGACCAGCGTAAGCCACCCTGACTGCTGATTCGTTTGCACGAACCATTGGCGGGAGGCTGTAGGGCTGTAAGGAAGAACCCGGGCACGCCGGACTTTGTTCACCGGTTCGCCGTCATTTGAGATCCAGAGTTCGGCGGAGTCGCTGCCGGCTATCCAAAAATAGAAATTTCCAGTGACCGGCGCGGTCAGATATCCACGGATGCGCTCGCCATAATTGTTGGTGTAGCCGGTAACCCCTTCGAGGGTGCCGAGGAAACTGGTTGAGGTGGCCGGAGTGGAAACCGGGATGTCGCTCACGTTCGTTCCCGGCACGCCGAGCCACACTTCGCGCACGACCGAGCTGCCGCTGTCGATTACCTGCAGATCGAGCACCGAGGCGCTCAAGCCGGCTGCATTGCTGGCCGTCAAGCTGACCTGGAAATCGCCCGCGAGCGTTGGGGTGCCGCTGATGAGGCCAGTCGAAGGATTGAAGCTGAGCCCTGGCGGCAAACCGGTGGCGGTAAAGGATGTGGCAAGGTTTGCCCCGCTAACGGTGAAAGTGAAAGGCTGGTTGAGGAAAGCGTAGGCCACCGCGGGGCTGATAATGGCCGTTGGAGCGGCCGGGACGGTGGATGGATAGAGCCGGTTGCTGGGGATGACTTGTTTGGACTGGCTGGCGCTGTACCAGGACAGGTGAGCGACGCCGCTGCCGCCACCATTAAAGTAATCCATGCGGATGTCATAACGCACACCGCCTTGCAATGCGATCGGGACAATGGTGTCGGTGGCACCTTGCAACACCCAGTGATCGATGATGAGCTGGTCGTTGACCCACAGCTTCACGCCATCGTCGGTGTTGGCATCGAAGTAATAGGTTTCAGAGTATTGCGGCTGGACCTGACCAGTCCACCGCGCGCAGTAGTAGCCCCCAGTGTTGGTAATTGGAACGATGGCACTGTTAGACCAATTGAAATCAATCACCGGGTCGGTTTCGGTGAGCCGCAGATTAATAGGATTGAAATTCGACGGACTCGAATAGGTGCTGCTGGAATTGGTGTAGTAGTTTGCGGTCAAACCAGTCCCTGATGGAGTGGCGGTGGGAAGAATTTGGATGCTCGCGTTGCTCGCGACGCCGATAGTATAGCCTGACCCCGGTTGCAGCTTCAGCGTGGCGAGCACCGGTCCGGTCAGACTCGTATTGGCAAGCGGGGTCAGAGTAATCGTTTGCGAGCTTACACCTGCGGGTAAATAGATCGATCGTGGTAGCGGAGAATGGTCAACACCTTCGGTTGCAAAACCCGGCCCGGGTCCGCCGAGCGCGAGATTGACAGTGATTGCATTGAGCGGAAAACCGCCACGGGTGACCGTGAACACACCCAGGTTAATTGCCGACTGGCCGGAATCGGGTTGATTAGCGGTTGGATCGGTGGCGCTGATGGTAATGACGTTTTGTGACGCGAGGCGGCCGACGACGAACGCATAATCGTTGAGGGGTTGGCCGTTAAAATCCATCGTGCCATTGCTCATCGGATTCAAGGGATCGAGGCCGAGTTGGTATTCCTCCCAATCATTGACTCCGTCACCGTCAGAATCCACGTCAGCTATGGCAATGCGAAAAAATTTTGGCGAAGCGGCCGCTGGGGATAGGAAGGTTACATTCGAGCCGCTGCGGGCGACGATGCTGGCCTCGGTAGTCCAATTCGACCAACCGCCGGGCCCAAATGGCTGTACGCTTTGCAATTGGTATTGCTTGCCCAACGCGCTCAGGATGGTGATGCTGAAGTTCGTGGCGGCGACGGCGCCGGCGGAGATACGCGGAGAGGAGTTCGGATCGAAAGGATTTGTGCCGGCAATGCTCTCCTGACGATTGGAAGCTCCATCACCATCTGTGTCGGCACTGGGATCGAGGCCGGCGGCGCCGTAAACCCACTCCCAAATGTCGCTCATGCCATTAGCGTTCTGGTCGACCATCTGGGCACGTACGCCCCAGGCTCCGGCCAGGATTGCAAAAGTCAGGAAAAGGAAACCGCGCAAGTGTTTCGATCGGTGGATGTTCATAATCGCGAGGTCTTGGCGGATGGCGGAAGATTATTTACGACTTTTCTTCCCGCGGGCCCACGCCTTCGTCACAGTGCTGGCTGCGAGCGTGCCCGCTTCGCGCGGCCGCCAGCACCGTTCAGGGCGTATCAGCAAGCCCATTCCGGGGTTAATTTGAAATTATAGTCCACTTTCGATGTGCTGATGTCAAGCGGACCTGGTCCTAGGGAAAAATCCGACGATGTGGGCTTGCGCGCGCCAGCCGCTCGCTGTCCAAAAACAATACATTTGCATGGGGTCACTTTCCATACTTGACCACGAAAACACAAACGGCACTCTGTTAACCCCTGCCCAAAAGCGGCGCTAAGGAGAAAACTACCGGCCCGAAACAGGCAGGAAATACTGCATGAAAAAACAAATCTGGCGGTTGATGGCTATTCTTCTATGCATGCCTGGTTATAAGCTGTGCGCTGCGCAAGCAACGGCCGAAGCCAAAACTTCGGAGCGCGCTCCGAAAATCCCCCGGTTCTCAATTAGCTACCTGGACAAATCAGTTGCGCCCGGAGATGATTTTTATCATTACGCCGACGGCACTTGGGTCAAGGAGAACCCAATTCCTGCTGACAAGTCACGCTGGGGAGCGTTCATCGAATTGCAGGAACGAAATTGGTATCTCATCCACGGCATTCTTCAGGATACGGTATCCAAGCAGCCTCCGGCGAATTCGCCGGCCCAA
>CAZUVM010000109.1:0-37033 GCA_964623885.1 uncultured Verrucomicrobiota bacterium
CTGGCGAACACGGGTTTTGGCACGGTCGCGCATCACGGCCAGGTCCGGAATCAATCCCATGTACCAGAACAGCACTGAAACGGTGAAATAGGTCGAGACAGCGAACACGTCCCACATCAGTGGGGAACGGAATTGCGGCCAAATCGAGTTGGAGTTGGGAATTGGAAACAGCCACCAATCATACCAGGCGCGGCCGACGTGCAACGCAGGATAAATTCCGGCGCACATGACGGCGAAAATGGTCATGGCTTCGGCGGCGCGGTTTACGGCGGTCCGCCAGCGCTGGCGGAGGAGGAAGAGAAACGCGGAAATCAACGGGCCGGCATGACCGATGCCGATCCACCCGACGAAATTCACGATGTCCCACGCCCACATGACCGGGCGCATGTTGCCCCAGACACCGACACCGGTGGAAATCTGGTAGCTGACCATGAACATCAACATGCCCAGAGCGAGCAGGCTCGGAATAAACAAAACCCACCACCAAATCGGAGCCCGATCTTCGATGAGCGAAGCCACCCGGTTGGAGATCCAGCCGAAACCGTGCAGGTTGGCAACCAGCGGTTGCCGCTGCAATTCCGGCGGAGGCTGAGGCACGCTTGCGGGAGCGCCGGGAGCGTAATGGGTCACGTTCGCGGCCATTTAACGGGCTCCTTTCTCCGCTGCCTCATGAGTATTGGCTCCGCTCTCGGAGTGTTCTTCAAAGGGATTGCCAAACTTCTGTTCGAATTCCTGCGTGGTCAGAGGCGATTTATAATAATCCGGCATGTTCTTGTTCGGATTGCGGACTTTGGCCAGATAGGTGGTGCGAGGCTTGGTCAGGAGCGCTTCGAGCACGGGATAATCACGATCCAGTTGCTTTCGTTTCCAAACGTGGCTCTCGTGGTCATTGAGGTTACCGAACACGATGGCGCCGGCCGGGCAAGCCTGAGCGCAGGCGGTCGTGAAGCTATCGCTCGGCACAACCACATCGCCGGAAGCACCGGCTTTGGTTTTCTGAGCGATCTTGGCCTGCTCGATGCGCTGGAGACAGTAGGTGCACTTCTCCATGACGCCGCGCATACGCACAGTGACGTCCGGATTCTTGACCATCTTGAGCAAGTCCCATTCGTCGTCTTTGCGATGGCCGAATGGGCCAAGGTACCATTTGTCGACCTCGTGGCCGGCCAATGTAAATCTGCCGAGGGGGCGCTTGTTCCAATCGAAGAAATTAAAACGACGAACCTTGTACGGACAGTTGTTGGAGCAATAACGAGTGCCGACGCACCGGTTATACGTCATTACGTTCAGGCCTTCCTGGTCGTGCGAAGTGGCATTGACCGGGCAAACATTCTCGCAGGGGGCAGCTTCACAATGCTGGCAAAGCATCGGCTGAGTAACGACCTGCGGATTATCGATCCATTCCTGAAACTGCATCTGCTGATCTTTTTCGAACGTATCGAAGAAGTCTTTCCGGGCCTCGTCGCTGCCTTTAGGAACCAGTGGCTTTCCGGCGTAATAGCGATCGATACGCAGCCAATGCATTTCGCGGCCGCGATTGACCTGATCTTTACCGACGATAGGGACGTTGTTCTCGCTCTGGCAGGCCAACATGCAGGCGGAGCACCCCACACAGAGGTTTAAATCAATCGACATCCCCCACTGGTGCACACCCTTTTTCCTCAGCTCCTCGAACGGATTAGGGTAAAGAGGTTTAACCACCGGCGGGTCCTCGACACCCATGTGCTTGGCGAACTGCGGGTGCTCGCGGTATTGCTCGAGGTTGGCTTCCTTCACTATCGGACGACCTTCCAGCGACCAATGCGCCTGAGTGCCGGAAAGCGGGTAAGTCTTTCCGACTTTTTGAAGGGTGGCTCCGACTGCGACATACGGCTCATCTGCGGTGCGCAACGGGTAGACGTTGAAGCCGGTCCCCTGCCCCACCCGGCCCGTGCGTTCGCGGCCGTAGCCCAGAGACAGGCCCAGAGAATTCTCGGCCATCCCCGGTTGAATCCAAATCGGTCCTTTGATTTTGCGGCCGTTCAACGTGACCTCGACCAGGTCAGTATTCTTGACACCGTACGCGACTGCTGTTTTGCGGCTGATGAGGACAGCGTTGTCCCAAACCATTTTGGTTACCGGATCAGGCAGCTCCTGCAGCCAGCCATTGTTGTTATAGCGGCCATCATCCATCTTATAGTCGCGGAAGAAAACGACTTCGAGGCTGTCTTTGGTCGGACTGCCCGTTTTGACTGAAGAAAGCCCTTGAGAGACAGCGGCAGGATTGAATTTTACATCTACCGGTTTCGCTGCGGAATCAGCGCGGAAGCCGTCGTGCAGGAATTTCCGCCAGGCACCTTCGCGTTCGACGTCATTACTTTGAACCAAGGTGGCGAAGGTCTCACGGACGATGGTGTATGGGTCGGTAGCGTTGGCGCCGGCAAGGCGCGCCAGGATTTCAAGTTCGGTTAAACCTCCGAACAGCGGCGCGATCAAAGGTTGAACCGGGACCATTGTGCCGTCGCTGGTCAAAGCATCGCCCCATGATTCGAGGTAATGCGCCGCGGGGAAATGCCAGTCGCAGTGGGGAAATGTTTCGTCCTCGTAGTACCCAAGGCGCGCGACCATCTTGGCCTTGCGCTGGGTTTTGGCCCAATCGAGTTCGGCCGGAGCCGTATAGACTGGATTGCCGCCGAGAATGAGCAGGGTCTCCACTTCGCCGGCCTGGAGAGATTTTGCGAGCTCGCCCAATCCTTCCTGTTTCGGTTCAGGAGCTTCATGAAAAACAACGGTCTTGCCAACATTGCCCAACGCGGCGTTGATGGCATTGGCCAGCAGGTGCACAGCCAATGGTTGGCGGTAGCCTGCAACTACGAGCGAACGTCCGGCGTTGGCCAGCAAATCTTTGGCGCACTCGGAAATCCATTGCGGATCCACACCGGCTGGGCTGCCGAGGCGATCGAGGCCCGAAATGTTCGCCGATTTAGCGATTTCGGCTGCCAGGGCGCCGGCGACCTGGACGACGGAACTGGCCGCAGCGCGCAACCGATGGTCCGCGTTGAAGCCGGTAATGGTCATCAGACTCTCGATGACGTAAAGCCGGTTCAACCCGTCTTCGGGTTTTTCGATGCGACGCCGCTGGGTGAAACGGCGAACATGATTATGAACGTCAGGTTCGGAGCCGAGGAAGTCGCAGTCCAACGAGACGATGACGTCAGCGCGATCAAACAGGAATTGTGGCTGGACGGCTTGAGCAAAAGCCTCAGTGGCGGCGCGCCGGTGGATGTCGAGATCGATTGCGTCATGGACATAGAAGCGTGCCTTCGGAAGTTTTTCGGAAATCAGCTTTTGTAAACGCGCGCGCGAGGGAGAATTGTTTCGTTCACAAAGGATGCTCAACCCCTTCCCGCCATCGGCCTGGGCTTTTTTGGCAAGCGCCCCCAGGAAATCCACGGCGCCTGCCGGCGAAGCGTTTTTACCATTAATAGTGAACCGGGTAGCCCGATCCGGATCGTACAGGTTCAGGATGGAAGCCTGGGCAAAACGATCGGTGCCGCCATTGCTGTCAGGGTATAGAGAATTGCCTTCAACTTTCGTGGGGCGGCCGTCATTGGACTTAACCACCAGCGGTATCGCGCCGCCTGCGGCCGGCATGGCCGTAGCGAAATACTCCGGCAACCCGTGAATGTAATTCTCGGGCATTTTGCCGAAAGGCTCGAGGCGTTCCACCGGGCGCCGGCAGCCGGTGGCGCCGAGTCCGATGCCGGCCAGAAGGAACGAAGCGGACATTAACTTCACGAACTGCCGGCGGGAGACCGGGTCCGTCAACTCGCTGGCACCGGCGGGAAATTCGCGCTCAACCCACTCCCGGAATTCCGGCGTCTCTGCCAATTCTTCCAATCCCCGCCAATACACACGCCCGGCAGCCGAGGCCAAGGGGAGTTTGCCAGCGACAGAGCTTTGAGATGGAGATTGAGTAGCGCTCATCGGTGACAGGTGGAGCAGTTCTGGAGGGATTCGACTTGCCACTGGTCCATGGCCTTTTTACCAAATTCGAGCTGTTTTTCCGGCGACGCCGCTTTCCAATTCAGATCCGTAATCTTGTCCATCGGGCGCAGCTTCAATTCCGGATGGCGATGGCAATCGAGGCAGAACGTCATGCTGAGAGGCTGATAATGGTAGACCTCATCCATGGTGTTGACCGGTCCGTGGCATTCAACGCAACTAATGCCGCGGTCGACATGCACGGAATGATTAAAATAAACGAAGTCAGGGACGCGGTGAATTTGCACCCAGGGAACAGGCTGACCGGTTTGAGCGCTCTCGCGAATCAGGGCGAGGCGGGGGTCGTCCTTAAGAACCTGGTTATGGCAATTCATGCAAGTCGAGCTGGCGGGGATGTTGGAGAACCAGGCTTTCTCGACTGCATTATGGCAATAACGGCAATCGATCCCCAGTTGGCCCGCGTGAGTTGCGTGTGAAAAGGCAACCGGCTGCACCGGCTGGTAGCCAACGCGCGAGTACTTCGGAGTAAAATAGTACCAGCCGCCGGCCACAAGGGCGCCGGCCACGAGCACGTAGCCAACAGTGAGCAGGCCCGGCAACCGGTTGGTCCATTTAGGAAAAATGGCGGACATGGCGTAGGCAGTTCGGGCTTAGCAGTCCAAGCCGCGTTGGCGGCAGCCGGGAAAGTCCGCGGCGGAGCGAGGGCAGATTAAATCAGCATCGGCGCACTGCATAGGTCAAGAGCCGGGAATTGTTCTCAAACCGCAGTAAACGTCAATTGCTTTCTTCATGACAGTTTTTGACTACCCAATTCTGCTTCAGGACACACGCCCGCGTGAGCGGGGGGATTCAATGTCAGCGCTCATTTGTACCGCGCCCGGACGGGGCACGCAAGCGGGCTTTGACAGATTTCGGAATCATTAATAATTCAAATAAGCCAACCCTATGCAGCCGCAGCAGTGGCATTCTTAATGCCCCCGTTCGGACGGGCGTAAGTCGGCAGCGGAAGCGAGGATGCCTACACCGAGCGTGCAGTGCGACCCCAGGCTCAATCCTTGCTCTCGGATGATTCGGAAGAAAACCAGCGGTGCAGCAACAAGCCGGCAACGATGCCCAGGCCCAATCCAACCGCAAGCGACTGGTAGGGGCGTTCGCGTACTACACGTCCGGCGGTTTCCATTCGCGCGGCTGCCTGTTCGCGGGCCCGGCCAACCCTGACTTTGAGCAACTGTTCGCCATCATTGACGAGGGCGCGCAAGTCCTCGAGAAATTTATCCCAATTCACCTCGGGTCCGTTCCCGGCTTTGGTTTCCATGAGGGGAAGGATTTGCTTCCGGTGCAAGAAGGTAAATGGGGTGTTGACCCCCGGGGTACCGGATTAGAACGTATTTAGTCATTAGGTTGGATCAAAACAGCTCGGCAATAGCCGATGGCCAGACGCCAGGAGCCGGTCAGGGGCTGCCTTGGGGGTGGGTTTGGAATGGAGGGCTTTTCGCTTTTCTTCTGTCGCGCAGAACGTAATCTCGCGGAGCTGATGGCGTCGCCTATTACGGATTCGGCGTGCGGCAATCGCGTAGCGGCCATGGGATCGCCAGGCAGCATCGTTTTGAAACTTATGAAATCCAATTACCCACTATCGAAAATTATTTACCCAATCGTCATTGCTGCGGGTTGGGCTGGAGCCAATCAGGCAATGGCCCAGCCGGACCCGAATTACCTGGATCACGATCGCACCCGGCCGCAGCCGGCTGCGGTAACGCCGGCGAGCCCCAGCACGCCGGAGCAGGCGGGCAAAGCGCCGTCAGATGCGACGGTGCTCTTTGACGGCAAAGATCTTTCGGCGTGGGTCGCGACGGACGGCAGTCCGACAAAATGGATAAAGGGCGACGGCTACATGGAATGCGTGAAGGGCAGCGGTTATGTGCGAACGCTGCAGAGCTTCGGAGATTGCCAGCTACACGTAGAATGGGCGACGCCGACGCCCCCGCACGGCGAAGGCCAGGGCCGAGGCAATAGCGGAGTCTTTTTCGGTTTGGATCGATACGAAGTGCAGGTGCTGGATTCGTATCAAGCCGACACTTACGCAGATGGCAGCGCGGCCGCGGTTTACGGACAATACCCGCCGCTGGTCAATGCCAGTTTGCCACCGGGAGTGTGGCAGACGTATGATATTATTTACACCGCGCCACGATTTAACGCTGAGGGCAAGTTGCTCTCGCCGGTGTATCTCACGGTTTTTCATAACGGGGTGCTGGTGCAAAATCACGTGTCGCTGACCGGGCCGACGAGTTGGCTGGAGCGGGCGCCGTATGAACCGCAGCCGGAAAAGCAACCGATTTCGCTGCAGGACCATGGGAATCCTGTGCGCTTTCGCAATATTTGGGTACGGGAACTGGGCAAACCAGGGAAGAAGGAATTCATGCTGGCGAATAGCTGGCTGGATAGCCTCAAAGGCAAGTATACGGGCAACAATGAGGTAGAAATAACTCGAGATGGCAGCCAATTGGCCGCGCGGTTGAGCGGTGTGAAATTCCTGCTCTTCGCCGAATCACCAACCAAATTCTTCGCCAAAACGACGGACGTGCAAATTGAATTCCCGAAGGGGCCGGATGGAAAAGTGGATCGGCTAATCTGGTCGGTGGGAGAAGGCGCCAATACCGCTATGCGGGCGAAGTAAGCCGCGCTAAGCCCGAAAGGCATTTTAGGATTCGCTCGAGTTGCTGAGCGTGGACTTCGAGGCTGCCTTCGGTCCAAATGACGTAATCAGAATTCGCGAGCTTCTGGTCTACGGGCCACTGGGCGAGATTTCGACGTTGGATCACTTCCGCAGACCAACCACGGGCCAACAGCCGTTCGCGCTGAGTAGCGGCGGAGCAGGCGACACAAATAGTGGCGTCGAATTCCTTTTCCGCACGGGTCTCAAAAAGAAGCGGTATGACCACAACAGCAATTGACTTAGATTCAGCCCGCCACTGCGCAACGCGCGCCAGCCAGAGCTTGCGGATTTGCGGGTGCAGAATCTGTTCGAGGCGCTGACGCGCGGCGGTGTCCGAGAACACACGCCGTCCGAGTTCTTTGCGGCGCAAACACCCTTCAGCATCGAGGAACTCCTCCCCGAAAACCTGCCGGATTTCTTCGAGAGCAGGCTCGCCTGGCGCGACCACCTGGCGCGCCAAATCATCGGTATCGACGAGCGGTATGCCGCGGGCGCGGAGCATATCGGCACAGGCGGATTTGCCCATGCCGATCCCGCCGGTGAGCCCGAGGAGGGTCATTATTTCCGGCTACGGCACTTGGCGGACAGCACGGTAGAAGCGACTGGTAGTGCCAAGCGGATCCAGCACCGTGATAACGCCATTGGGCGGCGCAGCATAAACACCCAAACTCGACCAGGTCTTCAGGTCGGTCGAGGATTGGACGTCATAGCTCATGCCTGGTTGGGCAATGATCGAAAGCTGGAACTGATTAGTCCTGATGACGCCATGCAGGCTTGCGGCGATCGGGACCGTCACTAAAGTCGACGTGAAGCCCGAGTTGTTGACGAGGTTGGCGTCAGAAACCGCGCCGGACACGCCGGCGCTGTTGAGGAAGGTGCCCCCAATGATCGGCACACCCACGATCGTCACGGTGGCGGTGCCGTTCACGTTCAGTGAGCCCAAATTGCAAGTGAGAAGATTGCTTGAGAGCGAGGCCGCTCCTTGGGACGAAGTAGTGGAGACGATTTGCAAACCTGGCGGCAGAGTATCGGCGACCACTATGCCCGGGGCAGAATTGGGGCCAAGGTTGGTCACGGAAATTGTGTACGTCAGGGCACTGGCGGTAAAGAGTGAGGCGGGCGAACCGCTCAACCCCAGAGCCAGATCCGCGATTGGATTGACGGGCTCGATGATGGTCAGATTGAGCGTCCAACCGGCTGCTATGACGCCGGAATCGCCAATGCGATCATCCATCACATAGAGCGACCAAGCGCCATTGGGGTCAGTGCCGTTTACGGCGCTCAGGAGCGTGCCATAAGGATCGGCAGGGGCGGAGCTTGGGAAATTGGGTATGCCGCCATAGCCGGCTGGTTTGTAACTGCCGCTGACTAGGCGGGTACTCGAGGCAATCGGCGCCGCAGCAGCATCATCAAACGTGAGAGTCAGGTTCGTGACGCCGTAGAAGCCGCCAGCGTGTGACATGAGCAGGGCGCTGTGCCCTGAAGGGCTAACGAGCAGGACGTTGACATCGCTGGCGAAACTGTGAGTGAACCCGTTGAGTGTCACGGTCGCCTTACTGACAATACCGGTCATCCCGGAGATAGTGATAGCAGCCGGATACGGCAGGCCGGGACCGTGATCCGGGATAATGATGGCATTGGTGTTGGCCAAAATGACTGCGGACGGCAATCCAAACATGAACGGCACGATGCCGAAATCGTTCGTGCCATCCTGGAGGTGGAGAGAAGCGATAATGGAGCCGCTGGCCGAAGGGCTGGCCGTAAACGTGAACGTCCGTGCCACTGGTGGTCCACCCGCCACAAGACGACCAAAATAATTGCTCGCCGGATTCGGAGCGGTGACGCCGCCCGACGCGAGCAGCGTGGCGCCAAGATTAGCAGTATCCACCACGCCGGTATTCGCCAGCGAGAAGGCGATCGCAACCGTTTCGCCAGGATCGATAGCCCCATTGGCGATAAGGCTTTCAGAGATTAATTGGGCGCCAGCTGCTACAACGATGGGCATCGGCCTCAAGACCGTCACCACAATGGTTCCTGAGTTGTTCGCGAGGGTCGTATCGATCGATGCCGTGGTTACTGATGCGCTGTTGGTGAGAAAACCAGGGTTTTTAGGAGCGACAGTGATGGTAACCCTTTCGGTGTCGCCAGGCGGCAAATCACCCAACGCAGCCACTACCCCGGATGAGTTTGTCACTACGGATCCGGTGGAAACAGTCGCCGACACAAATGCCGCAGCGGATGTAATTGGTGATGTTACTACGACACTAAAGGCAGTGCCGGGGCCGTTATTGGTGACCGTGATAGTGGCTGTAACGTTGCTTCCGGCAATGACGGAGCCCGAGCTGGAGACAAGGTTCAAGCCTACGTCGGCCGCAGGAAAATTCACGGTGGAGACCACGGACGCCGTGTTGTCGATGAGATGAAAATCCGTTTCGAACGCCGATACGGAAGCGAGATTGGTGAGGGAAGCGGGAGCGGCGATACCAGGCGATACGACGATCAGCACTGTCGCACTGGAGTTGACAGCCAAGCTGCCAAGATTGCCAATGATCGTGCTGCCGTTGATAACAGCATTGCCCTGGGAGACGGTCGCCGAAACCAGAGTAACACCGGCAGGCAAGCTATTGGAGAATGTCACACCAGAAGCCGAGCTGGGTCCGGCGTTGGTCACGGTGAAGGTATAAGTCAAATCGCTGCCAACCAATACCGGATTAGGAGCGGCGACAACAGCCAGGCCAAGGTCAGCAACCTGGTTTACCGGTGAGAGATTTGTGAAATTGAGGCTCCAACCATTCGCGATGTAGCCTGAGTCGCCCGTGCTATCGTCCAGCACAAAGAGCGACCAGGTGCCGTTAGGATTGACACCGCTGAACGTCGCCATAGCGGCGGTGTAAGGGCCGGCCGGCGCCGGATTGGAGAAAATCGGTTGCGGTGCGTATGCGGAAGGCTGCCAATCGCCAGTGGTAATGGTGGTACCGCTGGCGGGGATGTTGGTGGCGGCAGCATCATCAAATGTCAGCGTGGCATTGGCAACGGCGCTCACATCGGCCGCATGAGACAGCAGCAACGTCTTGGCGCCGGTCGGGCCAACCAGCAACACGTTAACATCCTTGGCAAAATCATGCGTAAGGCCATACAGCGTGGCAGTTACTTTGCCCACCTGACCCGTCAACCCGGAGACAGCAATGGCTGATGGATAAGGCGCGGCCGGACCATATTCACTCGCCGCGGTGGCTGCGTTCGGGTCGGGAATCGTAATTGTATTGGTATTGGCAAACGTGGAGACCGTGGGCAGAGGGAACGTATAGCTAATGGAGGGCAAAGTGTTCGTGCCATCCTGGAGCTGCAACGTTGCGGTCACAACTCCGCCATTGTTGCCCGTGGCGGTAAAGCTGAACGGCCGCGACACCGGGACACCGCCGGGAACGCCGATGGGCTTGAGAATGCCATACGTTTGCGGCGCGGAGGGGGAAGTCACGCCGCCCGTTGAAGCGAGTGTGACCACCAGGTTCGTATTCGAGACATTACCAAGATTCTGCAATCGGAACTGGATGGTGACCGTCTCGCCGGGCTCGATGGAACCATCGGGGGGCGAGATTGACTCGCTGGTGAGCGTGGCGCCGGCGCCAACAATATTCACAAAAGGCTGAGAGACCTGAGCGGAGATCGCCATGGTGTTATTGGCGGGATTGGGGTCAGTAATGCCGGAAGCAACGCTGGCGGAGGCGTTGAGGGTGCCCAGACGCGTCGTGCCCACCACCACCGTCAGAGCCGCGCTGGAGCCGCGCGCCATGGACCCGAGATTGCATGTGAGGGTGGTCCCGTTCGTAACGACACTGCCGGAAGGGGAGACAGCCACTGAAATAATGGGTGCGCCGGTCGGCAAAACTTCCGTAACGACGACGTTAGTAGCCGTGCTCGGTCCGTTATTGGTGACCGAAGCCGTTAAAGTCATATTGCTGAAGAGCACGACCGGATTCGGCCGCGCGACCAGCGCCAGGTTCAGATCAGCCGCAGGTCCGACCGTCACCACCGCAGAGGCGGAATTATTGGCGCCCACAGGATCGAATTGGTTGCCGCGCACCATAGCATTGGCAGTGAAACTGCCGGCGCCGATCGGCGTAGCATTGACGGTGGCGCTAGCCGTTGCGCCGCTGGCGAGAGAGCCCAATGAGCAAACGACAGTATTGCCGTATACCGCCAGGTTGCCCTGGGACACGGTTTCGCCGAGTAACACAAACCCGGCCGGGATCACGTTGCTGACGAGGACGCCGGTGGCGGCACTAGGCCCGTTGTTGGTAATCGCCATTGAGAAAGCAACCGTGCCGCCAACGAACAACGCGCTTGGTGATGCCGAGAGGCCTACCGACAGATCCGCGGTGGGCGGATTGATGTGCGAGAACAGCGTGGCACTGTTGTTGGACAAGTTGAAATCCGGCTGGTCGGAAGTCACGTTGGCGGAGGAGGAGATAACGCCGACAGTGGTTGGCATAACCACGACTGTAATCGTGGCAGTCGTTCCCGCGGGCATTGCTCCCAGGTTGGCAGTCATGACGCCGGAATTTTGCGACGCGCTGCCCTGGGAACTAACGGCCGAGACAAAGATGACCGAGCTAGGCAGTACCTGGCTGACGGAAACGTTCTTGGCGCCACTTGGCCCGAAGTTCGTAACCGATAGAGTGTACGTCAGGTTCACGCCCACAATATCCGGCTCGGGCGCCGCGGTCATGCCCAGCGCGACATCCGCGCCCGGGCACTCGCCGCCGCCGTCAGTGCAAACCGACGGTGTTATCAGCAGCGACCAGCAGTTGATTGCTCCCGTGTCGAAAGGAGCGACATCCGAGACCACAAGCTTCCAGGCACCGTTTACATTAGTGCCAAATTTGCCGGAGAAAACAGACAGTGGCTGCTGCGGCTGAAATGTCCCCGTGAAAGGTGGAACCGCAGTGGCGATGGACGTGGCAGCAGTGTCGTCAAAGGTAGTACGTGAAGTATCGGGCGAACAATTAAGGCCATAGTTCTGGCCATTGCTGCCCAGTTGGTTGGCTAGGACATTGGTGGTTCCGTCCGGGCTGACGAGCTTGAGGACTAAATCTGAGTCGAATGTGTGGTTGATATAGACAGACACGGCCACCTTGCTCAGCGCAAAGTTCACATTCGACACCACGATGACCGAGTTGGTCGTGCTTACGTCTGGAATCGGAGTAAAAGTACTGTTGTCGAACCGCAGCGGGATGGGCCCGGGCGTGCCGGTCGTCAGGACCAGAAGGTTGGTTGTGGTGACCTGGTCGCATTTAATGACAAGCGCCAACTGTATCGGGAGGCCGCAAATAAAGGTTGGAGCGGTGCTAATGCGGTAGGAGTTGAGGTTTGTCCCACTGGTATTAGCCGGCAAATCGGGGAAGAAGGAATTCGGTTGGGCAATGACGACATCCGGAGTAGTGGTCGAGACACTGACGCGGACACCGGTCGCGTTGGCGGCGCCGATGTTGGTCAGCACCAGGTCCATAGCATTGCATTCGTTCGGATCGATGGCGCCATTGAGATTACCACCGGAGATATAGTTGGTAATTACCATCAGCTTCGGCAGCGGAACTTGCGATGGCGGCGCCAGGTAATTGATGAGATTGGTCGACGCGGGCGTGCCCCATCCCGTACACAGGTCAAAGCCATTCGTTGCGAAGAAGGCATTCGTGCTGCCGCTCCACGTATTGTCGCCCACGACGATATCATGGAAAGCATTGGTATAGTTTGGGCCTTTGGCGATGGCGTAAATAGCCGGATTGATGAAACCAACAACGGGATCGCCGGCAGTGACGGCCTGCTCGTTCATCAAAGCAGTCAGGCCGGCCCAGAGCGGAGCTGCGCAACTAGTGCCGCCTACCACCAAACCAAAACCGTTGAACGCGACGATGAAGCAATTGTCCGCCGTCAACGCCACGTCAGGCAGATTGCGAAAAGTCGTCGAGCCGCCGTTATTCGTCATGTCGATGCCCTGTTGCCACGTGGGCAATGGGTAGAAGGCGCTGATGCCGCCGCTGCTGCCCACGCCGTCGGCCACGTTCCAAACGCGCTCACCCGTCCAGGAACCGAGCGGACCGGCGGTGCGGAGGATGGTGCCGCCCACTTGAGTGATGAATGGATTATCGGACGGAGCGTTTGGCGTATTCGGGTCGTCCACTACGCCTGGAGGGAACGCATCGCTATCGCCTGAGGCGTCGTAGAAGGTTTGGCCCTGGGCGATCATTTGCTGAAAGATTTGGTCCGTGGTGCCACTGGGACCACCTCCCCAACCCCAGGAGCAGCTTATCTGCCGCGCGGTGTTGTCGTTGGCAATCGCACCCAAGATGCTGTTGGGAATGAAGCCTTCGTAAAGAACCACCTCTGAGAGACCAGGAGCCATTGAGACAACGTTTTCAATATCCAATGAAACCTCAATGCTGCCTCCGCCAGGCACGCCGTTGAAACCGTCCAGCAAAACATTTCGCAACGGCACATTGGGCAGACCAGCCAGGGACTCGTATTGCAGAATGTCACTGGGAAAATAGCCATCAAACTGGACCAATGCCACGGATTGCCCAGCCCCGGTAAGAGCGACGCCGGGAACATATGCGGCTCGATAATCGTAACCTATGTAGGTGCCGCCGGGCCCGGAGCCGGCGTGCGGCACGGCATTATTAGTGGGCGCAAGTTCCTGGCGAACAATTTTCGAGTAAGGTAAAATGTAATTGTTAAGTCCGCTTATATCCAATACCGGCACGGGTGTATCCAAACTCGGCTCCGAATTGATCGAGTAAAAAGTCCGAGCCTGAGTGGGATGGTTGTAAACATGAAAACTGACGTGCAGCGCTTTCTCGATATTCCCGACCGGCGCCCGGACGTCCAGAAGCATGCGATTCGGATACTGTTTGGTCACCAGCAACCCATTGGTCTTGGCAAAATGGATCAGGGCCTGGTAATCGGCCTCTGTGGGGCCGAACTGGGCCGTGAACTCCTGGGGAGTGAGGTAATGATGGTAGTTGGGGCTGGCGGGATCGTAGAGTTGCTGCAGGAGATTGGTTAGGGCTTCGCGGTTCCTCAAGGGCAAGCCAATGGCGAGGTTCAGATTGGTTTCGGCATCCAGACGGCTCACAGCCTGAAGGCGCGAGACTGCTGCCGGCACGTGGCCGCGCAGAACCTGTGGACCCGCGGCAGGTGCTGGCGCGGGCCAAAGAAAAACCAGGGCGGCCGCAAGCGCGCCCATCAGGGGAGAAAAGAGCTTCATAGTAGGCTAATAGGCGATAGGAGTAATCCGGCCGATCTGCGGGACCGGCCGGACTGAGTAAGTAACAGGTAATTTGATCATGGCGATTGACCGTGGAGGCGGAAGTACTCGGTCCCGGTACCGACAGGGATCGTCACGGTCATAACTCCATTCGAGAGGACCGGCGGCGGGCTCGTCACCGGCGTCCAGACCACCGGCGGGCTAAAACTCGAGGAGGATTCAAGGTAATAGCCGACCGCGTCTGCCGTCCAGCTAAAGACCAGGCTATTGCCGCTATGGGTGAAGCTGACAACAACAGGCTCCACCACGATCTTAACGGAGGCATTGTTGTTGAGTTTGCGCGGGTCCGGGATTCCCGAGGAGCAATTAGCGCTGTCGGTCAAGGTTCCGCCAACCGCTGGTTTGACCACGGCAGTAGCCAGCAACAGTCCGCCGCTACCCACGTTGCCCAGGTTGGTAAAGATGAGATTGTTTCCGCTGACAAAATATCCGATGGGCGACGCACTGATCACTTGCACGCCCGCTGGCAGGAAGTTAGTCACCGCAACGTTGGTGGCGGTGGCCGGCCCAAGGTTGGTTACCGTCATAGCAAAGGTCACCGTCCCGCCCATCAAAATAGGACTGGGAGCCGCCGATAGACCCAGCGCGAGGTCAGCCGTGGGAGCAATAACGCTAATGACGGCCGAAGCCGAGTCGTCATCAGGGTTTAGATCGATCGTGCTCGAACCGATCCTAGCTGAGTTTGTGAGCGACCCGGAAGTCAGAGGCTGCACGACCAGCGTCAGTGAAGCGTAACCGTTGGTGGTTAGCGAGCCCAGGTTCCACATCACGACCCCACCATTGGTCGTTACAGTACCGATTCCTGGACTGCTGCTGACATAGGCCGCACCGGCCGGCAAAGGGTTCGTGACTACCACACCGGTTGCACCGGCGGGACCATAATTGGTAACCGTAATAGTGTAGGTCACATTGCTGGTGACAATCGCCGATGCCGGCGATGCAGTCATCGACACACCCAGATCGGCATTGCCCAATAGCGGGGTCGCAGTAGTCAGTGTCAGCAGCCAGCCGTTCGAGATAACACCTAAGTTATTTGCAGTATCGTCGAATACGTAAAGAGACCAGTTGCCGTTCGGATTGGAACCTTTGAACACAGATAGATTAGTGCTGTAGGGCGAGGCGGCGCTCCAGGGCGGCGCGGGCGCCGGGAAGGCAGGCGCGACCGTGGCGTACGAGGTCGGGTGATTGGTCCCGGAGGTGATAATTGATGACTGTGGCACGTAACTGGGACTGTCATCGTCGAAAGTCAGTGTCGCGTTATTGACCGTGATGCTGCCACCGGTCTTGGTCATCAGATAAGTTTTCTGGCCCGCAGGCGAAACCAACAGCGTGTCGACATCGCTCGGCCAGTTATGGTTGAAATTGGTCACGGTAACAGTGGCTTTGGCGACGGTGCCGGCCAGTCCGGCGACGCTGATGACTGAGGGATAAGGGGCGGCGGGTCCATACTTGTTGACCGCCGTCGGCGTGTTGGGATCGGGGATAGTGATAGCCGCTGTATTGGAATAAACGGTGGTGGTTTGCCCGACGATGAAATTGAACACCGCCGTCCCGAGGCTGGTGGCACCGTCGTTGAGCTGGAAGGTAGCCGCCAGGGTCTGCCCGTTCGTAAGTCCGGCAGTAAACGTGAACGGTCGGGAGACCACTGGCCCGTGTGTAACCAAGGTACCATAAGGCTGCGTCCCGCTGGGGCTGGTGACGCCATTGGTGGCCAGCAAGGTAGCGGTCATGTTGGCTGTATTTGTGCCCGCCGAGTTGCGGAAGGCAAACAGCACCGTGACTGTCTCGCCCGGGTCGATTGCACCGTTCTTTTGTCCGCTTTCCGAAATAATGGCGGTTCCGGCCGGCACAATGAGGCTGCCATCGCTCTCCACAATCGTCATCACGGAAGCGCTGGGGTTGATCAGCACTCCTTTGCCCGTCGGGTTGGACAGGCTCAGCAATACCGTTTTGTCGCCATCCACCTTGTTGTTATCATTGACGCCTACCGTAAAGGCCTTCTGGGTTTCCCCGTTCGTGAAGGTGAAGACGCCGTTCGTAGGATAGTAATTGAAACCGACCGAAGGCCAGCCGATGGCAGTGCCATTAGCGGTGGTGAAGTTAACCGCCACTGTGCTGTTGGTGTAGCCCGAGCGCAGCACGTTGATGGTTGCCTGGACACCGTTTTCGTTAACCTTATAACTCGGCGCCGAGAAGCTCAGGCCGGATATATCGTCGGTAATTGTCACGAAAGCGGTGTTCGGCTGGAGCAACTGCGCAGGAATTTGCGGGTTGGAAATATTAACCGGATTGGCAAGGACCACAGCAAAATCACGGTCACCCTGGAATTGCCCATTGTTAATGATGGGCACCGTAAAGCTCTGCAGGGCGATGCCGTTGCTGAAAGTGAGCGTGCCGCTTACCGCTGAATAATCGACACCGGCGACGGCGGTATCGTCCACGGTAGCGTAGTTCACCGCCACGATGCCGGTGTTGGCATTGGAGCGCACAACGCTAATCGTGACATTAGTGCCGCTCTTAATCGTGTAGAAATTGGCGTTCGTGAAGGCGAAGCCCGGGTCGGCATCGTTAACCGTCACCGTCGCAGGATTATTCGTGAAGATCTGCGCCGGAGCGGAGGCGTTGAAGAGGTTGACCGCAAATGTGACCGGACCAGTGACCCTCGAGTCATGTAGCAGGGGTATGGCGATGGTCTTGAACGACTCGCCGTTGGTAAACGTCATGGACCCGGTCTGTGCCACGTAGTTGGTGCCGGCCAGGGCGGTTCCATTAGTCGTAGCATAGCTGACAGTGGTGATCCCTGCGGTCCCCACGCGGGAGATACCCAAAACTGCACTTCCGTCCGTCTCGGTCGCGATGAATATCGGGCTGGAGAAACCAAGGCCGACGTTATCGTCGATGATCGTGATCGCCACGGTAGTAGGATTCAGCAAGGTCGCGCCGTTGGTAGGATTGAACAGGGACAGGAAGAAGGTTTGATCTCCGGTCACCTGGCCCACCTGATTAATCGGTATGGCTATCACCTTGGACGTTTCGCCATCCTGGAACGTGAGCAGACCGTTGGTGGCGCCATATTTGTACGGGGAGGAAGCGCTGCCATCGCTGGTGGCGTAACTGACGCCGACCACTCCGCTGTGTCCGTTGGTGCGCAGCACATTGATCATCGCATAACCAGCGGCTTCGCCAACGGAGTAATTGGTCTGGGAGAACATGAATTGGCCCGGACCCTGGTCGAGATCAACGATGGTTAGCGTTGACTGGAACGGCGCCAGCAGCAGCGCATGGTTGGCATTGGTCAGAAGCAGTGAAACCGTTTTGTCGCCCTCGGCCAATCCGGGGGTCGCCAGCACCGGTACGCGAACGGTGAGGTTACTCACACCCGGATCAAAGGTCAGGGTGTTAGTGACGGGGATATAGTTAGTAAAGGGCCAGGCGGTTCCGTTCGTGGTGGTCATGAAATTCACGATCGCGGCGCGGCGCATGCTGCCGCCACGGACCACGTCGATATCTCCCGGCGTGTCCTCGTTCACGCGGTAAGTACTGGCGCTGAAGCTGACCGAGCATTCGTCATTGAGAATCGCAATGTTCGCGGTGGATTGATCCCCGAGCCCAGCCGGTGGCGACGGGTTCGAGAGTGTCAGGTTATTAGTCAGATCGGGCGTGATGCGGCCGTCATCGATCACCGGCACCAGAATGCTTTGCAGTGTTTCGCCAGCCGGGAAGTTGAGTGTTGCAACAACGTTGGAGTAATTGATGCCCGCGCGGGCGCCGGTGACCGGATCGGTGCCGTCGCTGGTGGCGAAATCTATCGAGACGTTTCCGGTCGTGCCGCCGTGGCGCCGAACGGTGACCAGCGCATTGGTTGAATCTTCATCGGCGAAGAATACGCTGGAAGCGAAACTGAATAGTCCGGAACCGGTGATGGAGCCGCCATACAGTCGAGCTAGATGCGGGCGCAGCAAACCATCGAAATGGGTAAAGCCACCACCGATAATGATCATTCCATCCGGCTGCAAGGCAACGGAGTTAATGAATCCGTCTGCTCCCAGGCCGAAGTTGATATTGGGATCAGTCGTGCCATCAGGCATGAAGCGGGTGATGCGATTACGGGAAACGCCGTTGGCCCGCGTGAACTGTCCCACCAGGATAATCCGGTTGTCAGGCTGGATGACAATACCGTTAACCGTATCGTCCAGCGTGGCATTGGGGTTGAAGGTTCCATCAATCGAACCGTCGGTGTTAAGACGCGTAATACGGCTATGCGGCGCGCCACCGGCATTCACAAACGAACCGCCGACCACGACTCGTCCGTCGGCCTGAATCGCCAAAGCCCGGACGGCGCCGTCAAAGCCGGCGCCCGCATTAAAGGTGGTGTCGAGGGTGCCATCGGCGTTAAGCCTCATCAGCCTGTTATATCCCTGTCCACTCACAGTGGTGAAGTCGCCGCCTACCATGATCTGACCACCATGGACCGTATTGGTCGGGTAGACCGCGAGCGCATAAACCGTCCCGTTAATGCTGAGTGACGGATTGAATGTCGGATCCGCGGTGCCGTCCAAATTCAAGCGCGCCAGCCCGGAATGCGGCAGCCCGTTTAAAGTGAGGAAACTGCCGCCGACCAACAAACGCCGGTCGGGCACGAATACCTCGCCCAGGGCAAAAACTGTGTTATCGCCGCCGCTGCCGAACGCCAGGGATGTGTCGAGGCTGCCGTCGTTCAAAAGTCGGGCGAGACGATTGATGGGGAGGCTGTTGAAATTAGTAAATGCCCCGCCGATCAACAGCCGGCCGTCAGCCTGGACCAGGGTCGAGTTCACCTGGCCAATGGCTCCCGCCCAGCCGGCCATAAAGAACAAGTCCAGCGAAGAATCGGCATTGTAGCGGGCAACGCCTTTGCGTGGATAGTTGTCGGCAGTCGTAAACGAGCCGGCCGCGACGATTTGGCCGTTGGTCTGCAGGCTAAGGCTCAAGACATCGCCATTGAATCCGGGGGTCGGCGTAAAGCTTGTGTCAGGTGAACCAGCCGGGTGATTGTATGTCTCCGCATCCACAATCTGCACCACCGCATTGCTTTGGAATCCCAAGGTTGCTCCCGGTGGCGTAAGGCTGGTCAAAGCCACGTTGAAATAGAACTGGTTGGGAGCTAAATCCACCACGCCATCGTCGAGGACGGGGACATTAAATGACTTGGCAACGTCACCCGGGTTAAACGTCAGACTGCCGGAAGTGCTGACATAATTAGGCAGGGTTCCATGAGCGACCGCAGTGCCGTCGCTGGTGGCATAGTTGACGGTCAGGCTTTGCGCGGCGCCGCCCGTGCGGACAACGGTAACAGTTGCGTAACCGCCATTCTCATTGACGAGATACCTCGGAGCGCTGAACTGAAGGTTGCCATAAGCATCGTCATCCACAATCTTCACCGTGGCGACGGTTGGAGAAGAGGAGAGAACGCCCGTCGGGCTGTTAGTGGTATTGACAGTGGCATTGTACAGGAAAGTCTTGAAGGTCGTATTCGGCCCGACCAAACCATCCTTTATCAGCGGCACGTTGATGGTTCGCGGAGTGGCATCGCCATCGCTCCAGCTCAAGGTATTGGTAAAGCCGGTATATTGAACACCGCTGATGGCCGTGACGTTGGTCGAGGCGCACTGTACTGTCACTGTGCCCTTATTGGCGCCGGACCGGTTAACGGTGATCACGGCAAAGCCCGAGCTCTCAGCATTTGTGTAATTAGCGGACGAGAAGGTCACATACCCGGGGGCATAGTCATTATCCACGATTTGCAGCACTGCGTTGGCCAGACCGAGCGTGGCGCCTTGTGGGCTCGAAAGGCGCAGGTTCACGGTAAGCCCATTGGGTTCACTCACACCATCATCGATGATAGGAATAACGATATTAGTGAGAGTGGTAATCCCAGGCGCAAACGAGACCCGTTTGTTTACGGCGAGGTAATTGGAGCCGGCATGCGCCGTTCCGTCACTGGTAGAAAAGACGACCGATGGGAAACCGGCCGTGCCGTTGGTCCGGATGATGGTGATAATGATGTTGGTGCCGGCTTCGTTAGCACTATAGGTGGCACTGAGGAAATTAATGACGCCGGAGCGGGAGCTGACACTGTCGTCGACAATGGTCAAAGGCGCTTGCGAAATCCCCAGAGCGTTGCCCAATGGTATGTTCTGCCCCCCCAGGAAGAATTGATCGGCGCCGCTCGGGTTGGACAAGGCGATCTTAGTATTTACGTCGCCAACCGTACCCGTGTTTTTGATAGTCAACGATACCCGGCCGGGGGTGTAACCAAACCAGTAATGCCCATAAATATCCACCGGCAAAGTGTTAGTCCCGAGGAACCCGTCGGTCATGCACCGCGTGATGGAGCGGCCTACATCCGGGAGATAAGGGAAAACCAGGAGTTCATTCGGCCACCACGGACCGAGGTAGACGGGAGCCTGGCTGTTGTAGGTATAGTCAACGCCAGCCTGGGCGAGTCCGGGCAATGCCGCAAAGTTGGCCGATTGGTAACCCAGCGCGCCGTTGACGCGAATCAGATCGACATCGAACGAAAACTGACTCCGGTTAATGGAGAAGTTGGTATATAGCAGGCTAATATTACCCGGCCCGGGGGTCGAACCGCCAATGAGACGAGCGAAGTTGCTTCGATTCCGGACGCCGCCACGATCTTTCGCCTCATTCAAAAGGTTACGATCCACTGTGGTATAGGGATAATCACCGTCGAAACGGTTGGTCTGATCCACCTGGCCGCCGCCGACTTGCTTGAACCCGCCGCCGACAACCACGTTCCCACTGGGCAACACCTGGGAAGCGAAAACAAATGGCCGTGGGTCGGGGTTCGGATCGGGGCCCGGCCCGGGGTAGGCCTGACGGTCATAATAACGCCGATGCAAACCGGCAAACTGGTTATAGGCCGTGTCCATGAAGGTGGTATCCACAGTGCCGTCGGCATACAACCTGGTAAAACCGAGGCGGTGCGTTCCATTGTAGCTGGTGAAGATACCGCCCACGTACATGCTGCCGTCGGGCTGGGCGCTGATGTTGTAAATCGTATCGTCGGCACCGGTTCCAGACTGGAAGGTGGAGTCGATCGTGCCGTCGCTGTTGAGCCGCGCGATTCGAGTGAGCTGCTGGACACCGACCTGGGTGAATTCCCCGCCAATGACGATGCTCGAGCCGTTCTGGAGCGCGACGCTGTATACCGTCCCGTTAACTCCAAGATTCAAATTCGCATTGAAATTCGTGTCGGCAGTGCCGTCGCTGTTCAGCCTGGCCAAGCCACCGAGGGTCGCGCCGCCCAGGGACAGAAACTGACCGCCGATAAGGATCTTGCCATCCGGCTGGACCGCCACCGACCAAATGATGTCATCCGGTTCGTTGGCGCCCGGATCAAAAGTAGGATCCAGTGACCCGTCGGCGTTGAGCCGGGCAATATGCGCGCGTCGCGTCGTGCCAATGTTCAGAAACTCACCCGCAATCAGAACCTGGTTGTTAGTCAGAACTGTCATCGCCCAGATGCTGCCATCCGGTTCTTGAGGTGGGTGCCAGGTCAGATCCGGCAAGCCGTTTGCATTAAGCCGCGCCATGAACGCATGCAGGGACCCATTATAGTGATTGAATGTGCCGCCAATCATCATGCGGCCGGTGCCGTCGCCGAGCAAGCCGAGCGAGCTGATGATCCCATCATTAGCTCCGGAGTTGCCCTGGGGCAGGAACGTGGTGTCGATGGCGCCGCCCGGCAATGCCTTGGCAATGCAATTGCGTGTCGTCCCGTTATAGGTGGCAAACTCACCGACCAGGATCGTGCTGTCATCCGGCAACACCGCCAGGTTCCAGACGTTGCCATCCGTGCCGGGGTGGGCCTGATTGGAAGGCACGGTGGCGACCTGCGGTTTCATCTGCGAACCATAGTCCGCGTTGTAAAACTCATCGACCGATCCCGCCGGCGGGTCCGCGTCATCAAACAGTATCGTAACGTGGCACTCATTGCATTCGCCCACACTTACGTTGGCGTTGTTGACACTTCGGTACAGAGTGATGTTAAAATCCTTGTTGAATTTGGTGAGCTGGTCGTTTCTCACCCGGAAACGGATCACTCCGTAGCCGATTTGCGGAATGCTAACCGTGCCATCAGAGCCGTTAACCATTTCAAAGTCCCAGTTATTCCAATTGGTCACATCCTGCCAGGGATAGATCTCACCATTGGCTTGAGACGGCAGCGGGATGGCATAATCGGATCCTGGGTTCAACGCGAAAGCATTGTTGGCTTGTTGCGGCGGCGCGTCGGCAAGAAAGTAACCATTGACCCGATAGTTAAGCGTGGCACCGTTGTCGTTACCGGTACCGGTACGAAAAAATGTACGCAACACACCGATGCTAATCTCGGTCCAATAGTTGGTTATATCGCGTGGGACTCGATAGTTCCGCTTGCCAAAATTGTACACATCATGCGTCGGCGCGGTGGTTGGGGGATTGCCCGTCCAGTCTTCATCGGGATCCGAACCCAACCCAGCTACTGACATAATCCGCACAGTGGCCCTGGCGAAAGGAGTATCCAGGCGCGGTGGAGAGACATTGGTTGTCTCGAGCGGAGCGCGCCGAGGATTGCTAAGGTTGATGTAGAATTCCAGGTCGGAAAACCCACTTCCCCCGGCATTAGTATTGCCAGCTCGAATAGCGTTGGACGGGATGATGGGAACGACAATGCTTTTGCTCATCTCGTAATCGTCAAAAACCAACGTACCTACCACGTTCGAGTAGTTGATACCGTTGGTGGCAGTGCCATCCTGGCTGGCGTAATCTACGAACATGCGCCCAGCAGATCCGCCGACACGAGTAACCGTGACGATGACGCCACCCGGATCAAATCGATAATAAGAATCGTAAACTGTCTCGTTTCCGCCATAGCCGCCACCACCAACCAGTGACTCGGTTTCCGTGCATTGGAAGTACGGCCTGGGCATCCCGGCGAACCCGTTTATGAGCCAGTTGTAGGCGTCAATCTCATCAGTTGCGAAGCGGAATACGCCGGACGGACGAAAAGCCCAATTCAAGGAAATAAGCCCCTGCGATTGCTGTGAGAGAAAATTGAAGGCGCCCTGGAGCGACAGCGGTTGACCGGCTTTGCTGTCTACGGCGATGTAATAGGTTGTCCCCGCCTTGGCGTTGAATCGAACAATGCTCGGTCCATTGTAGGGAACGGCGTAAGCTATATCAAAAGGATTGCCTCCAAACACCAAGGGAAAGCTTTCCGTTGTTTCAACAACCCGGGTAAATGGGTAGTAGTCATCGTTGGCCGCGACCTGGGTGAGCTGGGAAATAGTGGTGCCCGTATAAACCGCGACTACAGTGTCCAGGTTCGTCGCTCCAATGTCGGTGCTGCCGAAGGTGTCGAACGTGACTTCGCCATCTTCCGGCGCGGTCCACTTATACCAAATGGATGAAGCAGCGGGGAAGCCGGCGTGAGACGGTTCGCCAAGTTCGGCGGTCGCGCCTATGTTAGTAGCCTGAACAGATCCCCACTGGCCGCTGATGGTGATGGCGTTTTGAAACAGGTCGTTCGCCGGCTGGGCAAAAACCGGCAGAGCGGCCAAAGTCAGGCCGGCCAGCGCGTAAACACGCGCGGCGCTGAGGGGTTTTTGGCCGCAAAAACTCGATAGTAATCTACACATAACACTTCAGACTGTTAAACTGACAAAACTCAACCAACTAACCCCAATGCCGCTGTCCACCTGGCGCCCCCAGCCGCACTCAAACACCAAAAACTTCCTGATTCGCCTCAGACCAAGCCTCGCCAATCATAGAGATGTGACCGCGTGATTGATGCGACTCATCTGTGCTCATCTGTTGCGTGCCATTCTACAATGGACGTCAAGGCATTCCCGCACGGACCCGGTAAAAGCGCGGCACGTTGGTCTTTATGAGATCTGTCACCGTGACGCGATTGGGGATCGGGCTGGAGAACAGGAAATTGGTGACCAACTGCCAGTTGGTGCCGTGAGGTAGCGTACTCGAATAGAGATAATTGGTCGTGTAGGGGAACGCCGTCCAGGAGACCAAGGCGGCCAGGGTGGGTCGATTAGTGATGGCTACTGAGAGCGCCAGGGTCGTGGGGGTCAGGAGAGCAATCGGCGCCGGATCCATGCAGTTAGGGATACCGTTGCCGTTGGAATCAATGTCGCACGAAGTGACCAGGGCCGTGTTCAGCCGGTTGGTGCTGCCGTCAGGATAGACCAAATTGGTCGAGGAGAAGAATCCGGTATTGTAATTACTGACCCAAATGAAGCGGCCACTATTAACTACCGGCAACTTCTCGGCGATCGAAACGCCATCAGCCAGCGCCTGGCCGAAGTACACCCTCATGTTCGGAGCGCAGGTAATCGACATAAAGTTGCCGAATCGATCCACATTGGTAGCGACGAAGTCACGCAAATCCAACATATCGACGTAGAGCGCGTTGGCAGGGCCGACCGCGTCGAATTCGAACGCGCAATTCGTGTTGCCGTCCAGAATCAGGTGGCCAATAGCGCCATTATTGAAGAACCCGGCGGGAGACGCGCCCCGGTCTGCACCTGCCCAATCATTGTGGGTGAGCGCGTAATCCGGCGCGAAGTTCGTAATCGTCGTGCCCAGGAGCGAGCATTGCGGGGAAAGGCTCAGCAGGTTGATACTGCCGCCAAACGACCAGAAGTTCTTGTTGGTAATATAATCGGCGCTGCCGGTCAGGGCGCTGCCATCATCCAGGAGGTTGGTCGGAGACAGTGTGAGCGTGCTGCTGGACAGGACGAGCGCGTTGCTGATGAACATGCTCGCGGCGTAAAGGTCCACGTCCCCGCCGGCCAGCACAATACCATTGGTGATGAGGCAGTTGGTGGACTGTTGCAAGACAAACGAGCCCTGGCCATTGTCCCATGATCCGCTATGTTCAAAGTCGCTGGCCCATACCAGGCTGGCCTGGTTGGTGATCCCGCCGCGATTGACCAGTGCACCGTAGGGGACATTCACCAGATTCGTGTTATAGGGCAGTTGCAGGTGCGAGCCGCCAAAATAAACCGAGTTAAAGGTGTTGATGGCGCCATAGTTCGTCAGGTATTTCAAACTCGGCGAGGCGGTTGACCAGAGGATATTCGGGTTAAGAAAGTTGAGCGCGCCGGCGTGGGTAAATGGGTCCCCAATGTTGGTCGTGATGGTAAGACTGTCGGCGCTGAACGTTGCATTGCTGGTGATATTGAGAATATCGCTGATCCGGAGATCGTTCTGGGCGCCAACGTTATTCGTAACCGTGAGCTTCAGCGTCTGCACTACCGGCGTGGTCACCGGGGCGAATTCACTATCGACCAGCAACACATGATAGGTGTTGGTGATATTGGCGGCGTCGACGTTGGTCCACCGGGCGCTGTAAAGATCGCAGATGCCCTGGACATGATTCAGGAACGGCGCCACGAGGTTGGTAATCGCCATAGCTCCGTTGGTCGTGCGCAAATACATGTCCGTAGTGGGCGAGCCAATCACGGCATGATCGCTGCCCAGGAAATGATTGGTGGCGCTAAGAAGCAGGTAATTCAGAGAGGCAATCCGGGTCTGGTTCAGGTTTAAAGTTTTGCGGGCGCTGACTTCGATACGGCCCGCCAGGTTGGTGGCATTGCCGCCGGCAACATCCCCGGGCAGCTCGGTGCTGGCGCTGAAGATCGCCTGGTAAGCCGCGTATTGATTGGTCACCGCACCAGTGCCAAAAACATTAAACGGCAGCGTGACCGGACTGGCCGCGCCGAACGTTGAGAAAGGCGCGCCGTAGCCCCAGGTGAAGGTCACCGGCATATAGGTTGCTTTGGCGCCGGCTACGCCGTCGATCGCCACCTGCAGGTTGGTAACCTCGCCAAAGTCGTCCGCCACCCAGATGTAATTATTTGTGCTGATCGTGCCGGTCGGCCAATTCGTCGACGCCCATTGCCACTGCACCGCAATTTCGAAGGGCGTAAAGAATATGGAATTCACAAAAGCGGAGTTGGTATTCATGATCAGCACCGCCTGGACGGTGCGATTTGAGCCCACGATCCCGCTGTCGTTCAAATACGCGATTGGGTTGTTAAGCGCGATCTGCGTGTAGCCATTGAGATAAGGATTTCGAAACGTAACCAGGTGAATGGGCGACACGCCGACGGTCAGGTTTGGGGGAAAGAGCAGGGGCGCGGCAGAATTTACAGTGAACGGGTTGGCGGCCGTCCCGACCCCCCAATACCCATCGAGTTGTCCGGCGGAGAAAACACCAAACGTAATGCCAATGAAACCCGCCCCTAAGAAGGTGTTGTTCATCGTCAGCGCGCCCCGACTCAGGTCAATATTATCGCCAATGAGCTGAATGAGGCTGCTGGCGTCCATGTTAATGGACCCCGAATTGACGATATTCGAGGCGGCCGCGACGAATTTGGAACTCCCCGTTAGATTCCCAAGCGGCAAGGCGGGAGTGAGTACAAAGGTAAAGGCGCCGCTGCAATTGATCATCCCGTTATTGGTGCTGGTGCCGCTGACCTGGTTCACGAAATTGGCCGCCATCTTCGCTTGCCCGGTGCCGGTTGGGATAGTTTGAAATACAAACCCTGGGTCGCCAAACATGAGACCCTGGTTGGTATAGTTGAGGGTATCGTAGGTGTTGAACATCAGGTCGCCGAGGAAATTGATGCTGGCGCCCGCGTGGTTGATAACCGTGAGGGCGTCGATATTGTCTTGCGGCGGCGGAATCTGATAGACGCCCCAATTCTCCCAAAGCTGCGAGGGCTGCCCGAGCGCGGCTGAGCCGGCGCCCAAAACGAGGGCTGTCAGAGTGGCGAGTAACTTCTGTCTCATAAAATATACAGGTCGAGCTGTTCAGGTCTGGCTGCGGATCATGGGGGTGGTACGACTTTGATGGAATAACTTCGATCCACCGTGCGTCCCTGGGCATCAGTCACCCGGATGAGAAAATCATAGAAGCCGTTGATCATCGGCTGCCCGGTAATTAAGCCCGAGCCATCGGGTTGAGTGAGAAGGATCAAGCCAGGCGGCAGGCCGGGCGAGCCGGGCGTCAAAGACCAGCTATAAGGCTGTTGAAAGTTGGGTGTTGAAGCTTTGAGCTGCAACGTGGCGGAGTACGACGACCCGACGGATCCTACCGGCAACCAAACCGGCAAAATCTGGATCAGCATTTGATCCTCGAGACCGTTAATGCTCAGATCGTTGGGGTAAACCGTCGGGTTATTGGTGGTGCCGTCGAACGAACCCCAGATATAGATCGGGATTTGGGTCGTTTCGTCCAGGAACGCATTCGTATTCACCAGGCCAAAGTTGTCATAGATCGGTCCCTGGTTGCCGTAACCGAAAATCGAAGTGGGAACGTTCGCGCCGGGTGCGGCAGGCTCAATAGTACCCGGCCCGGCTAAGAGGGCATTCTCGAGGTTCGTGTTAAAGAAAATGCTATGGGTTCCCAGATCTACGCCGTGCGTAGTATCCGGCGGCGCCGTGGCTCGATCGCTGGCGGTCAGCAAGATGTCGGGAACGGTTACGATCCGCTGCACGCGTTGCGGCACGATCATGAAATTGGTGATGGAATTAAGGACGTACTCATTGGTAATTGGCGTGAAGAACCGGCCAATAAGCGAGTCAAAGGGACGAGGAATGAAGGTGATTTTCTCAATTCCCTGATACAGATCGACGTTGGATTGATTACACGAGATGGGAAAAACCACGAAAGCGTGATTGGTAAAATAGGTGATTTCGTTTTGCGTGTATGACAACACCGTACCTGAATTGGTCCCGCCGGCAGCGTTGGTAACGATGAGGGAATTGGTGAGCGTGAAAATGACATTGGTGGAGGTAATGACATTCGTTAGCTGCGGGAAGAGAATGGCCACTTCGCACGCGTTGGTGGGCATAAAGAAATAATCGCCCACAAAGTCATTCGTTTGGTAAGTAACCGTGCTGGTGTTGGTAAAAATGCCAATGCTCCCGGCCGGGGCCCAGGGAGTGTTGGAAGCAGCCACACTGGTAGTCTGGATCGTCACGAAAGCCCGGCTGGTCGGGACGGGCACCGTGGTAAGCGGGAGGACAGCCCAACCGGCTGGCGTGTTGCTGATCGTGAAAACATTGCCGAACGTATGCTGGTAGAACGTCGCAATCGTTGGGGTAACATTGGTCACGAATACCAGATGCGCCGGCGTGCCAATGGGATCCCAGGGATAATTAGTGAAGAAACCGGTGAGGTTGGTGACGTAGATATTCGAAAAAAAGTTACTTGTGGCCAGGATGTTCAATTGCGGGTACAGCGCGAGCAACGCAGGAGCGTTATTGGTGAAAGCCTGTTGCGACAGCAAAGTGAGATTCGACGTCACCAGCAAAGTCGGCGTGGTGTTGGTCAGATGCACGAAAGCGTTCGGACCCGCGCTTTCGAGATTCACATTGTTGGTGCGCAATAAATACCGGATGCCGCCGACGTCATCACGGGTCAGCCCGTTATAGAAGGTCCCATAAGGATTGGCCAGGAAAGTGACACTGAAACCAAAAAAGTCTGCAATGGCCGTGCCGCCTTCAAGCGCGGCGACCGGGTCAACCGGAAACGGCGCGGTGACACCCAGCGGGTTCGGGCCGGTGCAGATCTCAACAATCTGGTAACTATAGAGGATGCTGTTGATGTAACTGGTGGGCTTAAGCTGATCCAGCGACGTGCCGTAGGCGGGGTCGAAGTTGCGTTTGATAACCAGGTATTCTTCGCCAAAAGGGCAAGGTATGGGAGCCAGTCCGTTCCACCGGTCGTGCAGCGTCCAAACATAGCGGGTCGGCTGGGTTAGTCCAAGCTGCTCCGTAATGAGCTGTTCGGTGACCGTCTTAAGATCGATTAGAAACAGCGCTTCCGCCCTCCAGTTACGGCGCTGCGTAAAGTAAGGAAACTCGTGCAGGTCGGGGCTGTAGGTCGAAACGTTTGTGAGGGTGTTATACAGGGAGAACGCGGACGTGATTTCGTCGACACCCTTTTGACCAAAATAATTATAGAAGTTCGCGTCGTAGCTATAATAAATGACGGGGGTGTTGCGCCGATATTCCTCACCCAGATTTTTCGGCGCGTTGATGTCGCCGGGCAGGCCATAGCCGATCACCGGCACCTGATAACGTTCGTTGATCGGTCCGCCGAGGGAGAAGCCGAATGCGGCAGGCAGACTGCCGGCCAGCGCGCTTCCGAAGGCAAGAATTCTTAGTGTTCGCAACATAGAGATTCAATTAGCGCATCAGCTGGACCCGGTAATAACCGGCGCCTTGAACGCCGACATAAAGCGAATCTGAGTTACCCGCTGCAAACCGGGGCGTGCCTCGATTGGCCCAGTGAACCAGGTCGCTCGAACCCAGGACCTGGTAAATGAATCCGGGCTGCGGGTTCCAGGTGAGATAGAAACCCTGGGGCGATTGCACTAACTGCGTGCGCAACCAGGTGGTAGGGTCCAACGGGCTGCCGCCACTCAGATATACTTGCATGAGCGTCGGCCCACCGGGGCTCAATTTTGTATTCGGCGAGGGCCAGTTCATGACATTACCCTGGCCGCCGTAATACTGGGACATCCACTCGAATGGAACTCCACCCCAGCTATAACCGCTCCAAGTGCTGGCGCTCACGGCGGGCGAGAGCGGCGACTGCCGGCCGTCGGTAGTGACGTAGGCTACCTGGAACGAATGAGTACTGCTCGGAGAAATACCGGCAAGCATCCACATGTTTGTGGCAAGAGAGACAGTTGGATTGACCGAGCCGTCAACGTAGATCTGGTAATGATCCACTGATAGTCCCGCCTGGAACGGCCAGGAGACCACCAACTCCGGAGCGTAGGTTCCATTCGTCGCGAACAGGAACGGCACATAGACAAACGGCGCGTTCATCGGCACCAACGGCTTGGCGATGTTGACATAACGCTGGGCATACAAATCGAAGCTGCCGGCGCCCCCCACATAACTAGTCCATACCGCCAGGAAGCGGCCGTTGCCATCGCTGCCGACGGCAGGGTGCATTTGCTGGTTTAGTGTGCTGGTATTGACCCGAAACTCCTCGCCAATAACGGCACCGCTGCTACGAAGGAACTGACCGAACACCCCTTCACGTGAGCCGTCCTGGCCAAGGCTGGTCCACACCACCAAATAATCCGTTCCGGAAGCGCTCACCTGCGGCGCGAATTGATCCCCGTAGTTGTAGGTATTGACGTTCACGAGATTCCCCGGAATACCGATACTGGAATAGGGTCGTGCGACAATCTCCCACCCCAGGGGAGGCATCTGCGGGTTTCTCTCGCCCCAACTCACCATGAAACGCCCGTCCGACCCACCCGCGACAGTGGGATTCGCACAGACATTGCTGCTGCTGTTAACGATGAATTCGCCGGTAATGGGTGAACCACCCGCGCTGTAAAGGCGGGCGTAGATATCCACAGTGGGCCATGTTCCAGGAGCGGTATACAGAAAGTCGCTGCTGGGATTATCCACTGAGCCGCTGCGCTCCTGTTCCGAAACCCAAGCCACGACAAAGCCGCCGCCGGCCAATGCCGCCACCGAGGCGGCGCGTTGATTAAAGGGAGTGAACTGGTTGACGGCAAATTCCGAACCGACCTTCTGGCCAGTCGGCGAAAAGATCTGTCCGTAGACATCGCCGTAGCTGTTGGTGGCTTGCTGGTTCAGGCTCGTGTAAATGACAACCACGTTGCCATTGCTCAGCACCGCCAATGAAGCATCGGACTGGTAACAATTCGTCACGGCATTAACGAGTGTGTCATTGGTCGACTGCCAAGTGTTCGAAACGGAAAGGAACCTCGCGTAAATGTGCTGGAATCCATACGGACCGCCTTGCCAAACGAAAGCGGCGCCGCCGCCGTTGAGGAGACTGACCCGCGGCTTCTCCTGATCGCCGGCCCCTATGGCGTTCACGCGGAAGGGCGCGAACTCAGGTGAGAAGCTGCTGTCCAGGCGCATGGCGCTAAGCCCCAAACCGTAACCGTCGGTGACGTTGTCTTCCCAGACAAGAAACCCGCCATTGGTAGTGAGGGCGACGCTGGGGTGAACCTGATCGCCGGGCAAGGTGCCGGCAATGGCGTATTCAGTGCCATTGGTGTCGTAGGTCCCCTGCCCCAACATCAAGCTCGGGAACGCAGACGCCAGCAGGCAACCCCACACGGCGTTTCGAATGAAGCGCGAGATGAACATAAACTCACGAGCCTTTCTGCTACTGCGCCACCGGGGCGAACGATTTCTGCACCGGGATGGCGTTCTGAGCAAAGGGCATTTCGTCGTCGGAATGCTTCCGGTTGCCGGCCGGATCGATAATGGTAGGCGTGACGAAAATCATCAGGTTCTTCTTTTGGCTGGAGCTGGATTCGCTGCGGAACAAGCGTCCCACCAGCGGCATATCACCCAGCACCGGCACCTTATCCTTAATCTTGGTGACTTCTTCGGCAATCAAGCCGCCCAGCACCACAGTTTGTCCGTCCCAAACAATCGCCGAAGTGGTGACCTGGCGGATACGGAAGTGTGGCAGTGGCAGTTGGGCGGTGAGGGGCACCGCCACGCCGGAAATACCGCTCGAAGCAGATTGCGCCTGAGGTATGAACCCGCCCGGATCGTCGTAACCGATGAACTCCGCGAATGTAGGGATAATGGTCATTTGGATCGTGAAGCCA
The DNA here is from genome assembly GCA_964623885.1 of uncultured Verrucomicrobiota bacterium. Lineage (GTDB taxonomy): Bacteria > Verrucomicrobiota > Verrucomicrobiia > Limisphaerales > UBA8199 > CAZUVM01. Next base: position 31,712 of record CAZUVM010000109.1, read on the forward strand.
TCCGCAGAAACATAAGGCACTACGTCCAGCGAAGGGCCGAAGGGCAAGGTCTCGGTCGGATAATTGACGGTCGAACCAATGACACCGCCGGCAGATCCATTGGCCACAGTGGTGCCGACGCCGCCGCCAAGCCCACCGCCGGCAGTCTGGTTCAATGAAGTGCCGATAACGATTGTTTTCAAATCCACAACTTCGACCTCAGTTTGGCGGCCGCTCAGCGTGGTGACGGACGATTCCGCCAGCAGGTCGGTGCCATCGCGTTGCTCGAGCGCGTGGATGACGACGCGGAATTGCGGATCGGTGAGGATGCCGCTCAGGGTGCCTACGGCGGGAACTGCGGACGAAGCCGAACCAACCGTATTACGCAAACCCGAGGTAAGCAACTGGTCGGAAGCGGCAGGGCCGCCAGCCCCGGTTGGAAAGGAGCCCAGTGGGTTTGCCGTCGTGGGCGAACCCTGGAAGGCAGGAGCTGTGCCGCCTTGCAGACCCATTTTACCACCGCCCATCAGGACGTTGCCCAAGTACCAATCAAACCCGAGCGCCCGCTGGTCGTTCTGGGCAACTTCCACGAACTTGGTTTTGATGTTGACCTGCGGCGGGGCAATGTTGAGGGTCTGGACTGCAGCTTCAATGGTGTCCAAGTCCTGCAAGGTGGCGCGGACAAACAGCGTGCCTTCGCGGTCGTTGAAGAAAATCGTTTTCGGAGGGTTGAGATCGATACCCATGGTGAGGAAGAACTGACGCACCAGGGCCTGGATTTGTGCCATATTGTTGGTGCGGGTGACGCTGCTGACACCGGCACCAATGCCGCCCACACCGCCGCCGCCACCGCCGGTGGTAGTGCTAGCCATGCTCACGCGCGGTACGCTCAGCAAGCCGCCACCCGTCTGGCCGCCGCCCAAGCCGCCGCCGCCGCCAAGACCGCCGGAAATGCCGCCGCCGCCGCCACCACCACCACCGCCCTGGTTGCTGGCCTGGGCAATCGCGCCCCAGTCAAAACCAACGACGCTTTCCATGCCCTGCACGAACGTGTTCGGGTCGACTTTGATTTGGCGCGAATAAAGCGGCTGCGCCTCACGACCTTTCAAAGAAAAAACGACCGCGTAATCCTCAACCGAGTATTTGATAGGCGGGTCGGCAACTTTAACGATGGCATCGAGCACGTCAGCCAGACGCAGATCGTGCAGCGCCGGGACGATGCGAATGGTAATCGAGCTCATGTCGACTTTTTCAGCGGGAGCCGCAGCCGCAATCGGCAGGCCCGTGTTGGGGTCGATGGCGCCTGGCGCCGCAGCCGCTGCCGCCCCGCCACCGCTATCGATGTTCTGGTTCACAAGAAAGTTAATGCCCTTCTTTTCCGGATCGCGTCTCTTGGCTTCCTCATCCAGGACTTTAACCACCTCCGTCAGCGGCAATCCATCATAGGTCACGTTATCCAAGCGAATGCGGTCGAGTTTGCCATAGAGGATCTGGCGGTAGGGGCTGGTGTTAATGAGATTCGTGCGCGCATACATGTTGGGCACCGGTAACAAATCGCGATTGGCCGGGGTGTACCAGGCGTCTTCAATATCAACGAGTCGTTTGCGGGAATCGACATCACGTTTGTTAAGCGCCTCCTGGAATTTGGATTCGTTGATGAGGTTCAGATAGTAATAAGCGGCTTGATTGTGCGGGTCCATTTTGATCGCATCCTTGAGAGCCTTCGTCGCCTCGCTCATTTTGCCCATTTCATAGAGCAGTTTGCCGTTCTGGACCATCGTGGCAGCATCGCCGTGTTCCTTCACAATGGCGACCGCGCGCGCCTGCGTATCCATGTCGGGCATTTTATATTTGTTTTCTTCGAGGATCTTGTCGTTCCCGGCTTTGAATTCGAGAGCAACCGCATTGGCGGGGTCGACGCGCAGGACGTCATTGACCTCGGTGGCGGCCGTCCGATAATCCCCATGCCGCTGGGCGTCGCGAGCCAGTTCCATGCGCACTTCGGCGAGCCCGGCGCGCGCTTGCGCCGCTTCCGGCTCGACGTTTGCATAGCCGATGTTCTGAACCAACTCCCAGGCTTTGTCATACAACTTGGCGGCGGTCACCAGGTCACGACGCTGCTGGGCAGCGGCGGCATCCACCAGGTTCTGCCGCAGCTGAATGCGCTGTGCCTGGCGAACAACCGCTTCGTTGACGGCAGATTCCTGTGCCGGCGCCTGGGCGAGGGAAACCGCCACAGTGGAGAGTAACAGGCTCAGACCGAGGGTGAGGGAGGCTGCTTTAATCATAGGTTCGAGTTGCGTTGGGTCAGGTCAGGTCATGTCAAAAAAACAGATTGGCTTAAGAGCGATTCAAAGTTAAGAACCGGCAGCCGGCGGGGCTTTGACGGTCCATTTCTTGCCATTGGATTTCGCTGCCAGCACGACTTCGTTTTGGTTGATGGCGACGATGTTGTACTCTTCGCCGTTAAAAGAAAGGGGCGGCTGGGAATTAACGCGGCGGGTCAGCCAGGATTTGTTTTCCGGCCCGTAACGCAGATCGGCCATGTAACCGTCGATTCGTTTGTAGACCTGGTTGGTGCCGCCCGGGATGCTGACCTTCTCGCCCGAATCCTTGAGCTGAACAATTACGGCGCTGGGATCATCTGGCCGTCCCTTAACCTCCACCATGGAGAAGACGTCATTTTTGCTGGGGGGGTCCATCGTGCAAAGGGTCTGCTTTTTGGCGCGCTGTCCAGCGGTCGCCGCCGCCTGGCGCTCAATGCCAATAATATAGTTGGTGGAAACCGGCGAGGTGGTCACCTTGTCCAGGGAGAGAACAAGATAAAGCGGCTGGAGGTTGCTGACCACCAGCAAACCGGGGCCGACTTTTTCGCGCGGCAGCAGCCGCCCGTCGTTGGCCTTCTGCCAGGCCATCGGATTGAATAATCGGTTGGGCGGACCCAAATCGACCGAAGCAGGCGCGGCGGCGCGTTTGAGGGCCTGCTCGGCAATGGTCATATCGATATTGGTCAGCGGCTTCACGTTCGGGTGCAGGACCTGCTGGGCCAATTCCTGCAGCCGTTGTTGTTCGCCCGAGATCACAAATAGCATCGCCACAACCGCGGCGGCCAGGCCGATGAGAACCACGCCCAGGAGGATTTTTTCGTAATGTTTCTTGAGGAAATCCATGCTACTTGAGCTTCACCACTACCAGGTTCATCGTGATCTTCAGCAGGCGCTCATCCAAGACCGTGTTCAGGCCGCCGCGGCCAACGGGACCAGCGGGTTGGGCAGCCGGAGCTACCGCCTGAGGTTGATAAGCGGGGGTGTAAGAACGTAAAGGAATACCGCCCAAAGAACTTCCGCCGCCGCCGTAGCGGTCGCCTGCATCCGGGCGAGGTCCGCTCAATCCGTAACGCTCTCGCATTGCGCGATCCATATCGACCTGCGACGGACGCGGTGGAGGCCTGTATATTTGCTGCTCCTGCGGTGCTTGCACGACCGATGTGGATTCGGGGCTCGGCGCGGGCGCCGGCTCGACATTAAAGTTTTTCACGATGATTCCGTTCGCCGAACTGGCGAAGCCGGACAACACGGCGGCCAGTTCGGTGCTGAAGCAGTTAAAGGTCAGTTCGTACGGCGTCATTACCGCCAGTTCGTTGGTGGTGGATTTCTCAATCAAGTAATCCGATTGTGACCCGTTGGCGTCGTCGCCGGACACCCGTTCGCGACGGATGCGCTCCAGGGAATTGACCTTGGCCTGAAACAGCACATCCGCGATTGCTTTGACTTCTCCCAATTGCACCGACAGCGGCTGCAGGCTGCCGGCCGCGAACGAAAGCGCGCGGCGTTGGGCATCGAATGAAAAAGCATACTCCGTCGGCAAGGTGACGCTGGAGTTGGTGGCATCGCGCTGCAACTGGTTGAGCGTGCGGCTCAGGGCCGTGGAGAAGGACATGTCCGAAATCTTGGGCTCGTCCGGTATGGGAGGGATCCTGTGGAAATAGGCGCGGGTTTTCTGGATGTATTCGTGTAGTCCCTGCACCTGGTCTTTGGCGGCCTTGATGTTGTCGATCTTGGCATTGCCCGGATGCGGGTTTTGCTGGGCCAGCCGCTTGAGTTGCTCGGATGTATCGTTGAGCTGATTGAAGACCTGATTGTTCAGATCCCATTTGGAATAAAGAAACCAACCCGCCGCGACCATCAACAGAAAGGCCACGACGCTGCCGATGAAAAAATAGAGATTGCGCTTAATCCAGCCCATAATCAGAGCTTGAGCGGATGCTTGAGACCGATGACCACCGGGAAGGTGAAAGTGCCCGGCGCCTCATCATCGCTAAGCGGGCCGTCATCATGGGTCGCGGCCGGATCGGAATCGAACAACGGATTGTTTCGAATTTCATTCAGAACGGAGTAAACAATGTCTTTGTTGGCGGAGGCATCGATATTCTTGAGGCTGATCGCGCGGAAGGTAACCTTCAGGGTGTCGATTTCATTGGTGGCACCTTTCTTTTTCGCCGCGGCAGCCGCGTCGGTCGCCGGCGTTTCAGCCGGACGCGGGGTGGTCAACCCATATCGCTCGCGGAAGGCTCGTTCGGCTTCAGGATTGCTGAAACCTGCGCCAAAAGTCGGCCCAGGCGTGGTCGTGCCGCCCTCCATTGGCGCCGTTTCGCTGGGGGTAACGGTGATGAGCTGATCGACCCAGATGCCGGTATCCGTCCGCAACTTGGTCTTCATGTCGTTCTCAACGCGCATCAAGGCCTGGCGAAGCTCGGTCATTACATCAGCCCAGTAATAGCGATCCGCCATCCAGGCCTGGACCTGTTCACTGTCCTTTTTGGCCTTCTGCAGATCGCGCAGTGCCGCTTCGAACCGCTGTTGTTTCGCTTTCTGCGGCTCAACTTCAGTGTTCAGTTTCTGCAATGCTTCCTGCTTGGCTCCTGCCAAGCGATCGAACAACAACCCGATAGCGGCGATGACCGCCACGAGACTGAATACGGTGGCGATGAGATAAGGCTTCTTTTGGTTGAAACTTTGCCACTTGAGCGTGCTCTCGGGCATGAGGTTCAACTCAACCGGGCAGTGCGCCAGGTTGCGCAGCCCCAGCCCAACCACCTCACCCATCGAGTGCGCCACCCGTGCCAGGTCCTCGAGATTGATCGTCGGATCAATCTGCACGTTGCGCAGCGGATTAAAGTACTCAACCGGCACATTCAGCTTTTCAGCGAAAAACTGCGCCGGGTAAGGCATGATCGAAGCGCCGCCCGAGAGGAACAGGCGCGCGGGAGCCGAGCCACCCTGCTGCCCGCGATAGAACTGCATCGTCTGGTTGACCTGGATGTGCAGCCGGGTCATGAACTGG
>CAZUVM010000110.1:0-11433 GCA_964623885.1 uncultured Verrucomicrobiota bacterium
AACGCCGGGGTCAATCCCGGTGGCGGTCGTGGCCGATGCCGATACGATGCAGCATTACTCGTCGGATACACTTGCGTGGTTAGGGGCTGCCATCGAGAGACTACGCAACCATCCGGATTTGAACAGGAAGGTGGATTTTTATTCCATCGACCTGAGCTTCGATCAGTTTAGCGAGTCGTCGCAAGCCTCCTATTTCCTGAATTTGCCCACCACTTTCTTTTTGAAGGACCACGTGGTGGACGAGTTGAGGACCGCCGCCCACACACTGCTGTATCAGCATCCCGATTTCAAAAGGCTGATGACTGACCTCGGGGCCAGTTCAACGGGCGTCAAATGAGCTGAGATGGAACAAAAACTCCTGAACGAGATCAACGAATCCATGTTGGTGGCACGCCGCGGGATTCTGTCGCTACCACCGAAACCAAAACCAATCGGATACACACACATGAAACCAAAACTAAAAGAGCTCGGCCCTGTACTTCTGGCCGTCGCTGTGGCACTTTTGAGCGCAATCGCTCCGGCCCGGGCGGCGGACAAGAAACCCAACATCGTCGTCATCATGTCGGATGATGTGGGCATCTGGAACATCAGCGCCTACCACCGCGGCATGATGGGCGGTCGCACACCCAATATTGATCGCCTCGCCAATCAGGGCGCGCTGTTCACCGACTACTATGCGCAGCAGTCTTGCACCGCCGGACGCGCCGCGTTCATCCTCGGGCAGACGCCATTTCGCACCGGCCTGCTCAAAGTCGGCTTGCCGGCCGCCAAACAAGGCCTGCAGGCCAAGGATCCCACGATCGCTGAGCTCCTAAAACCGCTTGGCTATGCCACGGCGCAGATTGGCAAGAACCATCTGGGCGACCGTAATGAATACCTGCCTACGGTCCACGGATTCGACGAATTCTATGGCATCCTCTATCACCTCAATGCCATGGAGGAGCCCTACCTGGCGGAATATCCGAAGATGCCAAAGTTCCATGCCCTTTTTGGCCCCCGCAATATCGTGGATGCCAAGGCCTCTGATGTGGACGACCCGACCGAAGATCCGCGCTGGGGCAAAGTCGGCAAACAAGTCATTGCGGACGGCGGTCCACTCCCGCCCCACCCGAACATGGACCCGGCCGCCAAGTTCAACATGGAGGATGTGGATGCAGAACTCGTCCGCCGTTCAAATGATTTCATGGATCGCAGCGTGAAGGCGGGCAAGCCGTTCTTCCTCTGGCACAACTCCACGCGTTGTCACGTTTGGACCCACCTTTCTCCCAAATGGGAGAACAAGAGCGGCTTTGGCCTCTACGCCGATGCGATGATGGAATTGGATTGGGAAGTCGGCGAGATCCTGAAAAAGATTGATGACCTCGGCATCGCCGACAACACCATCGTGCTGTTTACCAGCGACAATGGCGCCGAAATCTTTAGTTGGCCGGATGGCGGCAACCATCCGTTCCGGGGCGAGAAGGGCACCGTTTATGAGGGGGGATTCCGTGTGCCCATGCTCGTGAAGTGGCCCGGCGTCATCAAGCCCAATACCATCATAAACGAAATCATGGCGAACGAAGACTGGCTGCCGACGTTGCTGGCCGCCGCCGGTGAATCCGACGTGAAAGAGAAGCTGTTGGCGGGCTACAAAGCGGGCGACAAAACATTCAAAACCCACCTCGATGGTTACAACTTCCTGCCCTTCTTCAAAGGCGAAGTCGCCGAGGGGCCACGCCACGAATTCTTTTATTTCAGCGATAACGCCGATCTCATGGCGGTGCGTTACAATGCCTGGAAGATCACCTTCAAAACCATCGAGGGCAACCTCTTCACCGGCAAGCCGGATTCATCCAATGTTCCGTGGGTGACCAACCTGCGCGAAGACCCGTGGGAGCGCTACCAAACTGAGTCAATGATGTATGCCCGTTGGTGGGGCGATCAGCTTTGGACGCTGATGCCTGCTTCCGTGATCGTTGGGCAATTTCTTCAGACTTTCAAGGAATACCCGCCGAGCCAGGCTTCCGGGAGCTTTGGCATCGAACAGGCCCTCCAGGCGCTGCAGGCAGGAGCGCGGGGAGGCGGAAAATAGGCTGCCGAATCGATTAATTCGATCGCCATCGCGAAACGCAAGCAACTCCGTCTCGGCGAGACGGTAGTTGTCACGTACACCGAGGCGCTGGCGATCTCGCTTCAGAAGTCGCAACCAAATGACAAAGACCAATCAACTGGGCGCCCAAGGGAACGCAAAGTATGCAATTTGGAGTGCGGTGGCAGAGCGCAGCGGCGACACCGCTTTGGGGAGGTGGACAAAGCTTCCAAAGCGGCGTGGCGCTTCGCTTCCCGCCGCAGTCCAAAAAGATTGGATGCTTGCGGCAGGCGAATTCACGGCCGAAGAACCCCGGCCGAAAACCTTCAGCCCGAGAAAATGCCGCAATGAACCCGCCGGATTTTGTCGATACTACCCAAACCAAAAACAATGAATACAAAAAACCAATGAAAAACCGTATCCTATACCTCTGCGCCGCAAGTCTCATCGTCTGCACCGGCGCCGTATCAACAGCGATGGGCGCTGAAGAGTCAAACCCCACCGAGAAACCCGAACGTCCTGACTACTATCCATGGACTATAGGCATATCGGGGGGAACGGAAGCGTTTATTGGCGGGTCCGTTGTGTGGCGTTTCGCGGATCATGTGGGGGCGCGGGCGGGCTTTGGCTGGACCGAGTGGTCGATGGGCGACACTAGTATCGGGGGCATAAACTACAACGCCAAGGTGAGGCTCATGGGCGAACCGCTCACCCTGAACATCTATCCCTGGAAGAAACACTCATTCTACGTCGCTTTTGGCTGGTTTTTCAACCAGAACGAAATGACCGGCTCAGCCGGTGAAGACGGGACTATTATCATTGATGGTCATCCCATCGCCATCCAGCCGGGAAGGTCCCTCCATATGAAGATCGAACAGCAACCGGTGAACCCTTCTCTGAGCATCGGAGGCAACTTCCTCTATTTCGACCATGCCCACCACTGGGCGCTGGGAGGCGAACTAGGCGGGATCTACACTGGTGACCCAAAGGTCAGCTTAACCCGGTCGGGCCCTCCGGACCCTGTAATTGACGCGGTGCTGAATGGCGCGCAGAGCCGACTCCAGAACTACGCCAATCAGTTCAAATGGCTGCCGTTGGTCGCGATCAAACTGAGCTTCTCTTTCTAACCACCAACGGCGGAAAACAAAGGACTCTGAAGAGCTACCTGCAATCAGTGATTAGTAAAACACCGTAAATAGCGCAGATTATGAGTCCCTACGCCACGGCAGCGATTGTCTTTGCGTGCGTCTTTGGAGCCGCATTGCTGGCGATGCGGCTGCGGACCGCGCTGCCAGAGCATCACCTCAGCGGGGACACGAAGGATACGGTGAAGCTCGCGATGGGCCTGGTGGCAACCATGACGGCACTGGTGCTGGGTCTACTCGTGGCTTCCGCGAAAGGCGCCTACGACACTCAGAAGAGCGAGGTGGTTCAAATGGCGGGGAGGGTCGCCGTTCTCGACCGCGTGCTGGCCCATTACGGGCCCGAAGCGGCGGAGGCCCGCGCTTTGCTCCGCCGGGCACTCGAAGGCGCGATCGCTCGTATTTGGCCTGAGAACAAGGTCCAGGAACCCCAGTTGGCTCCGAGCACTGCCGGCGGGGAAGCGCTTTATGACGCTCTCCAGAAACTTGTCCCCAAGGACGACGCCCAGCGATCGGTGAAATCGCAAGCCCTGGCGATTGCCCTCGATATCGGCCAAATTCGCTGGCTGCTATTCGAACAGGCCGGCACGTCAATTTCCCCGCCCTTGCTGGTCATTGTGGTTCTCTGGCTCGCGATCCTCTTCTTCAGCTTCGGGCTCTTCGGTCCCCCCAACACCACCGCTATGGCCGCGCTGCTGGTGGCGGCATTGTCGGTCTCTGCCGCGATCTTCCTGATCCTGGAGCTGGACCATCCGTTTGGCGGCCTGATCCAGATTTCAAAGGGCCCGATGCTTAACGCGCTGAGCCATCTTGGGAATTGAGCGGCGAACGACAAATGAGCTTCCGCCAAAAAGCGCTCAACGAGATCAAATCCATTGGACTGCTCGCAGCCTATCTCGCTGCCTGGTTTAGTCTCTTGATGCTCCTCAAGAGACTGAAGGCGCTCATCACAGTATTCCAGCACCGTGACATGCCCCACGACTGGGCCGGGACAATCTGCGTTGGCGGCTCGGTCCTCGGGTTCATGGTGCTATCCGCCCCCCAGCGGTACTTTGGCGCCGCCGAACTGAGACGGCTGCTTTTTGCAACACCGCTGGCGGACTTGGAGGCCAAGGAAACAATGCGGGGAGGCGCTTCACCGGATCGCGAGATCAAACCAAACAGATGAGCGCCGAGCCAAAAATAACCGAGAAGGCCCCCGCGCTTCCCGTCCACATGCGTGTGCTTTCCTGGTATCGCCGTTATCCGGTCGCACTCTTTTTGGGCGGGCTGGGGTTTTCACTCATAGTCGCCCCGTTCGAGGAGGCGTTTCGTGACGGCGAACTGATTGAATCAGCGCGGTTGACGGTGGTGGTGTTAACCGGTTTGCTGGCCCTAGGCAGTCGCCGCAGAACGCTTGTGTGGGGAATTGTGATGGTGGGGCCGGCGATCGTGGGTAAATGGTTGAACCATTGGCGGCCGGATCTGGTGCCCGCCTGGCTTTTTCTCGCGCCCGCCTTGGTGTTCTGCGTGTTTGTCGTGTGGCATCTCCTGCGGTTCATCCTCAGCGCACCGCGGGTCGACTCCGAGGTTTTGTGCGCCGGCGTTGCGGGTTACCTGATGTTGGGGATCTTGTGGGCTTTGGCGTACATCCTGGTTGCCGGGCTTGCCACCAGCGCCTTCGTCTTCACCGTCAGCGCGACTAGCGGCCAAACCATGAAAGGGTTCACCGCTTTCTACTACAGCTTCATCACACTCACCACCGTTGGCTACGGCGACATCGTGCCGGTGTCGGGCGTGGCCCGGATGCTGGCGATGATGGAGGCCGTAACCGGCACCTTATATATGGCGGTAATGGTGGCCCGATTGGTATCGCTTTATTACTCGCCTGGCTCTTCGGGGGAGCGGGCCGGCGGGTCAAATCCGGATTTCGTCCAAACGGATCTCACAAACACAAAGTAGGAACCACCATGAAACGCAACACCAAGCTTAAGATGCACGATCCGCAGAAGGCGCTGGCTATGACCCGAGCAAGCTGGTCTTGGCCCTTGGGCCAAGAATGTCATCGCAACGGGGTTGGCCGCTATTTTTTGAAGATTTTAGCGCTCACGGCGGTGTTAGCGCTGCTGCCTGCTTGCAGCCTCTTACGGGCCCCGCAGACAGTCGTAAAAACAGTTGTGCCCAAAAGTCGCGTGGCACAGCCGGATCCTTTAGCGCTACAGGTGAAGCTCGAACGGTTTACCGATAATTTTTCTATCCGGACCGCCGAAGCGCTGGAAGATTATGCCAAAAAGACGGATACAGAATCGGCGCGGCTCGAAGCCCTTAAGCTCAAACTATTGTCCGCGTCCGCCGTGACCAGCATCGCCAGCGGCCCCAATCCGGATGCTAACCTGCTGGACCTGGTTGCGGTCGCCACCCTCACCCGCATGGCAGTCGAAGAGCGTTGGCTGAAGGCGACCAACAAACCGCCTCTTGAGCTGTGGCTCTCCACCGGCCGGGAATTGGAAACCAATGTTTGGCAACTCGCAGCCGGTGAGTTGGCACCGGCTCATGTCAAAGAGCTTCGCAGCACAATCGACAGCTGGCTCCTGCAGAATCCGCAGGCTCGTGGCACCTTTTTTGTTCGGCCCCAGGAATTCGTTTCGACAATGGTACACGAGGACAAGGCGGTGACCGACGCCAATAGCGTCTTCAATATGATGAACCTTGATCCGACCGCGGGCCTGGATCCTGCGGTGCGTGAGATCACCAAGACCCGCCTCCTGGCCGAGCGCGCCATGTTCACCTTCCAGCGCATGCCTTTCCTCCTGCGCTTGCAGACCGAGCTTGTGACCTACCAGGTGACCGAGCAACCAGCGATCCGCCTGGCGCTCACCAATACCGCATTGCTCGCCAATAGCGCGGATCGCATCAGCCGCGCAACCGAATCTGTCAGCCAGACGGCAGCTCAATTGCCGGAACGCATTTCGATCGAAAGGAAAGAGATCCTGGCGTCTCTGGACCAGCAGGAGGGCAAACTGCGAGACCTCACGGCGCAGGTGGACCTCGCACTTCAGTCGGGCGAGAAGATGTCGACGTCGCTCAACACTACACTGGGCACGTTTGACGTGCTGATGAAGCGGTTCGGCGTGGGCGAGCCCGGCACTAATGCCCCGTCGGACACCAACTCGCCCCCGTTCAACATTCTGGATTACGGCCAGGTCGCCGACCGGGTTGGCGCGATGGCGAAGGACATTAACGCTTTGGTCAGCTCGGTGAACCAAAGCGTACCGCAAATCGAGCGGCTGAGCCAACAGGCCACAGGCGATGCTCAAAAAGTAGTGGAACGGGGTTTCCGCCTTGGCCTGGTTCTAATCGGGCTGCTTCTCGCGGGGGCGCTGCTGGTTGGGATCGTATATCGCTTACTGGCAGAAAAAATAAGCCGCTCGGGGCGTACACCCCAAGCCTCGACAGGGTGAGCTTCAAAACCGCCACGCCACTGCCTACAAGGCTCAAGACAAAGCCGGTGAGGAAACTCCTTATTGCGGCCTTCGACTTCTCCATATCGGTGGCTCTTCTTCATGCCGCCCAGGCGCCCCAATCCCTCCCACAACTATCGTCGCAAAGCGAACCCGAAAATGAAGGCGGCCCGGAGCAGTTGAAGCAACAGATCCGCGTCACCGTTGAAACCAATGTTCCGCCTGCCGAGGTCGCAACCAATGCGGTTGCCACAAAGGAGAAGTCCTTCCAATGGAAATTCTCCTGGGAGGATTGGAACGGATTGCACGCCGAGCTGACACGGAAAACACTTCTCGGTCGCCTCGTGCCGGGCATCACGAATATTGAGCAGGCTAACCTGGCCAAGCTCTCCGGACTGGCGGCACTGGGGACCAATACATATCGCCTGCACTTGGAAGAGGACAAGATGACCATGAAAATCGGTGCCAAGCTCCAAGTCGATGCCGCGGCATATGCGACAGCCAAAGGTTATCCCTCGATTGACGACGGCATCGAAGTCCGCCGCGCTCGGGTCTATGCCCAGGGGGATTGCATCCTCCTGCTCCCGTTCTCCTACGAAATCGAACTGGGTTATATTCCCAACCAGTTTTACATCGAGAACAGCTACCTGGCATTTCGAGAGCTCCCCTGGATCGGCGAGATCAAGTTTGGCCAGTTTCAGGCTCCGATGGGCTTGGATGCGGTCACCAGCAGTCGGGACACCACGATGATGGAGTTGGCAGGCCCGCTGGCCGCGTTGGCTCCAGGCGTCAACGCGGGCATGGAAATCGGCCGGCCGATCTTCGACCGGCGGGCCACTTGGAAGCTGGGCTTCTTCACCGCGGGCGAAGGGACGCAGGACACTGGTGATGCCGCCAGTAACTACGGGCGAGCCATCACGCGAATTACCGTCCTTCCCTTATACGAGCCCAGTCCCGACCACCCTGGCTCCGCTACGTTGCTGCACCTGGGTTTGAGTGCCAACTATCTCTACTCGGCGAACAGTTCCGTGCGCTATCGGTCCCGCCCGGAAAGCCATCTTGCACCCTACGTCATCGACACCGGCAACATTGACGCGAACGGTGCCCTGGTGGCCGGTGCCGAGGTCGCCTGGGTCAATGGCCCATTCTCGCTCCAGAGCGAATACCTGCACTCGTGGGTGGACGAGAAGGACGGGCAAGTGCCGGGCTTCGACGGCGTTTACGCCTCGGTGAGCTATTTCCTTACGGGTGAAAGCCGCCCCTACAATCGACAAAACGGTCGCTTCGCACGCGTGATTCCGCACCAGAACTTCGACTGGGGCAAGGGTGGCTGGGGGGCGTGGGAGGTCGCCGCGCGCGCCTCATACGTGACCCTGAACAGCGCCGACGTCCACGGTGGACGCTTGTCCATGCTGATGACTGGCGTGAACTGGTATGTTCATTCGCATGTAAAATGGCGTTTCGAGTACGGCTTGGGCCATGTGGCCGATCGACAGCCCGAGGGCAATATCAACGTTCTCCAGACTCGGATGGAGGTGGACTTTTGATGTCCAAACCGCTTCCTGCTTTTTCACTGGCAGCACACTCAAACCCCTAACTGGGCGACACACGCACGAGAGCAGGCAGAGCGATCACGAACATCGGCCATGCCACGATGACCATTGCACGAAGCATCATCTGAACCAGGGTTCTCTGTGCGAATCGCTTGCTGTTTTACTGCTGTTGCGTTAGGTGAGGAAAATCTACACCGGGCTACAATCGAGTTCGATGGCCGTAACGGAGCGGGCCGGGAACCGCCATTTTGCCGCGCCCGAGCCTGGCAGCGGCACCTCACGTGGAGCAAAGACGTCCGGGTTGAGAGGGCTGATTTCCTGCCGCGGATTCTCAGGCGAGATCTCGAAGACGCGGCCGCCCGTGATCGCGAAGCCATTCACGCTCAAGCTGACCTCAGTGGAACGTGCGTAGTTCAAGTTAGCTGCGTGGATGAAGAATTTATTGCCGGCGCGGCTGGCGGCGAGATCCAGATCGGACAGCGCACTTTGAACCGCGACGGCCTGGGTGCCATTATGCCGCTTAAACAATCGTGCTACCGCGCCGGCGGGTAACAAATAGCTGATTCCACCAGGCACCTGGTGAATCAACGCATTGGTGGTCCAGCGCGTGCCGTTGAAGTCGGCAGCCGTGGCGATTTTCACGCGCGCGCCGTGCCGCTGATAGAGGTTTAAAGCCCGTGCGTGATAAACTCCCGTGAGCCATTCAGTAAGAATTGCATTGCTGTTGTGTGGCGCGAGGCTGAGGTGACCTTCGGTGATGGCAATGCCGGCATTGGATTTCACTGCAGCCAGAGTTTCTTCGAGGGCGACCAGCTTCTTCTCGACGCGTTCGCCGATCATTTCCATCAGCTCAGCCCAGGCCTGTTCGGGTGCTGCCTGATAGCGGCAGCCTCGCAGGACCGTGTCTTTGCGCAGCGGAGTTTGGCCCATCATATGCACGGCCACGAAATCAAGATGTTCGCCCGCGCGTTCGACGAGGTCCTCGGCCCAGCCGCTGTCGCCCCAGCCGATGAGCTGGATGGAATGATCCCGCTCTTTCATGGCTTTGGCAAAAACAATGGTGGTCGCGGTGGCCTCATCCTTGGAGAACGTGTTGCGTCCCCCATACGACGTCTCATTCCCGAGTTGCCAAAGCTTTATTCCATAGGGCTGAGGCGCACCGTGCGCCTTGCGTTCGGCGTTGTCCGGATCGTTCGCGTAGGTCACCCACTCAGCCGCTTCCATTGCCTCTCCCGCGCGATTCCCCTCACGCGTTGTGGCGTAGCGTTTCTCGCCATCGCTAAGGAAGTTCACGCAATAAAGCGGTTCGGCGCTGACTTGGCGGCAAAGATCGACGAATTCATGCGTACCCACGCGGTTGGTCTCTTTTCCGCCCCACACATAATTGCGCATCCAAGGGCGGCGCTCGGCAGGACCAACGCCCTCGCGCCATTTATAATAGCGGCTGAACAGACCGCCAAACCGAAGCACCCCGGGCGCGAGGTCACGGGTCGTCTCAACGAAATCGCGCCGCCAGTCGTCCCGATTGTAGTCCCACGCCGCCTCAACCGAGGCATCGCTGACGCCCAGCGGTTCCATGAACTGCATGTACAGGCGGGGGGAGATATCGAACAGCGGTTTGGGATTGAGGACTAGCGCGGTGGCAGCTTCGCCAGCCGCAGCGGCCTGGGCACGAGCAAGGCAAGCAAGTTGGCTGGCGGCCGCGGCGGCGACACTAATCCCGAACGAACGCCTTATGAAGGCTCTGCGTTTCACGTGAGCTGGAGACTTTTAGACATTCAAACATCACCCCCCCTCGCCCCCGCCCTCTCCCAAAAACGAGAGGGAGAATCGTGCGCACTCTGTTGGCGAATCCTAAGCGATCGATTCGATCACGATTCGAACTTAGCTGTTCCCTGTCCCCTCGGGGAGAGGGTTAGGGTGAGCGGAGTTTTCTTATTATAGACGGTACTCAAAAACTCAAGGTGCCAACCCATCATAGCAAGCCGACTTGTTGAGCTATGCCAGTGCAGCTCGCTCAAAACTTAACTTCCTCGAGATATTTCAAGCTCTGCGGGACTTGCTGCTCCGACCAGGGAGATTCATCTTCGATAAAGTACCATTTGAGTCCAGCCTTTTTGGCGGCGCGAAGGATGGCGGGCAGGTCCATCAGCCCGCTGCCCAGCGCGGCGTCGTTCTTTACATCAGTGCCACCAGTCAACGCCCCGGTTTGTGTGCCTTTGCGCATATCCTTCAAATGCGCCAGTTCCCAGCGCTTGCCGTATTTCTCAAGCAGCTTCACCGGATCCTGGCCCGGGAACACGATCCAGAAAATGTCCATCTCATAGCTGACGAGCTTCGGATCGGTTTCCTGGAACAGCAGATCCAGAAGCGTGCCCTGGCCGTGCGGTTGGAATTCGTACCCGTGCACGTGATAGAAGAATTTCAAGCCGTGTTTAGCCAGCGCTGCGCCCGCCTTGTTGAACACCGCCGCCGCTTCGCGGCAGGTCTTTTCATCGAAATCACCATTGTGCGGGATCCAGGCCACACCGGCGTATTTGAGCCCCAGCGCTTTGGCCTCGAGAGCGACTTTCTCCGGATCTTTAGCATAATCCTCATAGGGGAAATGAGCGCCGATAGCCTCGATCCCGCGGGACGCCAGCTCCTGTTTGAATTTTTCGGGCGACAATCCATAGGTGCCGGCCAGCTCGACATACTTTATCCCCCAGCGCTTTACTTCGTCCAAGGTGCCGGGAATGTCTTTGGCGAACTGCTCCCGCAGACTGTAGAGCTGGAGCCCAACCGGGCCCTTAAAACTCGGGCCTGTCCCGACCGGCGCCGCGCCGGATAAACCCACCGAAAACAAAGAGATAGCGGCTGAAAACAGAAGCGCACGATTCATATTCATGCGCGATTGCTAGCATGGACGTCGCTTGATGGAAAGTACAGAAAAGGGACCTGTTCTTATACCGTCTTGGCCAGAGTGTGCACAGGCTTCACCGCTTCGCCGATGATGCGCGCGGCTTCGTCGGATGAAATCAGATCGGTGTTCAGCACCAGGTGATAAAGCAACGGATTATCAATATCCTGGTCGAAATATTTTCGCAGATACCGCCGGCGCCCCACGTCTTCTCGGTTGACCAGGTCCCGCGCCGCCGACGCGCTGAGTTGATTCGCCTCTTGCACTCGCTGGATCCGCCGCTCCAAGGAACCTACGAGCCGGACATGAAAAGCGTAGTTGAGCTTGCCGG
>CAZUVM010000111.1:0-15163 GCA_964623885.1 uncultured Verrucomicrobiota bacterium
GTGGTTCATTTCCTTCAAGTGCGCCAGTTCGTGGAGAATGATGTAATCGCGAACGAAAATAGGAGCTTGAACAAGGCGCCAGTTCAAAGAGATGGTGCCGCGGCGGGAACAGGAGCCCCAACGCGAGCGCTGGTTGCGCACGGTGACGCGCCGGACCGGCAAGTTGTGCTGCACAGCGAGTTCGATGACGCGCGGAGGCAACTCGCGCAAAGCAAGGCGCCAAAGATGCCGCTCGATTTCGGGCCGCAGATCCGCCGATTGATCCTTCACCGCCACCAATTCACTTCCGAAAGAAACCAGACTGCGGTCGGCGTCGGCCCCAGATTCGATGGCCGCCTTCTCGCCGCGAAACAAGATGGTTGCACCAAGGACGCAAGGTCTGGGCGCAGTGGTTGCACGGCGAAGGAGCTGGCGCTCGAGCCAGCGAAGATTGGCCTGCGTAAAGCGCAGGGCTTCGGCGGCAGAGCCGCCGCGAGGCACCGTGACACGAGCCGCGCCGTCACGCCCAAGGCGGAGCACGTAGCGGCGGGCGCGGCGGTTGGGAATCAGGCGCAGGCGCACGTGAGCCGCGCCTACGCGCAGCCACTGCTCGCGCAACGCCAGTGCGCGAACTCGATTTCCGAGACCAAACGGCAACTCGAACTGCACGGCGGTTTTATACAAGAGGAGCCGCGTCGTGCGAAGCCAAAACGCGGTCAATTGTTGCGGGGATTGCTTAAGCCGCCGGGCACGCGGAAGCGGGCGACCTCGGCCGCGCCGCGGGTGCCGGGAATGAGCGCCATCAGACCGATTCCGAGCTTCTCGAAGTAGAAGAACAACAGGACTCGACCAGCGACGGCGGCGTTCCCATGGTTGAAACTGTGTTCGGTCAGACGGAAAGCTTTGAACGACTCGAGCTTGTCAATGGGATGGCCTAGCGCTTGCCCGGCGGCTTTGCACAAAACCGCCTGCAAATGCGGTGCTTCCTCAGTTTCACTCTGTTCGACAAATTTGACGTCG
Source organism: uncultured Verrucomicrobiota bacterium (assembly GCA_964623885.1). Classification (GTDB taxonomy): domain Bacteria; phylum Verrucomicrobiota; class Verrucomicrobiia; order Limisphaerales; family UBA8199; genus CAZUVM01. Next base: position 1,000 of record CAZUVM010000111.1, read on the forward strand.
CCCGCAAATTCTTCGAGGAAGTAGCTCAAAGCCAATTCATAGTCAGTCGGGTGCTGAAGTTTTTGACCCAGGACATCCAGGTGGTGAGGGAGATTCTGAGAAGCCGTATTCACGGCCGAATTTTGGCGTGGCTCAGCAAAAAGGCGAGCGGTTAATCCCAAATCCGCACGTAAACTTCGATCCATTCGAGCGACCGCAAGCCAATTTGTCGACAACCACGAAATGCACAGAAGCAGAGCGCAACCAAAAGGGAGGCCAATTGAATTCATTGGAGGAAGAGGACGAGAGTTTGCGCAGGCCTAGGAAACTTTTATGGATAGTAGTACGAAACACACGAAATAGACCCGTTTTCGTGTATTTAGTGTATTTCGTGGTTTCCTGCGCGTGCGTTACATGTCGATCCGGTTGGGCTCGGCTTTACGGAAAGCAGGTCCTCTGGCATGCTAAAGTGGATGAAATCATGTTGGCGCCCGATCATGGGTGTTTTGGCGATTGGGATCTGGGCAGCTACAGCTTTGGCAGGAGGCAGCGGTCTGAACGTCGTCGTCGTGGTCAACCAGAACAGCACGAACTCTGTCGAATTGGGCAATTATTATTGCGAAAAGCGCCAGGTTCCCCCGCAGAATTACCTCGTTATCAATTGGCCGGGGTGGAATGTGGATTGGAGCAAGAGTGATTTTCAGACATTCCTGCTGAATCCTTTGCTGGAGATGTTGTCCACTCGCCAGCTCACCAATCAAATCGATTACGTGGTGCTTTCGATGGACATTCCGTATCGGGTCTACGACAGCGGCACAAATTCCGGAGCCAACAGCACGACAGCAGCAATCTTCTACGGGTACAAGCCGGACGATCCGGCGCCGGTTGGCGCACCCGCCTCCTGCAGTCTGCCGGCGAGCAGCGGCAATTCGTATGCCGGCACCGAATCTATTTTTCGATCCAATGCCCCGGTCACGGCATCCACGAATGCATTCCTTACGATCATGGTCACCTCGAGCAACCTGGCCCAGGCCAAAGCTCTCATCGATCGCGGGGTAGCCAGTGACGGGACATTCCCGGCACAACCGGTGATATTGGGCAAAGGAAACGATCCATTCCGGAATGTTCGGTATGTCAGTGCGGACAATGCGGTTTTTGATGCCCGATTGCGCGGCAACTATTCGATTTATCGCACGAATGTGGACTCAAATCTCGGTGTTCCGCTCACGTTTACAAACGCGCTGGGGTATGAGAACGGGCATTACCAGTTCTCGATCGTGCCCAATGCGTTTGTGCCGGGCGCCATGGCTGACAGCCTGACATCTTATGGCGGGCTGCTTTATGAATACGACGACCACACGGTATTGCTGGTGTTTCTAAATGCCGGCGCCTCCGGCAGCTATGGAACCATCGTCGAACCTTGCGCGTATCTGGAAAAATTTCCTTCGCCACGGGCTTACTTTTACCAGGCGCGCGGGTTCAGCCTGGCGGAATGTTATTACCAGTCGGTCACCAATCCGTATCAGGGAATCATGGTTGGGGAACCGCTGGCCGCTCCCTTTGCGCAGCCGCCAACCGGCGCCTGGAACAATCTGCCGACGAATTCGCAACTCGCCGGCACAACCAATCTTTCCGTCCAGTTCAACGCCGTGGATGCTAATCATCCGGTTCAACAGATCGATTTGTTCCTTGATGGATTGTGGTTCCAGACGTTGACCAATATTGCACCCCGCGCAAGCAACGTGCTGAACGTGAGTATTCTCGGACAGGCCATGAGCTACACCGTTCCGGCCAACGCGAGCATCGAATCGGTTGCGGCCGGCTTGACTGACGTATTGAATGCCATCGCCAATACGAACATCACCAAAGTCACTGCCACGGCGCACGGCGATCGAATCGAACTACAGTCGTTCGACATTACGACACCCGGGGCGCAAGTACCGCTCTCCGTCAGCAGCGCCCAGGGAACCGCGAGCGCACTGACGACGCACATTGCCGCGAGTGGGTTGGCCTTTTTGGACACAATTGCTCATGGAACGCTGCAGACTTTGACTCTGCCGGACAGTATTCCCGGAGGATTCCAAATCAAGGGGAACCCGGTGAGCGGCAACTCGATCACGGCAACGATCACCAAAACAAACGGCGCGCAGGTCAGCGTGGCCGCCAACTACGTGGCCGGCAGCATAACGAACCTGTTCGAAATGGCGCAGCAGTTGGTGAACTCAATCAATGCCAATCCGAGTCTCACCGGCAGCGACGGCGTGAACGGGCAGGACCTGCTCGACACCACTTTTGGAGGCGCGACTCAGCAGGTGCAGTTCAATCTGTTTCCCAATTCGGCCGGTTGGGGCGCGGCAGAGGTGCAGGTTGCTCTCAGCGCTTCCGGGTTTACTTTCCTGCCGAGCGGCGCGGCCCGCCTCGACCAAAATGTGAACGATTTGCATCCGCGCGCGCATTTGTATGTTACGGCTGGAGCGGTGAGTCTGCCGGTGACCTTTGGTTTCGATACAACGAGACAGATGGATGGGTTCCATACGTTGACGGCGGTCGCTTACGAAGGTAGCCACGTGCGCACTCAGGGACGAGTCAGCCAGACAGTGCAGATTCGAAACACCTCGTTGTCGGCCACGCTCAGCCTGCTGGCTGGGGGCACCAATACGGCATTGGAATCCACCCTGCAGTTCGGAGTAACGGCGAACACAAATGACATCAGCAAGATTGAACTGTTCAGCACGGGAGGGTCGGTGGGCAGCGTGCTGGGCCAGTCCAACGCGACTTTCGCTATTGGTTGCACCAATCTGGGGATTGGATTGCACCCGTTCTATGCCATTGTCACAGCACCTTCGGGGACGCAGTACCGGACCCAGACCCAGTGGCTCCGGATTGTGGGAGCGGACCCGCCTTTTCCCGTCTCATTGCGCACTCCGCCGCCAACGCTCTTGTGGCCCGCAACCGCCGGCCGCAGCTACGACATCCTAAGCACGACGAATCTCACAAACGCTTTCCAAACCAACGCCAGCATGACACCCTCCAATTCGATGGCTCAATGGACCGATACCAATCTGCCGGTTTCGCAACGGTTTTACCGCGTGCGCACCTCACAATAAGGGAAAAATCGAATGCATAAGTCCGAAAAACGGTCTGATTTTCAATGAGTTCGATGAACCAGAACAGCCGGCGACCGGCGAGGATCTTCACCGCAGCTTACGCTTGGGTGGGGATTGCGATTTGGCTTGCCTGGTCTGTGGCAGCATCGGCGGCCGAAACTTTTACCTGGAACACGAATCAAAACCGGGTCAGCGCGGACCTAAAATCGACCAGTTTGTTGGATTTGCTTGAGCAAGTGGCTACCGCCACCAAGTGGCAGGTTTTTGTAGAGCCTGAGACGCTGCACAATGTATCGGCCAAATTCAAAGACCTGCCGCCGGGCGATGCGTTGCATTTGCTGCTCGGGGATGTGAATTTCGCGTTGGTGCCGCAAACCAATGCTGGAGCCAAGCTGTTCGTTTTCCGCAGTTCGAGGTTAAATGCAACGCAACTGATTCGGCCAAAGCCGCCGGAGCCACCGCCGGCAAAACTGATCGCCAATGAATTGATTGTTAAGCTCAAGCCCGGAGCAAAGATCGATGATATTGCGAAGCTGCTCGGAGCAAAGGTGGTCGGCAAGATCGACAGCCTCAATGCTTATCGTCTGCAATTCGATGACGCGGCAGCAGCCAACGCCGCGCGCGATCAACTCGCCAGCAATCCGGATGTCTCGTCGGTGGACAGCAATTACTCGATCGATCGGCCGCCGCTGCCCGGGCAGGCCGGTTCGGTACCAATCCCGCCGCCATCCTTGCAGCTCAAACCGCCGCCGGATAACGGACGCGTGATCGTTGGTTTGGTTGATACCGCAGTGCAACCCTTGGGCAATAACCTGGATCAGTTTTTGCAAAAGCAGGTTTCGGTGGCTGGCGACGCGCAACTTGATCCCAACTCACCTTCGCACGGCACGGCCATGGCTGAAACGATTTTACGCAGCATCCAGGACGCCACAAAAGGCAGCACCGCAGTTCAGATTTTGCCGATTGACGTCTATGGGTCGAGTGCCTCAACCAGCACGTTTGATGTGGCAAACGGCATCACCCAAGCGGTCAATTCGGGCGCCAAAGTCATCAATCTCAGCCTCGGCAGCCCGGGCGACAGCACGTTTCTTCATAATGTGATCCAGGACGCCAGTTCCCAAAATATTATATTCTTCGCGTCGGCGGGCAACACGCCGGACACGAATCCGGTTTACCCTGCGGCTTACCCAGGGGTCAACCCCGTTACCGCGCTCGATCCTAACGGACAATTGGCCCCTTATGCGAACCGCGGAAGCTGGGTGTCGATGGGCGCACCTGGCACGAGCATTGTTTATTATGGCAGCCAGGCGTGGTACGAGGTCGGCACTTCGCCGGCGGCGGCATTTGCAAGCGGCATGGCTGCGGGATACATGGATGCAAACCACAGCACTACTGCGCAGGCGCAGACGTTTGTTCGAAATAACCTGGGGATTACGATTACTCAGGGGAAGTAGCGCAGGCCTCCGAGCCTGCCGTATCGCAGGCTTCCTAGCCTGCGAAAGCCTGGAATTCCTCAGGGCCAGAACCAATCCAGTAGTTCGCCGACTCGGAGGTCGGCGATACAGCAGGCTCCGAGGCCTGCGCTACAAGCATCCTTGTTCGCGCTGGACGAAGGGGGTCGGCGTGCTACAGTTTCTAAGGTATGTCAACTACCGCTCCAACCGCACCGCAGAAAGTCAATCTACGGCGCCCGGACATCATGGAAGCCGTTCAGGCGCAAGTGCTATCGCACTACCGCAGCGAATTGGTCGAACGGATTCGCGCCAACGGGCATATTCTTTCGGCAGGCGACTTGACCATCAAACTGGCGAAGGAGTTCGGTTTTTGTTACGGGGTCGAGCGAGCGATTGACCTGGCTTACGCGGCGCGTCGCGCCTATCCGGATCGCCGAATCTTTTTGCTGGGGGAAATTATTCACAATCCGGAGGTGAACGATCAGATCCGGCGCATGGGCATTGTCACAATCGCCGGCAAGCCGAAAGACGACGAAATCGACCAATTGCGACCGGACGACATTGTCATTATTCCCGCGTTTGGAACCGAAGTGGCCACGCGCAAGAAGCTCGAGGAAAAGGGTTGCCTGTTTGTGGATACCACTTGCGGAGACGTGATGAGCGTGTGGAAGCGGGTCCGGCAGTATTCGAAGGATGCAGTGACGAGCATCATCCACGGAAAGGCGTGGCACGAGGAAACGATGGCGACGAGTTCGCAGGCGCGAGCGAGTGGCAATGGACATTACCTGGTCGTTTTCACGCTGGCGGAGACGGATTACGTTTGCGATTACATCATCAACGGCGGGAACAAGGCCGAATTCCTGGCGCGGTTTAAAGGAGCCTATTCGGCAGGATTCGATCCGGACCTCCACCTGCAAGCAATCGGCGTCGCCAATCAGACCACCATGTTGCGCGGTGAGACCGAAGAAGTGCAGCGTCGGCTCAAGGCGGCAATGATTCGCAAATACGGCGAAGCGGACGCGGCCAAACATTTCCGGTTTTTCGACACGATTTGCGGCGCGACGCAGGATCGGCAGGATGCGCTGGAAAAACTCCTGCGCGACCCTCTCGATCTGCTGTTAGTGATCGGCGGCTATAATTCTTCTAATACTTCACATCTGGCCGAAATGGGCGAAGCGCGATTGGCTACTTATTTCATCAAGAACGCAGCGAAAATGGTATCCGACCGTCTGATCCAGCATTACGACCAGCATAAGCATCAGGAAGTGGAGACTCGCGATTGGCTGCCACCGGGAAAAATCACGGTTGGGATCACTGCCGGCGCTTCCTGTCCCAACAACTTGATCGAAGATGCCATTCGGCGGCTGTTCGAGTTGCGGGGAATCTCGGTGCAACAGTTGCTCGCGGCTTGAAAAAGCCGGGGCGTTGGGTGGTCGTGAACCTCATGCCGCGCACCCGCGAAGAGCTCGAACAACTCGAACGTCAAAACCTCGCGCCTTACGCGCAATTGAGCGCTGAGACACGAGGGCGCAAGTACCGGGAAGCTCCACCTGAGTGGCGCACGCAATTCCAACGCGACCGCGACCGGGTGATCCATTCGAGGTCTTTCCGGAGATTGGAATATAAGACCCAGGTTTTTCTCAACGGGACCGGAGATCACCTTCGAACGCGGCTTACGCACACAATGGAAGTAGCGGCTATCGCTCGGAACATAGCCAGGGCCTTGAAGCTCAATGAAGACCTCGCGGAGACAATCGCCCTGGCTCACGATCTTGGTCATTCCCCGTTCGGGCACAAAGGAGAAAGCGTGCTGAACCGGCTGATGCAAGGCCATGGCGGGTTCGAACACAATCGTCAGAGCTTGAGAATAGTCGAGGATCTCGAGCAAAAATATCCGCGCTTCCCTGGTTTGAATCTGAGCTGGGAGGTTCGCCAGGGCTTGCTGAAACATTCGCAGCCGGGCGATAAATCAATTGATGGCCAGAGGCTGGTAGCACGTTCTCCCTCGCTTGAGGCCCAGGTGGCAAATCTGGCCGATGAGATTGCGTACTATAGCCACGATCTGGATGACGGACTGGATTCGGGTCTGCTTTCCGAGGCGCAACTTGGGCGTGAGGTCCGGATCTGGCGATTGGCTGCTCGTACCGTTTCGCGGGAGTACGGCAGACTGCCGGATGAATGCCGGCGTTACTTCATCATCCGTTGCATCACTGACCTGCAGGTGCGGGATGTGGTCACCAATACGGAGAAACTAATCGCGGAGGCGGGAGTGAAAAGCGCTGACGAGGTCAGGCTCCAGGCCAGGCCGCTGGTTCGGTATAGCACGGAGCGGCGTGCTTTGAATGTCGAGCTCCGACGTTTCCTTTACAATAATCTCTATTTCAATGAGGCGGTGAACGAACCGCATGTTCGCGCCCGAAAGGTTCTTGAAGAATTATTCCGTTATTATCTCGAACACCACGATGCGATTGGGATCCAAACGCGCAAACGGGCGCGGCGCGATGGCTGGCCGCGGGCAATTTGCGACTACCTCGCCGGGATGACCGACCGTTACGCCCTGTTGGAACACCAAAGGATCTTCAGCGAAATTCCAGCCGATAGAACCGTGCGCCGGCATTATCGGGCGGCAATGTTACCTGCCACTGGCCGCCGGAAAGCGCGGGCTGGTTTGTGACCACAATCCAAATCGCCGGCGACGCCAGGTTTGTCGTGCTGTACAGACCAAAACCGACGCCGCTGGCCGGCCAACTCGCCGTAATGGCGCTTGCTCCTGATGTGAGGCCCAGCATTGGCGATTGTTGGGTCACCGTGGCGTAGGTGGTGAGAGCCGAGTTTGCGGCCACAGTGTTATAGCTGGCCCAGACCCAATTGGAGGAACAAACACCGTTCTGAACACGGGCTTCATCCATTATCCCGGTGAAATAAAGACTCGCATTGGTGAACCGACCGAAATTCAGATCCTGCTCGATCGGAAAATCTGGAACGATTGCGCCCGAGCCAGCTTCGTTTGCGTCGATATAGAACTGAACCGTGGAAGCGCCCTGGTCTACCGCCGCAGTGAGCAAATGCCATTGGCCGAAGCTGACCGAGTCGACACCGGAGCCAACCTCCTGACCGTTGACACCATCGCCCGAGGCGAAACGAAAGTCTCGATTGGAAGTATTGAAGGCATTCACAAACATGGCGAAACCGGGCTTGCCATAACCGCCTGGCTGGTTGGCCCAGACGGTCTGGATGTTGGTGGTGGAAGTGGGCGAGATGTTGACCCAGGCCGATAGAGTGAACGAGCTGCCAAGATTAACAACACCGGCATCGAGAAATTGCGATGTCCCATTGAACAGGCAGCCGTGGCCAATCTCACCAAGGGTTGACGCGGGAGTGACCCCGGTCAGAGCCGGGTGTTGGCAGGTGCTGTCGGCGTATGGAAACCCGTTTTCTTTGAGGTGATAAACAACGGAATATGCGGGCGTCCACACCGCGCCATTGGTATATGTGACGGGGGGATCGGTTGCGAGCGGGTTGCCCCAATATGCCCAAATGAAGTCCGACGGTCCGGATACCTGCGGAATGCTTACCCAAACGTATGATGTGCCGTTGGTATTCCACTCATCAATTTCGTACGGAATCACGACGACACCACCGGCATCAGTGAATCGCAAATCGCCGCCAGTGCTTGAGGCGAAGCCGTGATAGCTGAATCCTGACAGGTTCGTGTTCAGGCAGATCAACACTGGAAAGTTCGTCAATGTCTCGGGTCGGCTGTAGCCGGAAAAAAAAATCTTCATCCGCGAGCCGTAATCGGATGAATTCACGGTGGCGGTGCTGAATTCTGACGAGCCCGGGGCCCATACTTCGCCCGTGGCATTGGTAGCGTAGAACCGGAAGAAGTAATTCGTGTTGGGCGCAAGGCCGCTCAGCGTCGTGCTGAACGTGAACGGATTAAAATTCGTATTCACTGTCAGGAACTGGCTAGCCTCCCATGCACTACGCGTTGTTCCACCGTCCTGACGTCCATAAAAAACCCAAACGCGCGCGCAATCATCGCCATAGACGCCCTGGGCCAACGTGCCGGAGACGCGCGCGGAGCTGCTGCTCAAGGTCATCGCGCTACGGTTACCTACTGTCACGTTGATCGGCGCGGGCAACGGCTGGTTCAGCATCGGGCTGACCAGCGACACGAATTCAGAATCGGACGGTAGCCGGCCGTTGGTTTCCTTGAACTGCGCCGTGAAAAGCCGGGCGTTGTTGATGAACCGCTGATGCAGATAGTAGGAAGCCGTTTTTACGTTGTTGGAATCAATCAGGCAAAAAAGTTTGTTAGTCTCGTTGTCATACATTTCCCAGAACAGGATATGCGGCAGGGCCTGGCGGCCATAATTAAGCAATCGCTGTATGTAGGCGCGCGTGGTCGGCTCCTGTTGCGCCGTGCTTTGCGAGCCGCCCCAGCCATATTCACCGATCCAAATGCGTTCACCTGGGATGCTGCTCACCTTGTTGGTCGGAAGATGTGCTTCCATGTAATCCAGCGTCGCATAGAGATCCGGCGCAGCTAAATTCATCGCGTCATAGGATGAATAAGAAAGATAGTCGAGATTCGTAACGTAGGGCGCTACGTAATTGATCACACGCTCGTTATTGTTTGTGCCATTCAACATAGCATCGCGGACGCGATTGGCCTCGGCGTAATAGAAAACATTGACGTTGGTGTAGCCGGTGGCGGCCTTGGCATCGTCCACTGCCTTTTGTCGCTGGTTTTCCCAGTCGATCATGCCCTGGATCACCGCCGGGCTTGGATTCGTGGACCAGTTGTTCACGTTGAGATAGCCGTCACCTTCCCAGTGGCCGAGGAAAAACGTTTTGCCGGAGTTGTTGTAATTGGTGAGCAGGTAGCGAGTTAGATCGTACATCTCGCGATAATCATTGGCGGCCTCGGTTGAAGTATAGCTGCCGTTCTGGAACGGCGCGTCGGGATTCGAAAACGGATACGCCCAGCAAATGAGGTGGCAAAACGGCATGTCCAATACCTGCCGACAGGAGGGCAGATCACGCGCGAGCGTCGTCAGATTCGTTACATTGCCGGGAAGATTCTGGTGATATTGGAAGGGAAAGTTCGAGCCGAGATACATCTTGATGAGGTCGCTGCCCATTCCAGAGATGGCCTGGGCGGTCTCGACCAGCAGCGTGTTCGTGGTGAACTGGTAAAGCCCGGCGAAGGTTTGTGTGCCGATCCGGACATTGTAGGCGTCTACAGCCGCGTCGGAGAGCGTCGCAGCAATCGTGGACGTGGCCAGGAGAGCCAAGATGAACGCCAACAAAAGATAGCTCCGCACTACTGCTGTGAGAACGAACGTTCGGGACGGGGCGTATGGTTCAGGGCGCTTGAACCTAAGCCGCGCTCGCAGGCTGGAAGCCTGCGATACAGCAGACTCGGAGGTCTGCGCTACGCTAGAGGTCAATCTCTCTGGGTTCGATTGAGGCCGACGGAGATTACTAACCACAACAGCTCTTAACTTAATCCAGTTTTCTTGTTTCAGGAGCAAAAAGCGGCCGGGAATCACTTCCCGACCGCTTACTCACTCACAACCTACGGGGTCCCACCCCGATTAACGCACCTTCACCCGGAAGAATTCGCGGCTGTTACCGGTCACGGTGTTGGTATAAGGCGACGTTGCGCCGGATACCACGTTGCTGATGCCGTTGACTTCGGTGCCGGAGAGCAACGTGCCCTGCGGCCAGGTCAGGACCAGCTGACCGCCCATCATCTGGTAGGTAAGCGTGGCGCCAGTAGCTCCAACTGCGGAGTAGCTCTCAAGCGCGCTGTTCTGCGCCACGGTCATGTAGCTCGCCCAGACCCAGTCGGACGTCGTCGGGCCGGCCTGAATACGGGCTTCATCCATCGTACCATGGAAGTAGAAGCCACCGTTATTGAAGCGGCCCAGGTTCAGGTCACCGTTTAACGTGAAGTTCGGGTACGTGGGCAGCGATGCCAGAAGAGTACCATCTACGTACATCTGTGCTGTGTTATTGGTCTGCGCGATTGAGGCAGTCAACAAGTGCCACTGGCCGAAGCTGACTGAGCCGGCCCCGGTTCCGTTTTCCGTGCCGCTGCTGCTGCTGCTGCCATCACCGGTGGAGAGGCGGTAGTCCTGGTTGGCAGTCTGGTAGAAGTCGACAAACTGCGCAAACCCAGCCTTCCCAAATCCACCAGGCTGATTGTCCCAGATGGTTTGGATGTCGGTAGTCGCGGGATCGAGGTTAACCCACGCCGATAACGTGAAGACTTGCGGGAGCGGGTAGGCGCCCATATCCAGGTACTTCGTGCCATCGAACACACCGCCAGTGCTGACGATCCCCGGCCCGGCGGTCGGTGCGGTACCGGCGCTGACCGGGTTGGTCTGCGTGCTATCCGCAAACGGGAAGGCGCCTTCCTTGAGGTGATAGACCATGAGGAACTGGGGTAGATTCTCGAAGGTTTGCGGCACCCAGACCGCGCCGTTCGTGCTGTAGTCAGGTGCCGTCGTATCTGACGAGTTACCCCAATAGGCGTAGATGAAGTTGTTGGTGCCCGCCGGATCGTTAGTCCCGGCAAGGTGCGGGACCTGGACCCAGACCGTCGACACGCCGTTCGGGTTCCACTCGTCGATTTCATGCCAGATAACGCGCGTACCGCTGGCGTCGGTGAAGCGGAGATCCGCGCCAGTCGGCGAAGCAAACTGCGACGAGGAGTAGCCATTCAGGTTCGTGCCCAGGTTCACCAGGACCGGGAAGTCGAGTAACGAGGTGGCGCGGTTATACCCTGAGAAGGTGATCTTGGTGCGGTACTTGAACGCGAGCGGGTCGAGCGTCGGCACCGCAATACCCACGTTGGTGGCGACTTGAGAGATGGCATAGCCGCCCGAGTTGGTGATAGCCACATAGTAGTAATTGGTTCCAGCCAAGCTCGTGCCGCTGTACGCCGAGGTGGTGGCACCGGGAATATTCGCGCCGTCGAGTTTCCACTGATAGCGTAGTGGGGCGCTGCCGCTGACGCTCACCGAATAAGTGAACGGCGAGCCGACATAGCCCATCGTGAAGAGAGGCTGCACGTCCGTGTCGATGAATGGCGGGCCGGCGACGACTGTGAGTTGCGCGTTTTGGCTATAGGTCGAGCCGAAGAGGTTCGAAACGATTACCTGGTAAAAGGTATTGTTCATTGTCGAGAAGCTCACATTGCTCAAGATCAAGGTGGCATTGGTTTGGTTCGGCAGGGCAGTCGCCACGCCGGTCACGTCATACCACTGGTATGAAAGCGGTGCCGTGCCGCTAGCGGAGGCATAGAAGAAAGCGGTTCCGCCGTCGTTCACGGTCGTGTTTGTGGGTTGCAAGGTCATCGTCGGCGCCACACCGGAGGCGAAGTAGTGATTAGCCACCTGCTGAGCGCTGAGCGCGTAGTTATAAACCGCCACGTCATTGATGTAACCGTAGAACTGGCTGTCGTAGTCATTCGTGCTGATGGCCGAGCGCCGCGAGCCGATGCTCATCGGCGTGTTCCAAGCCAGGACGCCCGCTGTCGCAGTGATGACCTGGGTTCCCTCCTGCACGCCGTCAACGTACAGTCTCAGGATTCCACCGGCTTGATCGCATACGCCGACCAGGTGATGCCAATAATTGTCGTGCGGTCCGGTAGTTCCATTCACGCCATGGGCGGAGCCGGCGGCGTCACGGACAATCCAACGCCAGTTGTGGTTCGGGTCGCTGCCGCCGGTATCGAGGTCGAACTGTTCGCCGCCGTTGCCGTAGCCGCAGGTGACGATGCCGGCATCGAGGCTTTGGCTATACCCACCGTTGACCCATGCTTCGATCGAGAACTGGGAATGGCTGCCTGCCGGCGATGCAAAGTTGAGGAAGCTCGGTGTGTACCCGGCAAAGCTATCAATCGGGTTGAGGCTGCCGAACTGGGCCGCGCCGACTGTGGGATCGTTGGTGCTGTAACCGGGCTGCTGATTCAGCACAACATTGGTATAGATGCCGTTTAAGCCGCCGGCATAGTCATACGCTGTAGTGCCAGCGGTCTCATCGAGCCGATAGTAGGCGATTGGGTGGTCTCCCAGAACGACTTGAGGATAAGCGGCTGCAGGGTCCGTAAGCGCCGTCACCGAGATAGCGCTGGTATTGGTTGCGCCGTAGGTATTGGTAATCGAGCAAGTAAAAGTGCCATTGCCGGTCACAGCCGGAAGCGTGTAGCTCGAGCTGGTTGCGCCAGAGATCGGGCCAGTACCGGAGCTCCACTGGTAGGCCAGACCCGGGCCGCTAGCGCTCGCATACAGGGTCGGAGTCGCACCCGTGAACACGCGCACATCCGTCGGGCTTTGCTGGACCAGAACCGGCGCAGAGGCGACGGCAACAGTGACGGTGGCACTGATGGCATAACCGCCCGTGTTAGTAACCGCCACATAGTAATTGCCGGCGTCGCCCGAAGCGATGGGATTGAACGACAGCGTCGAACTGTTCGCGCCGACCGGAGAATTATTGTGATACCATTGGAATGTGTAGGGCGCGCTGCCGCGGACGCCGACGTTCAAAGCGGCAACTGTGCCGGCGTTCACATTCAGCGGCTGCGGCTGTGTGGCAATGGTGACCGGCACGTCCGCTGCGTCGTAGAGTTGCTGGATCTGCGTCTGTGAAAGCCCATTGGTCCAGAAGGCAACGTGGGCGATGCTGCCGTTGAAGTTGCGGATGGTGTTCTCACCGGTGCCGGAAGCAAAAGTGTATTGAGGATCGCCGCCAATGACCAGGTCGTTGGTGGTGCCCACGATATTGATACCCGAGGCATTGTTGGCGGTCTTGGCCAGGCGGCCATCCAGATAGAGGTACTCATTGGTCCCGTCACTGACGCCTGCGACCATGTGCCATTTGCCGTCATTGAGGGCAAAGCCATTGGTGGTTAGGTCGGCGATATTGGCGAACTGCACTTCGGGACCCGGACCGGCATTGAAGTGGTTGTCGCCCGCAGCCTGGCCGAGCGCAAGACGATAAGAGCTGTCGCTATGACCAACGATTTCCTGGAAACGGTTGGGAGAGTCTGCCGGACCGCCTTTGAACCAGCTCACCACTGTCAGGGGAACCGCGCCGGTGGGGTTCAAAGAAACAGGCAGACTGCCATTGCCAACGTTGACGGTGCCGAAGGCGCCGTTGAACGCCACGGCAACGCTATTGGCGCCGAAGCCAGCAAAGCTGGGACCGGCCACACCGGGGGTCGTGCCGGGCTGATACAGACCGTTGGCATTTGCACCCTCCAGACCGTAGTTGTTAGCCGTCGGGAAAGAGGCCGTATTGTAGCCGGCATTGGCCGGAGTAATCGAGTCATCGAAGCGGTAATAAAGCATCGGAGAATCGGCCAGCACGGCAGCGCTATAGGTGCCATTGGCAGCCGCCTGGTAATGCGCTAGAGCCTGGTTGACGGTGAGGGCGTTGGTGTAAATGGCTACGTCGTCCAGCACGCCCGAATAGGGACTATAGATCGACTCGGAAGGAACGACCCTGCTGACCGCGGGCTCGGGGCCGGCGCCGATCATGATCGGGCTAATCGGGTCGGGGACATATTTGATCCCAGCCGAGTTGGCTCCGGTACCGCTGGTGGCGCAG
>CAZUVM010000112.1:0-10477 GCA_964623885.1 uncultured Verrucomicrobiota bacterium
GGTCGTTGACGGCAAATGGGACAGCGAATTCGTGTTGGACATTTTTCAAACCGGCTCCGGCACTTCCACCAACATGAACGCCAACGAAGTCATCGCCAATCGGGCCGGCGAATTGCTCGGCGGGCATCGGGGCGACAAGTCGGTGCATCCCAACGACCACGTCAACCGAGGCCAGTCGAGCAACGATGTTATCCCGACGGCAATCCATTTGGCGGCGCTGGAAGGGATCGCTCGCGGTCTGGTGCCGGCACTGGAGGAATTGCACGGAGCCTTGCGGCAAAAAGCGGAGGCGTTTTGGCCGGTGCTGAAGATTGGGCGGACGCATCTGCAGGATGCCACACCGATCCGGCTGGGCCAGGAATTCAGCGGCTATGCAACTCAGGTTGAACAAAGCATAAAACGATTGCGAAAGACTCTTGAACCCCTTGGTGAACTGGCCCTGGGCGGCACTGCCGTGGGCACCGGGCTCAATACGCATCCGGATTTTGCAAGGCGTGTGATTGCCGGCATTGCCCGTGAGGCCAATCTTAATCTGCGCGAAGCGTCCAATCACTTCAGTGCGCAAGCGGCTATCGATACCTGCGTCGAAGCCAGCGGCGCGCTCAAGGCTGCCGCCGTGAGCTTGATCAAAATCGCGAACGACATTCGCTGGCTGGGCTCGGGTCCGCGCTGCGGTCTGGGCGAGTTGAAACTGTCGCCCACCCAGCCCGGGTCGTCGATCATGCCCGGGAAGGTCAACCCCGTCATGTGCGAGATGGTGCTGCAGGTGGGGGCCCAGGTGATTGGCAATGATGCCGTGGTTACGTTTGCCGCCACGTTTGGCGCTTTCGAACTGAACACGATGCTGCCGGTGACCGCGTATAATTTGCTGCAGTCCATTGCATTACTGACCGAAGCCGCCCGCGTTTTCTCGCGGCGATGCGTCTCCGGTTTAGAGGCTGATGTAACCCGGTGCGCCGCCAACCTGGAGCAGAGCCTGGCCATGGTGACCGCGCTGGCACCGACCCTGGGATACGATCGCGCCGCACAAATTGCCAAAACCGCTTACGAAACCGGCCGAACCATTCGAGAGATCGCTGCCGAAGTTTCCGGTCTGCACCAACAGCAACTCGACGCGCTTCTCGACCCTGTTCGTCAAACGGGAACCGCGCCCTCTGCTTAACCGTAACCATCCAGAAGAAAAACCGCTTATCCGCGCTAATCTTCGCTTATTACTTGAAGAGCAAGATCCTTGAAGCCCGTAAAATGGCTCACCAAAAGATGAGCAGGGACAGGTGTAAGACAAAGAGCGAATTGCCTGATTCTATTAGTGTTGATTAGCGAAGATTAGCGGTTCAACCAAATTTTTACGGCTTAAAGCATGCTGCTTAGGAGCCTTGCGGACATTTACCGTCTACTATCGGCTTGCTCGCCCGGTGGGGTTTGATTTACTTTGCCGCGAATGGCCAAAGTTCTGCTGGTGGACGATGAACTGACCATGGTGCAGATGATCTCCGGTCTGCTCCGTGAGGAAGGTCATGAAGTGCTGCCTTTCACGAATGGTTCGGCCGCCAGCGCCGCTTTAACGAGCGAAGCTCCCGAACTCGTCATCACCGACCTCTACTTCGACCGCACACGGCCGCATGGCTTGGAAATTCTGAAAAAAGCGCGCGAGCTCGAACCTCCGGCAGTCGTGATCGTCATTACGGGCTTCGGCTCGATTGATACGGCTAAGGAAGCAATGAAGAACGGCGCTTTCGACTACCTCGAAAAGCCATTCAAGGTCGACGAGTTCAAGCTCTGCGTGCAGCGCGCGCTCTCCTATAACGCCGCGGTGAGCGAGACACTCTACCTGCGCAAGCAGCTCAAGAAGAAATACCAGTTCAGCCAGATCGTCGGGAACGCCACCAAGATGCAGGAGGTGTTCAAGCTCATCGAACGGGTAGCCAACACCGACAGTACGATTTTGATCCTTGGAGAAAGCGGCACCGGCAAAGAACTGGTCGCGCGGGCGCTGCATTTCAACAGCCGCCGGCAATTCGCCCCGTTCGTGCCCATCAATTGCACCGCATTGCCCGAGAATCTGCTCGAATCCGAACTGTTCGGCCATCGTCGCGGCGCATTTACCGGCGCTATTAGTGATAAAAAGGGACTGTTCCAGGAAGCCGATGGCGGCACAATCTTTCTCGATGAGGTCGGATCCATGTCGCCGCTGCTGCAGAGCCGTCTCCTGCGTGTGCTGCAGGAACGCGAAGTCCGGCGTGTCGGCGATAACACACCGGTCTATGTGAATGTTCGTGTCGTGGCTGCCACCAACGAACCGCTCGAAAAGAAAATCAAAGAAGGCGGTTTCCGCGAGGACCTCTATTACCGGCTCAACGTCATTCCCATCCCCTTGCCCAGCCTGCGCGAGCGGCGGGATGATATTCCGCTGCTGGTGGCGCATTTCCTCAGAAGCAAAAGCGACGGCGAGGGTCACCGGCGGTTGCAGTTGACCCGGCAGGCGATGGAGATTTTGTGCGCTTATGATTGGCCCGGCAACGTCCGGGAATTGGAGAACGCCATCGAGCGCGCCGCCACCCTTTGCGAAGGGGACGTGATTCACGCGGCGGACCTGCCGCCGAGCCTGGTCGACGCGGTTAAAGCAACGCAGCCGACTCTCGGTCCCGACGAGGCACTCACGCCTGCATTACCCGACAATGCGCTCTATCCGTTGCGCGCGCCGTCTGAGGAGCAAGGCAATTCCGCGCCCGCCGCCGCCCAGGATCTGCCTGCGCTTAAGACTTACATGCGCGAACAGGAGCAGGCCCATTTGAATAGGGCGCTGCAGTCCTGTAATGGGGACAAGGAAAAGGCCGCCTTGGTGTTGGGCATCAGCCTGGCCACGCTCTACCGCAAATTAGGCGGCGAAGAAAAGGAAGGTTAGGCCGCAACGATGCAGTTATCGTTGGGAGCGCGCCCGCCTCGGGCGCTACCAACTGGCGCCCCGCCGGTTGGCTCCTATCGACCCAAGCTCACCAAATAGTGAGTAGAAATGACGAAGCGGGAATGCGGTTGGCGAGGGCGCCAACCGCTGGGCTCGAGGCGGGCGCGCTCCCTTCAATTGAATCGTTCCGGTTAAAAGTTCCGGAAAATCTTTGCCGAAGCGCGAGACGTCCCGACTCGCTGCAGCCCGAATGGTGCAGGCTGTAATCTGAGACCGGTCGCATTCCGACTCAAAGGGGGATTTCCCAGCACGTGCTCTCAGGAAAACGGGAGAAAAGTACGCCCTCCCCTGGGCGGAGTTCACCTCCAGAGGACGGGGTCGGCCCACCCCTCACCGTGCCGCCCGTCAGGCGGCGGCTTCGAGGCGGTAACTGAGCGTGTTATAATAACGTCGCTTCAGACCCCTCTTCTTGCGTTGGCGTTCGCGGGCTTTTACCAGGTGCTTCAGGCAGCGTGACCCCTGGGCGGCGGGTGCTCCGCACTCCGTGCAACGCCCCTCGCGCTGCATCCGCAGTTGGTATTTGCGCTGACGTGAAATCGCCAGTTCGGTGAACTCGTCTTGAATCGGTCTTCTCATTTGCTAACAACTTTCTACTACTACCAACAATATACATCATTGTCGTGTAAATTCGACTCTTTCTTGTTCTGACTTGCTCAAAAAATGTTGATCGAACAGGTGGTCTAATTCATTCTATTACCTCCCGCCAAGTGCCTTATAGACTGCCACTAAACTCGTCGCCGTCCGTGTTTCGCTCAACGCGAGTTGCGCCTCGACGTCCAACTGGGTGCGTTCGGCATCCAGCACCGGCAGGAAATCAATCACTCCACCCTCGTACCGTTGCCGGGCGAGGTTCATCGCGTGGGTGGCCGAACGTGCGGATTCCCGCAGGTAATCCCGCCGAGCCTGTTCCCGGCCGAAATCGACCAGGGCATTTTCCGTTTCCTCGAGGGCATTGAGCACGGTCTTTTCGTACCCGGCCAATTCTACATCCGCGCGAGCGTTTGCGGCCCGGATCCGGGCGCGAACATGTCCCAAATCCAGCGCGGCCCACGTGATTTGCGGGCCGAACGAGTAAACATCGCTGCCGGACTTGCCCAGTCCTGCTAATTGGTTGGCGGAAAAGCCCAAATTGCCGTTGAAAAATACCCGTGGAAACAGGTCGGAGGTTTCCACACCGATGCGGGCGGTGGCGGCGGCCAACGTGCGCTCCGCGGCCCGGATGTCGGGCCGGCGGCGGAGCAAAGAAGCGGGATCGCTGATATTGACCAGTGGCGGAGCGCCCGGAATGGGGGCGGCGGAGGCCAGCGTGGGTTCGAGCGCGGCCGGCTGCTGCCCGGTAAGAACGCTCAGGCGGTGGATTGAATGTTTGATCGCTGCCTCAATCGGTGGAATGACTGCCAGCGTGCTCTGGAGCTGGCTACGGGCCTGGGCGGTGTCCAGTTCGGTGGCGCGCCCGGCTTTCAGACGGGCCTCAGTCAGCTCAAGGGTCTCCCGCTGGTTATCGGCGTTCTTTTTGGCGACCGTCAGGGCGTTTTGCTGACCGCGGAGCTCGAAATAGTTCCGTGCCACCTCGGCGGTAAGGGTTATCAGCACGTCGTCGCGCGTCGCCAAGGCAACGCCGACCTCCGCTGACCCGGCTTGGATGGAGCGGCGTGTGCGTCCAAAAACGTCGAGCTCCCAGGTGGCGTCGAAGCCCACGTTGAACAATTCGAGCTGCCGTTGCTCGCGGCTGAGCGGGAAAGGCAAAGAATCCACGCTCGACACGGATTTTGTGTAGCCGGCGACTCCCTCGACCACGGGAAACTCGTCGGCCACCGCGTTCGCATGCAGGGCGCGAGCTTCGCGGATCCGAGCGGTGGCGATGCGCAGATCGAGGTTCGACGATTGTGCGCGCTCGATAATGGTGTTGAGGAGGTCGTCATTGAAGACGCGCCACCAGTTGGTCGTGATCGGTTCGATTGCGTAGTTCGTTTGAGCGGCGTTGGCGAAGGTGGTCGGCGCCTGGGTTTTAGGGGGATGGTAATTGGGACCAACGGAGCAACCGGCTATGAGGGCGAGGAGAAGTAGAATTGAAAATTGAAGATTGAAAATTGAAAACTTGAGATTGTGCGGACAAAGGGTTGACCGTTCGGAAGTCTGGAGGCCTTGGAGATTCTAAGTCTGCGATATGTTGTAGCTCGGCGGAGCCGCAACCGAACCAGCGGCATCCGCTACACTGCAGGGCCGCGAAGTTCGTAACGCGGCGAAGCCGCAGACCAGTAGCGCAGAATTGCATTCTGCTGTATCGCAGATTTTTAATCTGCAGGCGCCAAGGCGTTTTAATGATCCGCTTGGTTTCGGAGCCCTGCCGAATGCAATTCGGCGATACAGCAGATTGAAAATCTGCGCTACGAGGTGCAAGGGGGTCATACTTCGAGGCTGGGTTTGCCGGGTACCAGGACGGGCGCCGGTGATTTCTTATGTTCCAAGGCCCGGCGAATAACGACGTAAAAGACCGGGGTGAGGACAACGCCGAAGAAGGTGACGCCGAGCATCCCGAAGAACACCGCGGTGCCGATCGAGACACGCATCTCGGCGCCCGCGCCGTGTGACAACATCAGCGGGATGACGCCAAAGGTGAACGCAAACGAGGTCATGAGAATCGGCCGCAAGCGCAGGCGCGAAGCTTCGATGGCCGCATCGACGCGGTTCCGCCCGCCATCCTGGAGTTGTTTGGCGAACTCGACAATCAGGATGGCATTTTTGCAGGCCAATCCCATCAGCACGACCAGCCCTATTTGCGTAAACAGGTTGTTATCCAGTCCGCGAAACCAGACGCCATAAATCGCGAACAACAGGCACATCGGCACAATCAGGATGATCGCCAGCGGCAGCGACCAGCTCTCATATTGGGCCGCCAGCACAAGGAACATCATCAGCGCGCAGAGCGGGAAGATGTAAATGGCCGTATTGCCTGCCATCATTTGCAGCAGGCTCAGTTCCGTCCATTCGATGCGCAGGCCGCGCGGCAGAACTTTGTCCGCCAGATCGTTCATCAGCCGAATGGCATCACCCGAACTGGTGCCGGGGGCCGTCACGCCGTTGATTTCCGCAGTCGGGTACATGTTGAAGTGGCCTACCAATACCGGCGCGTTGTAATCTTTTACTTTGACCAGCGTGCTCAACGGCACCATTTCACCCAACGCGTTGCGAGTTTTGAGTCGTTTGATGTCCTCCGGGTTGGCCCGGAACGGCGCGTCCGCCTGAGCGGTTACGTGGAACGGTCGGCCATAGAAAGTGAAATCGTTGATGTAGAGCGAGCCCAGATACACGGCCAGCGTATCCCAAACCTGGTCCAGCGGCACTTGCATCGACTCGGTTTTCGCGCGGTCCACATCCAGGAAAACCTGGGGCACGGCAGCCCGGAACGTGGTTTGGGCAAACGAGACCTGGTGCGACGGATCTTGCAGCGCCGCGAACGCCAGGTTCATCGTGTTTGTTTGCAGCGCCCGGTAACCCAGGTTCGCCCGGTCCTCGACCTGCAACTTGAATCCGCCCAGGCTGCCTAGCCCATCGACCGGCGGCGCGCCAAAAACGCCCACGTAAGCTTCCTGGATGTTCGCCTCGGCGAGCTTCTTCTGCACGTTCTTGATGATCACGTCCGATGTCAGACCCTCTTTGACCCGCTCCTCGAACGGGCTCAACCGGACGAACAGGCTCGACACGTTGGCCCCGCTGCCGAAAGACACCAGCGAGAAACCCGCGAATTCCGACACTGCCGTGATGCCCTTGGTTTGCTCAATAATCTTGGTGACCCGCCGGCTGACTTCTTCCGTTCGTTGCAGGGAAGCGCCGTCCGGCAATTGCAGGTAACAAAACATGTTGCCTTTGTCCTGGGGCGGAATGAAACCCGAAGGCACGGTCCGAAAACCAAACCAGGTCAGCGCCAGCAAACCGGCGTACACAACCATGCTGACTCCACAATGCCGTAACACGCTGGTTAAAAAGCGGACGTAACCGGTCCGGCCGCCTTCGAATACCCGGTTGAACCCGCGAAACAGCCAGCCCACCGAACCGTGCATGAGACGGGCGAGCGGGTCCTTGGGGGCATGATGCGGCTGCAGCAGCAAGGCCGCCAGCGCCGGGCTGAGCGTCAGGGAATTGAACGCCGAGATGAGCGTCGAGACCGCAATCGTCAGCGCGAACTGCTGGTAGAACCGGCCGGTAATGCCGCTGACGAAAGCAGTCGGGATGAACACGGCGCTGAGCACCAGCGCAATGGCCACTACCGCCCCACTCACTTCATCCATGGCTTTGTGCGTCGCGTCCACCGGCGACAGGCCTTCGGCGATATGCCGTTCGACATTCTCGACCACCACAATCGCGTCATCGACCACGATCCCGATGGCCAACACCAGCCCGAACAGCGACAGGTTATTCAGGGAAAAACCAAAAGCCGCCATGGCCGCGAAAGTGCCGACCAGCGAGACCGGCACGCTCGCCAGCGGAATGAGCGAGGCGCGCCAGTTCTGCAGGAAGAGCACAATCACAAAAACCACCAGCAGGATGGCCACGATAAGTGTGTGGATGACCGCGCGGATCGATTCGCGGATGAATGCCGAGGTGTCGAAAGCAATGCGATAGTCCAGCCCGTCCGGGAAGTCATTCTTCAGCTCTTTCATGGCCGCTTCGATGGCGTTGGCGGTTTCAATGGCGTTGGACCCCGGTTGTTGGAACAACGCCACCGCCGCGGCCGGCTCACCGTTTAGTCGCGCGTCCGTGCTATAATCGCTGGCCGCCAGCTCAATCCTGGCCACGTCTTTGAGCCGCGTGATTTGGCCCTCTCCCGCGGCCTTGATCACGATGTCGCCGAACTCGCCTTCACTGGAGAGCCGGCCGCGGGTCATCACCGCCAATTGGAACAGGTTGTTCGGCGGCTGCGGCGCTTGACCGAACAAGCCCGCCGCGACCTCGACGTTTTGCCGGCGAATGGCGGAGACAATATCGCTCGAAGTCAGATTGCGCGCCGATGCTTTGTTCGGATCGATCCAGATCCGCATGCAGTAATCGCGCGCCCCGAAAATGACCGAATCGCCAACACCCGGCAGGCGCGCCAGCACGTCGCGCACGTGCAGGTAGGCGTAATTGCTTAAATAAACCGGATCATACTTGCCGCTGGGCGAAATCAGGCTGACCAGCATGGCGATGGTCGGCGAGCGTTTGCGCGTGATGACGCCGAGCGTCCGGACTTCCTCAGGCAAACGCGGCAGCGCGCCATCGACGCGGTTTTGCACCAGCACCTGGGCCGTGTTGGGATCCGTGCCGACCTTGAAGGTGACGGCGAGCCGCATTTGGCCGTCGCTGCTGCACTGGGCCGACATGTAGAGCATGTTTTCCACGCCGTTGATTTGCTCTTCCAAGGGCGTGGCAACTGTATTGGCTACGGTTTCCGCGCTGGCGCCCGGATAGCTCGCGATGACGAAGATGGTGGGGGGCGTGATTTCCGGGTACTGCGCAATTGGTAATGTGAACAGCGCAATGACCCCGACTAGTACGATGAAAATCGACAGGACCGAAGCAAAGATCGGCCGGCGGATGAAGAAATGGGAAAATTTCATTTCGACTGTGTGGTATGGGCTGCCTGCGAAACGACCTGGCGTGGACTTTCAAACGCAAAGACGCAAAGACAGGAATTTACCGCAGAGGCGCGAAGGGCGCGGAGGCAACGCAGAGAAGACTTTTGCCAGCGGGAGCACGAAAACGTGGTGCGTAGCGCGGACAGTTCTGTCCGCAGCAAGCATCGAACGCTGCTGCGCGCGCACGCAAAGACGCGAAGACGCAAAGATACAGCGCGGAGAGGCCGCGAGTAATCACTCATTGAATATTGAGGATTGAGCATTTTTAATTTTTCATTGAAGGAACCTGCGGCGCGGCGAAACGACCCGGTTTGAGTGTTTAAACGCAAAGGAAAGACCGGAACTGACCGCAGAGGAGCGAAGAGCGCGGAGGCAACGCAGAGAAGACGTTTGCCAGCGGGAGCACGAAAACGTGGTGCGGAGCGAGGACAGTCTTGTCCGCAGCAAGCTTCGAACATTGCTGCGGGCAAGACTGCCCGCGCTCCGAGCTTCTTGGCACGGCAATAGTCGAAATTGCTCGCAAGCTGCGAACGATTTAACCGCTAATAGGCGCGAACAGACGCCGATAAAGAAATTAGCGTTCATTAGCGTTTATTAGCGGTGGACGAGTCGCCGATTTGGACTTCAACCGGGATTCCCGGCCTGAGCATTACGAGGCCGTTGACAACTACTCGATCCGCGGGAGTCAGGCCCTTGAGGACCGCACGCAATGGGCCGTGCGATCGCCCGAGTTCGATCGGCCTGGTTTCGACAGCGTTGGTCGCATTGACGACGTAGACATACTTGTATCCCTGGTCGGAGAGCACGGCGACGTCGGGCACCAACAGCGACGGCCCGGGCGCTTCGGCGGGGACCCGCACATTGGCAAACATACCGGGTATGAGCGCGCCATCCGGATTGGGAAACACTGCCCGGAGTCGAATCGTCCCGGTTTTGGGATTCACCTGGTTGTCGAAGAAATCCAGCCGGCCCTGGTGCGCGAACCCGGATTCGTTCACCAGACCCAACTCGCACGCTAGCCCGGGATCGGTGCGCGCTTCCAGTTGCGCGGTGGCAGCTTGCCCGCGGTACTTGAGAAACAAACCCTCTTCGACGTCGAAATAGCAGTAGATCGGGTCCACGGAAACAATGGTTGCCAGAACATTGGCCGCGCCGCCGCCGCCGCCCTGAAGCTGCACCAGGTTGCCGGGCGTGATCAGGCGCCGGCCGATCTTTCCGGTAATCGGCGCGGTGATGTGCGTGTAATCGAGGTTTAATCGCGCCGTGGCTTCGGCCGCCTGCGCGGCGGCCAAGCCTTGCTCGGCTTCGCGCACCGCCTTGCTGCGGCTGTCGAATTCCTCTTCCGAGATCGCTTTCGTGCCGTGCAGAGACTCGGCCCGGTGCAGGTCGTTGCGGGCCAGGTCCAGCCGGGTTTCGGCCTGCTGCCGTTGCGCCGTCGTTCGGTCCACCTCCGCCTGGTAGGGCTTGGGATCGATGATGAACAGGAGATCGCCTGCTTTCACTACGGCTCCGTCCTGGAAATGGATGGATTCGAGGTAACCGGAGATCCGTGGGCGAACGTCCACCATCTCGACCGCTTCGAGGTGGCCGGGATACTCATCCCAATTCGTCACGGTCAGGGTTTGCGGCCGGCTGACCGTCACTCTCGGTGGCGGAGGCGGTTTGGACTTCGGCGGTTCACAACCGGTTAACAGAAGGCAAAGCGCGATCGTGGCAATGTGGAGAGCCCCAACCTGCTGCATACGTGGATTGCGACCATGATTCCAGCCTGCTCGGGTAGCTTCCCCCTCTCCCCTTCCGAAGGGGAGAGGGTTGGGGTGAGGGGTCCGTTGTTTGCCCATTTCTTGGGAAGTGGATGGCTTCATTCGGATGACAAATTGGTGGTTGATTTCAGTTT
>CAZUVM010000113.1:0-6077 GCA_964623885.1 uncultured Verrucomicrobiota bacterium
CGCACCATCTGTCCGCCAATGGTGATCAACATGATTTCATCGGCATCGCGCACTGTTAAAGCGCCCACAACCGCGCCGGTTTTTTCGTTGGCCTTCATGGTGATGATACCTTTGCCACCGCGCGATTGGACGCGATATTCCTCGAAGGAGGTGCGCTTGCCGATGCCATTTTCGCCGGCCACAAGCAAGGTGGCATCCGGAACGACAATCGCCGCCGCGATCACGGCATCCTCTCTGTCCAGAGTGATGCCGCGCACGCCCGCAGCCGGCCGTCCCATGGCGCGCACGTCGTCTTCCGAAAAGCGGATGCTCATGCCCTCGCGGGTTATGAGGACGACTTGGTCCTGCCCGGACGTGAGTTTCACATCAATCAGCGTGTCCCCAGGATCGATGCCAATCGCAATAATCCCCCCTTTGCGGACATTGCCGAAATCCTCCAGCGGCGTCTTTTTGACCGTGCCGTGGCGCGTGGCGAAGAACAAGAACCCGGGTTGCTGCCAGGTAGTGTCCTCTTTGTTTGGCCCGGTCTTTGCCTCGATCCGAATCAGCGCGGCTATCGTTTCTGCACTCTTGAGCTCCAATAGATTCGCGATACTGCGCCCTTTGGCCGCGCGGCCCATGTCAGGAATTTCATGGACCCGCTCCACATAGGCACGGCCCGTATTCGTAAAAAACACCAGGTGGTCGTGGGTGCCGGCCGTAAAGAGGTGCTCGATGAAATCTTTATCCTCTTCCGTCGCGCCTTCGCGAGTCACCATCCCGATCACGCCTTTGCCGCCCCGGCGCTGGGCGCGATAAGAACTGATGTTGGTGCGTTTGATCAGCCCATTGTGCGTAAGCGTGATGATGACGCCTTCATTCGCGATGAGGTCCTCAATCGCAATCTCTCCCTCATCGGGGACAAGCTCCGTCAGGCGTGGCGTGGCATATTTCTCTTTAATCGCCACGAGCTCGCTCTTAATGATCGCGAGGACGCGCGTTTCCTTGGCCAGGATATCCATCAAGTCTTTGATGCGTTCGAGCAGCTCCCGATACTCAGCGCGCACTTTATCGATTTCCAGGCCGGTTAATTGATAAAGGCGCAACTCCAGGATCGCGTTGGCCTGTGCTTCGCTGAAAGAATACCGACCGCTGGTCAAACGTGCTTCACTGCGGATCAGCACGCCCATGGATTCAACCTGTGCGCGAGTGAAATCAAAGGCCAGAAGTTTGATCTTTGCCTCTTCCCGGCTGCTCGAGTGGCGAATGATGCGGATGAACTCATCGAGATTGGCCAGGGCGATTAGATAGCCTTCCAGGGTTTCGGCGCGCTCCTCGGCTTTCCGCAGCTCAAACCGGGTCCGGCGAACGACTACTTCCCGCCGGTGCTCGATATAGGCGGATATCAACTCCTTCAAACCGAGAGTCTTCGGCCGGCCATGATCAATCGCGAGGGCATTGACGGCAAAACTCGTTTCGAGCGCGGTGTGTTTGTAGAGATTGTTGATGACGACTTTGGGAATCGCATCGCGCCGGATCTCGATGACTACGCGCGTGTTCTCGTCGGATTCGTCGCGGACCGCCGTGATATCGGTGATGATCTTCTCATTCACGAGCTCGGCGATACGTTCCACCAGCACGGCCCGATTCACGTTGTACGGGACCTCGGTGATAATGATCTGCTCTCGCCCCCCTTTGACTTCTTCCAGACCGACTCGACCGCGAATCTTAAGACTGCCGCGGCCGGTCTTGAAATAATCTCGAATTCCGTCCAAGCCGCAAACCATGCACCCGGTCGGGAAATCCGGGCCTTTGACATGCTGCATCAATTCCCGAAGTTCGATGTTCGGCTTATCAATCTGAGCGCAGATCCCATCAATAATTTCCCCCAGATTATGCGGCGCCATGTTGGTCGCCATGCCGACGGCAATGCCCGTGCCACCGTTGACGAGCAGGTTCGGGAAAGCGGCAGGAAATACTGTTGGCTCCGTCAGCCGTTCATCGTAATTCGGCACGAAGTCCACAGTGTCCTTGTCCATGTCGTGCATCAGGCTGCCACCGAGCGCGGTCAGACGGGCTTCGGTATAGCGCATGGCCGCGGGAGCATCGCCCTCAACTGAACCGAAGTTCCCCTGTGGATCGATCAACCGCTCACGCATCGCCCATGGCTGGGCCATGTGAACCAAGGTGGGGTAAATGACTGCTTCGCCGTGAGGGTGGTAATTGCCTGAAGTATCGCCACAGATTTTCGCGCACTTCATGTGTTTCTTCGGCGGATACAACGCAAGCTCATGCATCGCGTACAAAATCCGCCTCTGCGACGGCTTCAACCCGTCGCGCACATCAGGCAGCGCGCGCGAGATGATCACCGACATGGAATAATCCAGGAACGAGCTCTTGATCTCCTCGGCAACGTTGATCTTGACGATCTTCTCGTTCGGCGCGTAAGGGGACGGGCCGCTTGAAGAAGGCCCCGGTGTGGGTTCGTGCGTCTCGTTTGGTTCGTTTTCGTCAGGCATAGTCTTTCGCCGCATCACGCGTGACTACACTTGTCAAGCGTGCTGGCATCATACATCCAGGTTCCTTACATTGAGGGCATTGTCTTCAATAAACTGCCGCCGCGGCTCAACTTCTTCGCCCATCAGCTTCGTAAACATCTCCTCGGCCTCAACCGCATCGGTGAGATCGATCCGCAGCAGCTTGCGCCGCGCCGGGTTCATCGTGGTCTCGAACAACTCTTTGGGATTCATTTCACCCAGCCCTTTGAACCGCTTGATCTGTAGGCCGCGCCGCCCGACCTCTTTGATGCTGAACAGAATCTCAGGTATGGAAAACAAAGGTTTGACTTGCTGCTTGTCTCCTTCCCCTTCGATGAGTTCGAACAACGGCTGGTCTTGAGCCGAATAATGCTCAACGCTGAAGCCTTTGCGCGCCAGCTTGTCCAGCAGCTCGCGAATGGCATGGCTTTCATAGAGTTCTTCATGGCGTGCGCGCCGGCTCGAACCGTTTTTGGTTCGCTCCAGCATGGAGGTATCACTCTCCTCTTCCCCTGAAAGGCCGAGGTTCAAGTCCGGGTTTTCTTCCGCAAATTTCGCCAGGTCCTTGCTGTCATGAAGATAATAAACGGATTCCTGGTTGCCTTCGCGCACCTTCACTAAATGCTGGGGCAAGTCGTGGGATTGAGCATTTCGATGCTCCAGGTAAGTGGCAAAATCTCCGCCCTTACGGCGCAGACCGCTGCTGTATTTGTCCAGCGCCTCGAGCAGCTCTAGAATTTCGCTCAACTGTTTTTCCGAGAGTTCTTTTTCATCGCGCAAATTACGCAGGCGCACTTCTTCGGTGCCGAGCTGGATGAGGATCTTGTTTAGCTGCGCATCATCGTCCACGTATTCGACGCGTTTCTTTCGCGCGATCTGGTAAAGAGGGGGCTGCGCGATATACACGTAACCACGTTTCACCAGCTCCGGCATTTGCCGGTAAAAGAACGTCAGCAACAGCGTCCGGATGTGAGAGCCGTCCACGTCAGCATCGGTCATGATAATGATTTTGTGGTAGCGCAACTTCTCGAGCGTGAACGCGCCTTCGCTGTCGCCATCACCGATACCGGTGCCTACGGCCGTGATCATGGTCCGGATTTCGTTGTTCTGAAGCACTTTGTCCAGGCGCGCCTTCTCCACGTTGATCAGCTTGCCGCGAATGGGCAGGATCGCCTGAAACTTCCGGTCGCGCCCCTGCTTGGCCGAGCCGCCTGCAGAGTCACCCTCGACAATGTACAGCTCGGTGTTCGCCGGATCGCGATCGGAACAATCAGCCAGTTTGCCTGGCAACCCGCCGCCGGTGAGGGCCGATTTACGCACCGCCTCGCGGGCTTTGCGAGCAGCCTCCCGAGCACGCGCGGCGTTTAGGCCTTTGTCGACGACTCTCTTTGCAACCGGCGGGTTGGCGTCGAAATGCGACATCAGCCCGTCGTAAGTAATCGAGCTGACAATTCCTTCGACTTCGGGTGAAAGCAGCTTTTCCTTGGGCTGGTTATTAAATTTCGGATCGGGGTGCTTGACCGCAATCACCGCAACCAAACCCTCCAGCAAATCGTCACCCGTGACCGGCGGGTCTTTTTCCTTGAGCAGATTATTCTGCTTGGCGTACTGGTTGACGGCTCGAGTGAGCGCGGACCGAAAGCCTGCCTGGTGCGTGCCGCCATCGGGATTGTGCACCGTGTTGGTATAGGCCAGGACCTGGTTGCTGTAGCTGTCGTTGTATTGTAAAACCACATCCAGCGTGATGTCCGCTTTGCGAGTTACCCCGTTTTGGGTGTATTCGTGCGGCCGTCTGCCGCTGAAAGCGATCACTTTCGGATGCAGCGGCTGCTTACCCTTGGTTAGCTGTTTGACGAACTGCTCAATGCCGTCTTTATAAAAATAGGACTCGCGCTTGGCTTCAGGCACGCGCTCATCCAAAAAGGTGATTTCGAGGCCTGAGTTAAGAAAAGCGAGTTCGCGCAACCGCTGCACAATTCTGTCTGCCTTGAACTCTGTCGTTTCCTGGAAAATCTCCGGGTCCGGCTTAAACGTAATGAGCGTTCCCGTGCCTTTCGCCTTGCCGATGACCTCTAGTTTTTTGGTGGTTTTGCCGCGCTCAAACTCCATGTGGTGCACCTGACCTCCGCGCGACACTTCCACCGAAAACCATTCTGACACCGCATTGACGCACTTGGCGCCAACGCCGTGCGTGCCGCCTGAGTAGGTATAGCCTCCCTGCCCGTACTTGCCGCCGGAATGCAACGTAGTTAGAACCAGTTCCACACCTGGAATTTTGTATTCCGGGTGGATGTCGACCGGGATCCCGCGCCCGTTGTCACGAATGGAAATGGACCCGTCCACGTGCACGGTAACGTCGATATGGTCGCAGTGGCCGGCGAGGTACTCATCGACTGAGTTATCCAATACTTCGGTGACGCAATGATGCAGCGCCCGTTCATCCGTGCCACCGATATACATGCCTGGTTTCTTACGCACCGCCTCCAGCCCCTCCAGTTTTCCAAGCTGGGCAGCATCGTACTGTCCCGTCGCTTCGGTGGCGGGCTTCCGGTTTTCAGTAGCTTCGAGCACGTGTTCCTCAGGCATAAAAATCGTTCAGCAAAAGCGCTTTTTGCCGGCTGGATCAGAGCCAGAAAATCTTAAGAAAATGGGCCAAAATCCACAACTGTTATTTAAGCAAAAACCCGATTAAAAACCACTATATATAGTGGTTTTAATAGTGTTGCTGGCCCATATCTTGGGTTGTCGCAGGGTCGTCGGCTGACCTAGTAAACGTAAGGTTTTTGGCGAAAAAAGCAAACCAATGATACCCCCAAAATCTGCTGAAAATACCTGCTTTCGGAGGCTTTGTTTTGAAGCCGTTCAGCGTTAAAACAGGGAGTCCTACGATTTGATGTCCCGAGCCTGAAATGCCGCTGCGCCGACAAAAAATGTTGTAATCAGGAAGGCCAACAACACGCAGAGCGAGCCGTACATCCGTTCCCAGGGGATCGGTTCGGCGTAAGTGAGCAACCAAACCCGAAAATGATACAAGAGAAACCATTCCTGGTAGCGTTCAAAAAACGGGATGTGTTCCATCACCATGTTGATGAACAGGAATGACAACGCGAGAATGGTCGCAGCCACCGGCTTCATGTTGAAGCACGAAAACATGAACGAGAGGCTCAGGATGACGCTTGCATTGATCGCCATGAAGAAGTGAGAGCAGATGTAAAGTTTTAACCCGTGTCCCGGCTCCACCAAGTTGAAAATCGACTCCGGCCAGACCGAGTAGACAAACAACCCGCGCCAGGGAAACCAAATCCGCGCAAACAGCAAAGCGGTCGCGCCCAACACCAGCACCAGTACGGCAGAGAAGATTGC
The DNA here is from genome assembly GCA_964623885.1 of uncultured Verrucomicrobiota bacterium. Taxonomy (GTDB): domain Bacteria; phylum Verrucomicrobiota; class Verrucomicrobiia; order Limisphaerales; family UBA8199; genus CAZUVM01. The sequence goes on from CAZUVM010000113.1 coordinate 5,880, forward strand.
GCCGGCAACCCATTTAACAAATAACAGCCGGAACCGCGAGACGGGACGGGAAAGGATCATGCGCAGCGTGCCGTCTTCCGCCTCTTTTGCGACCAGGTCTCCTCCCACCATAGCGGTGTACAAAGGCAACAGGAGGAGAATTTGCGGAATCAACATGACGAGTGCGACGGTAAGGGCGGAGATGTATTCTTGGGCCAG